>NZ_CP104694.1:4014585-4320095 GCF_025398735.1 Tahibacter amnicola
GCATTCGTGCAGCCATTCCGCCTCGTCAGCGGGTTCGGTGTCGGCCACCAGGTACGCTGCCAGGAAGGCTTCGCCACTCGCCGGCTCGTGCAGCGTCACCGCCGCCTCGCGCACACCGGCCAGCGTACACAGCTGCGCTTCGATCTCGCCCAGCTCCACGCGGTGACCGCGGATCTTCACCTGCGCGTCGCAACGGCCCACGTACAGCAGCTCGCCACTGCCCAGCCAGCGCACCAGGTCGCCGGTCCGGTACACGCGCTCACCGGAGGCCAGATAAACGAAGCGTTCCGCCGTCAGCGCATCGCGCCCCAGATACCCGCGGCTCACGCCGGCACCGCCGATCAGCAATTCGCCCTGCACGCCCACCGGCACCGGCTGCAGCGCTTCATCGACAACGTAGAACTGCGTGTTCGCAATCGGACGTCCGATCGTGACCGCCCGGCCACCGCCCAGCTGCGCACACGACGACCAGATCGCCGTTTCCGTCGGACCGTACAGATTGATCAACCGCGCCCGCGTGTGCCGCTCCAGCCGTTCCACCAGCGGCGCCGGACACGCCTCGCCGCCGACCATCAGCATGTCCAGCCCGGCCAGCGCTTCGCAGAAGGCCGGCAGTTCCATGTACATGCGCAGCAGCGATGGCGTGCACTGCAGATGCGTCACCGCATACCGCGTCATCAGCGCCGCGAACGAATGACCCGGCTCGGCATGACGCTGGTGGTCACCAATCACCACCGTGAAGCCCTGCGCCAACGGACACAGCAGTTCCAGGATCGAGATATCGAACGAATAGGCCGTCACCGCCAGCCATACGCCGCGCTCCAGGCCCAGGCACTCCTGCATCGCCGCACGGAAGTTGCCCAGCTGGCGGTGTTCCACCATCACGCCCTTCGGACGCCCGGTCGAGCCGGAGGTGTAGATCACATAGGCCAGGTCCGCGTCGTCGATGGCAAGATCCGGCGCATCCGGCACTTCGGCCACCGTCTCCAGCAGCACCGCTTCCACCGTCGCCGACAGCGCCGACAGGCCCGCCCGCAACTGACCGTCAGTCACGACCCACTGCAGCGCGCTGTCCTCGACGATGTAGGCCAGGCGCGCCGCCGGATAACCCGGATCCAGCGGCACATAGGCCGCACCGGCGCGGTGGATGCCCAGCAGGCCCACCACCATGTCCACGGTCCGCGGCAGGTACACGCCGACCAGGCTGCCCGGGCCCACGCCCCTGGCACGCAGCACCTGGGCCACGCCATCGGCGCGCGCCAGCAGGGTGCGGTAATCCAGGCGACGCTCACCGTCATCCAGCGCGATCGCAGCCGGCGTGCGCCGCGCCTGCGCGGCAATCTGCGCCGGCAGCGGCAGGTCGTCGTAGTGCCGCCCGGTCGCGTTCCACGCCGCCAATTGCCGGCGATCAACCTCCGGCAGCACATCCAGCGCCGACAGCGGGCGACGACTGTCGGCGATCACCGCCTGCGCCAACGCCAGGAAACTGCTCGCCAGCCGCTCGATCGTCGCGCGTTCGAACAGCGCCGTCGCATAACCCCACTGCAGTTCCAGGGCATCGCCCCGCGTCTGCACCGTCAGCTCCAGGTCGAAGCGGATGTTGTGCGTGCGCGACGACAGCGGCTCCACCCGCAGGCCATCCAGCACCAGGCTTTCCTGCTCGTAGTTCTGGAATGCCAGGAACACCTGGATCAGCGGGTGATGGCTCAGGTGACGTTCCACCTGCAACGTTTCCACCAGCAACTCGAACGGCACGTCCTGGTGGCGGAACACCGCCGCCGCCTGCGCCTTGTGCGCTTCCAGCAGCGTCGCGAAATCGGTCTCTCCCGCCAGCACGTGGCGGAACACCAGTGTGTTGGCGAAGAAGCCCACCAGCGACGCGGTACCCGGCTGGTTGCGTCCGGCAGCCGGCACACCGATCACCACGTCGTGACTGCCTGCGTACTTGCCCAGCAGCACCGCAAACAGCGCCTTGACCACCAGGAACAGCGTGCAACCGTGACGCTGCGCCAAGGCATTCAGGCCAGCCAGCAGCTCCCCCTCCAGGCGTTGCCGGTGCACGTGTCCCACATAGTCCGGCTGCGCCGGACGCGGCTTGTCCAGCGGCAGCCGATGCACCACCGGCACCCCGGCCAGTGCCTCACGCCAGTAACCCAGCTGTTCGGCCAGCACCGCTTCGCCCAGCGCACCCTGCTGCCAGGCGGCAAAGTCACCGTACTGGAACGGCAGCGCCGGCAGTGGATCCGGACGCCCCTGGCGCAGCGCGTCGTACAGCGCCATGAATTCCCGCGTCAGGATCGTCATCGACGTCCCGTCCGTGGCCAGGTGATGGATTGTCAGCAGCACGGCGTGGCGGTTCGCACCGAGCAGCGCCAACCGCGCCGCCACCACGCCCTCGGATGCCAGGTCGAAGTGCCGGCGCGCTTCCTGCGCCATCAATGCCTGCAACGCGGCTTCCTGTGGCGATGCCGCCAGGAAACTCAGATCGACGACGCCCAGCGTCAACGGCCGTGGCGGATTGACGCGCTGCTCCACGCCTTCGCCTTCGGCCACGTAGGTGGTGCGCAGAATCGCGTGCCGTTCCACCAGGGCGTTGAGCGCTGCCAGCAGCGCGTGCTGGTCGAGCGCGCCGTCCAGCTTGAGGGCCACGCGCAGGTTGTAGTGCGCGCTGCCCTCCTCCAGCTGCGTCAGGAAGTGCAAACGGCGCTGCGTATGCGATAGCGGGTAGCGATCGCGATTGAGCGGAACGATCGCGTCGGAGGGCGAACCGGCGGCACCGGACGCAGCGTCATCCAGCAGGCTCGCCTGTTCGGCAATCGTCTGGTGCAGGAAGATGTCGGCAAGACGCAGTTGGCAGCCGAACGCCGCGTTGATCGCCAGGACCAGACGCGTCGCTATCAGGGAATGGCCGCCCACGGCGAAGAAGTTCTGCCGCACGCTGATCTCGGTACGATCGAGCACCTGCTGCCAGATCGGCAGCAGCGCCGCTTCGGTCGGCGTACGTGGCGCGACGAAGGCTTCCGCGGCCGTGACTTCCGGCGCCGGCAAGGCATTGCGATCGATCTTGCCATTGGGCGTCATCGGCAGGCGGTCGAGCACCAGGAACGCCGACGGCATCATGAAGCCGGTCAGCTCGCGTGCCAGCTGGCGCTTGCATTCGTGCAGCCATTCCGCCTCGTCAGCGGGTTCGGTGTCGGCCACCAGGTACGCTGCCAGGAAGGCTTCGCCACTCGCCGGCTCGTGCAGCGTCACCGCCGCCTCGCGCACACCGGCCAGCGTACACAGCTGCGCTTCGATCTCGCCCAGCTCCACGCGGTGACCGCGGATCTTCACCTGCGCGTCGCAACGGCCCACGTACAGCAGCTCGCCACTGCCCAGCCAGCGCACCAGGTCGCCGGTCCGGTACACGCGCTCACCGGAGGCCAGATAAACGAAGCGTTCCGCCGTCAGCGCATCGCGCCCCAGATACCCGCGGCTCACGCCGGCACCGCCGATCAGCAATTCGCCCTGCACGCCCACCGGCACCGGCTGCAGCGCTTCATCGACAACGTAGAACTGCGTGTTCGCAATCGGACGTCCGATCGTGACCGCCCGGCCACCGCCCAGCTGCGCACACGACGACCAGATCGCCGTTTCCGTCGGACCGTACAGATTGATCAACCGCGCCCGCGTGTGCCGCTCCAGCCGTTCCACCAGCGGCGCCGGACACGCCTCGCCGCCGACCATCAGCATGTCCAGCCCGGCCAGCGCTTCGCAGAAGGCCGGCAGTTCCATGTACATGCGCAGCAGCGATGGCGTGCACTGCAGATGCGTCACCGCATACCGCGTCATCAGCGCCGCGAACGAATGACCCGGCTCGGCATGACGCTGGTGGTCACCAATCACCACCGTGAAGCCCTGCGCCAACGGACACAGCAGTTCCAGGATCGAGATATCGAACGAATAGGCCGTCACCGCCAGCCATACGCCGCGCTCCAGGCCCAGGCACTCCTGCATCGCCGCACGGAAGTTGCCCAGCTGGCGGTGTTCCACCATCACGCCCTTCGGACGCCCGGTCGAGCCGGAGGTGTAGATCACATAGGCCAGGTCCGCGTCGTCGATGGCAAGATCCGGCGCATCCGGCACTTCGGCCACCGTCTCCAGCAGCACCGCTTCCACCGTCGCCGACAGCGCCGACAGGCCCGCCCGCAACTGACCGTCAGTCACCACCCACTGCAGCGCGCTGTCCTCGACGATGTAGGCCAGGCGCGCCGCCGGATAACCCGGATCCAGCGGCACATAGGCCGCACCGGCGCGGTGGATGCCCAACAGGCCCACCACCATGTCCACGGTCCGCGGCAGGTACACGCCGACCAGGCTGCCCGGGCCCACGCCCCTGGCACGCAGCACCTGGGCCACGCCATCGGCGCGCGCCAGCAGGGTGCGGTAATCCAGGCGACGCTCACCGTCATCCAGCGCGATCGCAGCCGGCGTGCGCCGCGCCTGCGCGGCAATCTGCGCCGGCAGCGGCAGGTCGTCGTAGTGCCGCCCGGTCGCGTTCCACGCCGCCAATTGCCGGCGATCAACCTCCGGCAGCACATCCAGCGCCGACAGCGGGCGACGACTGTCGGCGATCACCGCCTGCGCCAACGCCAGGAAACTGCTCGCCAGCCGCTCGATCGTCGCGCGTTCGAACAGCGCCGTCGCATAACCCCACTGCAGTTCCAGGGCATCGCCCCGCGTCTGCACCGTCAGCTCCAGGTCGAAGCGGATGTTGTGCGTGCGCGACGACAGCGGCTCCACCCGCAGGCCATCCAGCACCAGGCTTTCCTGCTCGTAGTTCTGGAATGCCAGGAACACCTGGATCAGCGGGTGATGGCTCAGGTGACGTTCCACCTGCAACGTTTCCACCAGCAACTCGAACGGCACGTCCTGGTGGCGGAACACCGCCGCCGCCTGCGCCTTGTGCGCTTCCAGCAGCGTCGCGAAATCGGTCTCTCCCGCCAGCACGTGGCGGAACACCAGTGTGTTGGCGAAGAAGCCCACCAGCGACGCGGTACCCGGCTGGTTGCGTCCGGCAGCCGGCACACCGATCACCACGTCGTGGCTGCCTGCGTACTTGCCCAGCAGCACCGCAAACAGCGCCTTGACCACCAGGAACAGCGTGCAACCGTGACGCTGCGCCAAGGCATTCAGGCCAGCCAGCAGCTCCCCCTCCAGGCGTTGCCGGTGCACGTGTCCCACATAGTCCGGCTGCGCCGGACGCGGCTTGTCCAGCGGCAGCCGATGCACCACCGGCACCCCGGCCAGTGCCTCACGCCAGTAACCCAGCTGCTCGGCCAGCACCGCTTCGCCCAGCGCGCCCTGCTGCCAGGCGGCAAAGTCACCGTACTGGAACGGCAGCGCCGGCAGTGGATCCGGACGCCCCTGGCGCAGCGCGTCGTACAGCGCCATGAACTCCCGCGTCAGGATCGTCATCGACGTCCCGTCCGTGGCCAGGTGATGGATTGTCAGCAGCACGGCGTGGCGGTTCGCACCGAGCTTTACCAGGCGCACCGCCATCACACCGTCGGACGTCAGGTCGAAGTGCCGCCGCGCCTCCTGCGCCATCAGCGCCTGCAAGGCCTCGTCCTGCGCGTCACCGACCAGTCCGGTCAGGTCCACGTGCTCCAGCGCCAACGGCGTCGCCGGATTCACGCGCTGCTCGGCGCTGCCGTCTTCCACGCCGTAGGTCGTGCGCAGGATCGCATGCCGTTCTACCAGGGCATTGAGTGCGGCCAGCAGGGCCTTTTCATCGAGCGCGCCATCCAGCGTCAGCCCGACGCGCAGGTTGTAGTGCGCGCTGCCCTCCTCCAGCTGCGTCAGGAAGTGCAGGCGACGCTGCGTATGCGATAGCGGGTAGCGATCGCGATGCAAAGCTTCGATGACACCCGGCCGCGACCGGGCGGCCAGGTAGGTGACGATCGACTCCCGATTGTCGCGAACCAGTTCGCGCAGGGCCGCGGAAAACTGGCCCGGCTTGGCCTTGAACGCGAGCTGGCCTTTGTCGAGATAGAGGTGAACACCCGCTTCGAAGGCGGATCTGACGATCTGGGCGGCATCCATCACACCAACCCCGATTCGGCGTACTCGTCGCTGTCGACCAACTCTGCCGGCACGCGGCTTCCGGCGTCGGCGACCAGTCGTTCCACGATCGCAGCCACGCCTCTCACCGTCGCCGCCGAGAAGAAGTCGTTGAACTGGAAGTTCTCGCCACTGAGCTGGTACTTCTCGCGCAGCGCCGTGATGACGCGCACCGCGAGAATCGAGTTTCCGCCCAGTGCAAAGAAGTTGTCCGTGACGCCGATGGCTTCCTTCTGCAGCAACTGCTGCCAGACGGCAACGATCTCCTCTTCGAACGGCGTCTCCGGCGCGACGTAGGCAGCCCGCGCGGACGCGGCGAAATCGCGCGTCGGCAGGTTGCGGCGATCGACCTTGCCGTTGGCGGTAAGCGGAATATCCGAAAGCGCAATATAGATGTCCGGCACCATGTAGGCGGGCAGCGACTGGCGAAGCCCTGCGCCGAGCCGTTCGGCCAGCGGCGCATCCTGCCAGTCGGCGGCCGCGGCCATGCCCGGTGCATCGGGTACCACATAGGCGACCAGGCGCCGCTCGTTCTTCTCGCCCACGGTCACGACGACCGATTCCTTCACACCGTCGAGCTTGACCAGCTGGCTCTCGATTTCGCCCAGCTCGATGCGATAGCCGTTGATCTTGACCTGGCTGTCCTCGCGGCCGAGAAACTCGATATTGCCGTCGGCCATCCAGCGCGACAGGTCGCCGGTGCGATAGAGCCGTCCACCTGCTTCCTCATCGACAATGAAACTGGCTTCGGTCTTGCGCGCATCACCGTAGTAGCCGAGGGCGACACCGATACCGCCGATGTACAGGTCACCTCGGACCCAGACCGGACACGGCTGCCGCTCGGCGTTGAGAATCTTCATGCACTGGTTATCCAGCGGCTTGCCATAGGGCACGCTGCGCCATTCGGGGTCGATGGCCTCGACGTGGTAACCCACCGACCAGATGGACGCTTCGGTCGCGCCGCCAAGGCTGTAGATCGTGCCCTGTGGGAGGGCCGCGCGGATCTGACCCGGCAGCTCCAGCGGAATCCAGTCACCGCTCATCATCACCACGCGCAGCGGCAGCGTCGTGGTGTTCGACGCCATGTCGTCAAACAGCAGCTTTGCCAGTGCAGGAACGCTGTTCCAGATCGTCACCGAGTGCCTCTGGCACAGTTCGCGCCACACCTGCGGATCCCGCGTCTGGTTCGCGCCGGGAATTACCAGCGCAGCGCCGGCGGCCAGCGCACCGAAGATGTCATACACGGAAAGATCAAAGTTCAACTCGGAGATCGCAAAGATGCGGTCAGCAGGACCAACGGCGAATCGCCGGTTGATGTCCACGATGGTATTGACCGCGCCGGTGTGATCGATCATCACGCCCTTGGGCACACCGGTCGATCCGGAGGTGAAGATCGTGTAGGCGAGGTCAGATGCCTTTTGCACCACGGCACCCTTTGCCGCATCGCCGGCCAGCGCTTCTTCCGGATGCAGTACGACAGGCTCGACGAGCAATGCGGCATCCAGCCCGCTGACGTCCATGCCCTCCTGCACCAGCACCACGCGCGTCTGGGTCTGCTCCAGCAGGACATCGATGCGCTGCTGCGGCAGGCTGGCGTCAATCGGCAGGTACGCCCCACCCGCCTTGAGGATCGCGATCACTGCCACGACCTGCTGCCAGCCCTTGCGCATCAGCACGGCAACATGCTGGTTTGCACTGACCCCATGGGCCGAAAGGCGCGCAGCAAGTCGTGTGCTCTCGCGATCAAGCTGGCGGTAGGTCAGCGTGACGTCCGGCGAGATGACCGCCGGCGAGTCGCCAAATGCCGGCACGTTGTCGACAAACAATTCGTGCAGCAGTCGGGATTCGCGCGGTGCGTCCGTGGCATTGCTCGCATCGATCAGTGCCCGTTGCCAGGCCGGCAGCAACGAAATCACGCGCTGGTGGCGCGCCTGTGCATCGTCGGCCAGACGCTCCAGCCAGCCGACGTAGGCGGCGAACATGTCGTCGAGCACGCCGGGGAAAAACAGCGCGTCGACGCAGTTCCAGGTGATCGCCACGCTGTCGCCGTCGTCATAGACCTGGCAGTCCAGGTAGACCTGTGAAGTCTGCGTGGCACCGATCGCCGTGGTGCCGTTGTTCATCAGCTGCTGTGCGCGGCTCTCGCGCTCTTCGGCTTGACGGAAGCCGACCAGACCGGTGAACACCACCGGCATGAGCGCCGCACCGGCGGACTTGCCCCGTCCCATCAACTGGCGCAGCACGTCCACGCCGCTGAACAGGCGATGGTCGATGTCATTGAGCAGCTGGCGCTGCGTCTGCACGGCGCGCTCGACGAAACTCGAATGCGGCGTCACGTGGACTTCCAGCAAACTGGAAGACGTGAAGTCGCCGATGAGGCGTTCCACGTCCTGGTGCAGCGGCAGGCGGTTGAACAGGGTGAGATTGAGGGTGAAGTCGCGGCGTGCGCCCCAGTAGGCAAGCACATCGGCGAACGCGGTGACCAGCAGGTTGATTGGCGTCACCTGCAATTGGCTGGCACAGGCGCTGAGCTTTTCCCAGGTCTCACGCGCCAGCCGGTGATTGCGACGCACGAATTCGGGCTTGTCCAGCTGCGAGGGATCCAGCGCCAGCGGAAGCTCCGGCGCTTCCGGCAGTGTGTCGATGCGACTGAGCCAGTACTGGCTGGCCTCGCGCCAGGCCGCAGTCTGCTTGAGCCGCGACTCCGCCATCACGTAGTCGCGGAAAGAGATCTCCAGCGTCGGCAACGCCGTTTCCGGATCCAGGTACAGCTCCAGCAATTCGCGCACGAGAATGGCGCGGCTGCGGGCGTCCATGATGATGGCATCGGTACACACGTGCAGTCGCCCGACGCCACCGGGCAGCAAGGTCACCCGGAAATCGAAAATCGGCCAGCGATGCACGGAACGCACCTGGCTGCGCATTTCTTCGCGCAGTTCGTCCAGATGCCGGGCGAGCGCTTCCCCGGACTCCCGCGAGAAGTCAAAGGTCGCTATCGCGTAGTCCGGCACCTGTTCGAGGATGCGCTGGTCACCGGAGTCGCCGATCACCGCCCGCAACATGTCGTGGCGCGCGATGATCCGGCGCAAGGCGCCCACCATGCGCGAATGGTCGTAGTCGCCGATGTCGTGTTCGACATAGCCCTGGGTCGCCACATTGCCCAGATCGAAGGCGCTGTTGCGCCCCAGCCAATAGGCTTGCTGGATGCCCGTCAGCGGGAACGGTTCGTGCCGCTGCGTCGGATCGGCTTCGATCACAGCGACTTCGCGCCGGCCCGCGTCGGTCCCGCGCTTGGTCTGGATCAACTGTGCGCAGCCGGCGATGGTCGGCGCGTCAAAGAATTCGCGCAGCGACAACTCCGCATCGAACCGGCGCGCAACCGCGGTGATGATCTGCAGTGACTTGAAGGAATTGCCGCCCAGCGCGAAGAAGTTGTCCTCGACGCCGATGTCCGCCGCGCCGAGTACCTGGGTCCAGATCGCGGACAACTCCCGCTCCAGCTGCGAACGCGGTAGCACTGTGGCCGCCTTTTCCGAGCGGCTGGCTTCCCACTGGCGCATCCGGTTGCGGTCGATCTTTCCGCTTGCGGTGTAGAGCAACGCCTCCACCGGCGCGATGACGGCGGGCACCATGTACGGCGGCAGCACGGATGCCAGTCGCTGGCGGATCGCCTCTGCCAGAACCGTCCACGTCGGGGCGTTATCGTCCGTGGTCACGAACGCGGCGATGAAGGCATCGCCAGTGCTTTCGTCGACCTTCGGCACGACCACGCAGGAACGGACATGTGGGCAATTGACCAGTACCGCTTCGACTTCTTCCGGTTCAATGCGCTGGCCATTGAGCTTGAACTGGTTGTCACGACGGCCAAGAAAACGAATCGATCCGTCGGGCAACAGATAGCCCAGGTCGCCGGTGCGGTAGGCGCGGCGGCCATCCCCGGCCGCGCTGAAGCGTTCATCGGTCAGTGCCGGCAAGTTGATGTAACCCTCGGCCAGCGCCGCGCTTTCCACCACCAGTTCGCCCGGCTGGTAGACGGACGCCGCGCTACCGGATGCATCCACGATGCGCAGGCGCGAACCGGGCATCACGCCCGCGAGGTAGCGGCAGGCGTCAAGACCTTCATCCACGCGACGTGTCTGCATCGATACGAGCGTGGCTTCACTGCTGCCGTACAGGTTGATGACGGCGCAATGGCCCGGCAGCGACACCTCCGCCAGACGCAGGGTTGCCGCATCCGGTGCCTCGCCGCCGAACACGGCTGCCCGGAGCGCAGCGAACGCCCTCCCCTTGGCCTCCGCGAACAGATATTTGAAGACGCTGGCAGAGGAGTGGTAGACCGTGACGCCCTCGTCGATGGCCAAGAGCACCTCTTGCGGTGAACGCCTTTTCAGGTCCATCAGCTGCAGGCAGGCGCCGGTCGTCAGCGCGGCAAACATGTCGAGCACCGCAGCGTCGTGACTGAAGGAAGCCACCTGCAGCAGGCGATCGTCGGGCCCGATGTTCAGCGCGGAGGCGTAGCAGTCAACGTAGTAGGCCACGTGCCTATGGCGCTGCATCACGCCCTTGGGTTTTCCGGTGGAACCGGAGGTATAGAGAACGTACGCCAGCTCCGATGGCGCGGCTGGCACCGGCGCCAGGGCTTCGACACCTGCGGCGCCGATGTCGATGAGCGTGGCAGCCTGCAGATCAGCCACGACAGCGTCCGTACGGCTGTTCTTGACGATCCAGCCGATCGCCGCGTCTTCGACGATGTAGCGCAGCCGCTCCAGCGGGTATTCCGGATTGAGCGGCACATACACCTTGCCGGCCTTGATGCAGGCCCAGATCGCCACGACCACGTCGACGCCGTGATTGAGGCACAGGCCGATTCGCGACTGATCGCTGCCGGCCAGCACCGCGGCAAAACGGTCGCTCAGGGCATCCAGCTCGCGGTACGAAACCTCACGCCCTTCCGCGCGGATCGCCACGGCCCCCGGCCGCGTTGCGACCTGCTGCCTGAAGCGGGTCAGCACCGGTGTGGTATCCACGACCGATGTGGCGCGGTCCAGCACCGCGGCAGGCACCGCACTCTCGAACAGCGGGTACTCCCCAATCTTCCGGTCCGGATCCTCCACGATCGCGCCGAGCAAGCGTTCAAACTGCTGCGTCAGATAGGTGATGGTTTCCGGCTTGAAGAGCGCCTTGCGCGCGACCCAGGCGATGGAGAGCCCGTCGTCTGCTTCACTCGCGTACACATTCAGTTCGTACTTCGCGGTATCGACCTGTGCACTGTCATCCGGGCGGATCACGCAGCCCGGCAATTCCACCGTCACCTGTTCGTTGTTCTGAAGCACGAACCAGATCTGGAACAGGGGGTTGTAGGCGCTGCTGCGCGGCGGATTGAGCGCCTCCACGAGTTGCTCAAAAGGCAGGTACTGGTATTCGTGTACCGAGAGGTTGTTGTCCCGGTTGGTCTGCAGGTGTTCGGCAAAGGTGCGCCCGGCGTCGAACCGGTTCCGCAGTACGACCGTGTTGATGAACAGGCCGACCAGCGGCTCGAGCGCCGCATCGATACGGCCCGACATCGGCGTTCCGACCACAATGTCCTGCTCGTGGCTGAAACGGTGCAGGAGCAGCGAAAACGCGGTTTGCAACAGCATGAACAGCGTCGCGCCGCGCGCGCTGCAGGTGCTCTTGATGCGCGTCAACAATGCACGATCAATGCGTTGCTCGATGCGCACCGCAGCGACATCCGGCTCCGCCTGCCGCGCATGATCCAAGGGCAAGGCGTGGATCTCGGGAATGTCTTTCAGGTAGTTCGTCCAGAACGCGAGCGCGCTGGCCTTGAACGGCCCCTCCAGCAGTTCCCGCTGCCAGCCGGCGTAGTCCGCATACTGGATGGAAAGTTCCTGCGCCGGAATCTCTTCGCCGGCCACCGCCTCGGCGTAGAAGCGCTTGAGTTCCTTGACGAATACGCCGAGCGACCACCCGTCGGAGGCGATGTGGTGCATGCAAAATGTGATCGCGTGTTCGCGCTCGGACAGCCGCACGACCTGCATGCGCAGCATCAGGTCCTGCTCAAGATCGAAGGGGGCTTCGGCATCCTCGCGGATCAATGCGGCCAGCGCCTGCGCCTGTTCTCCGGCGGGCAGTGCGGAAAGGTCCGCGTGGCGGCAAGGCACTTCGAACTCGGCATTGGCGAACTGGAAGAACGCGCCGCCCAGCTCGACGATATTCGTGCGCAGAACCTCATGTCGCTGCGCAATACGGTGGACGGCGCGGCGCAGCGCAGCCAGGTCGAGCACGCCCTCTGCACGGAACACGCCCTGGATATTGAACTGCCGGCTGCCACCGCCGAGGCGATCGACGAGCATCAGCTGCTGCTGGCCGTAGGAAAGCGGCGTATCGCTTTCGCGTTCGCGACGCACGATCGACGGTAAGGTCTGCGTGGCGCGCCCCTGGATCTCCAGGTAGCGCAAGTACTCGACGATGGCCGCCTTGTTGGCGACGATCGCCTCACGCAGTTCCGCGGGAATGCCCGTGCCGGTCGGTGCCCGATACGACAATCCGCCGTCCTTCAGGAAAAGGACGACTTCCATGCCGAGCGCTTTCTCGATGATTGCTTCCGGTGACATTAAAAGCTTCCCTCTTCGATGCCGGCGCCCGATTCGAGCAGTAGTTTTTCCTTGGCCAGCAGCCGGCTGTAGCGCGACTTGGCGTCGATCAGTCGCGCCGTCGCTTCAATCGTCGGATGCTGGAAGAACTCTTTGACGCTCAGCGATGCCGCGTCGAGTGCGAATGTCTTGACGACCTTGCTGGTCAGCCGTGTCACCAGCAGCGAGTGGCCACCCAGCTCGAAGAAGTCGTCGTCGATACCGATGTCGTCGTGGCCGAGGAGCTCGCGCCAGATGCCAAGCAGCTGTGACTCGGTGTCGGTGTTGGGCGCGCGCATCTGGCGCGCGAAGCGCCACCCTGCATGACTGGCTGCCGCGTCCTGGAGTGCGCGCTTGTCGATTTTTCCGTTCGGAGTGAGCGGCATTGCGTCGAGCAGCACGAACTTTGCCGGAATCATGAATCCCGGGAGTCTGCCGAGCAGGGTTTGCCGCAGCTGCAGGAAAACCGCGTCGTTGGCGGCCGCTGCCTCGCCGGCCTTCAATACGATGAAAGCCACCAGCGACTTCTCGCCGTTCGCGTCTTCGCGCACGACGGTCACCGCCTGCTGGACACAGGCGTTTTCGGCGATGATTGCGTCGATTTCCGCTGTCTCTACACGGTAGCCGCGGATCTTCACCTGGTGGTCTGCCCGCGCGATGTAGTGGAAGATTCCATTCGCGTCGATCTTCACCAGATCGCCGGTCCGATAGAGACGCCCGGCGCCTTCCAGCACACCGTCGAGGAAACTCCTCGCATTCAGGTCGTCGAGGTTGATGTAGCCGTTGCTGACGCCCACGCCACCGATGTACAGCTCGCCCACCACGCCGCGCGGCTGCAGCTTCATCTGTTCGTTGAGTACGTATGCCGAACAGTTGTAGATGGGACGGCCGATCGGCACCGTGACTGCGTGGCTGGCCGCTTCTGTCTTGTCATAGTCGGCGGCGAGCGCAATGTCGGTGCACTCGCTCGGACCGTACATGTTCAACAGGCGCGCACGGCAAGCCGGACTCCCGAGCCAGGCACGAAGCTGGTTCAGGCGGATGGCCTCGCCCCCCAGGGCGAGAAGACGCAGCGACGACAGCGCCGGCCACCGCTCGGGCGACTCCACCAGTTGATAGGCCGCGCTCGGTGCGCAATTCACGACCGTGACCTGCTGTTCGGCAATCAAGGCTGAAATGGCTACCGGATCGAAGTACTCATCGGGAATCACCAGCGTTCCGCCCGCCAGCAGCGGCGCAAAGAGATTCTTCTGCGTCATGTCAAAGCCGATCGAACCGATGAGCAGACAGCGGTCTTCGGACGCGAACCCGTAGTCGTGCTGGTACCACAGCACCAGGTTCAGGAAGCTCTCCTGGCGCACGACGACGCCCTTGGGCTGGCCTGTCGAACCCGACGTATAGACGACGTAGGCGAGCCCCTTCCCGTTCAGCCGCCGGATCCCGTGCAACACCGCCGGATCGTCGGAACAGCACTGGAACTCACGGGCAAATCCATCGTCGTCCATGCAGCAGATGGCCAGCTGCCCGGGGCCACCATCGAGCTGGGCGACCGACTCACGGTCGCCCAGCAGCAGCGCGGCACGCGAATCCTGGAGGATGTAGCCCACCCGTTGCGCCGGGTACCCCAGGTCGATGGGCAGGTACGGGGAGCCGGACTTCATCACTGCCATGATCGCAACGACGAGGTCGATACCCCGTTTCATGTAGATCGCCACCGGCCGGTCGCCCGCATAGCCGCTGGTGATCAACCAGTTGGCCAGGCGGTTGGAACGCGACTCCAGCTGGGCATAGCTCAGTTGCTGCGCGCCGTGGACCACCGCCAGCGTATCGCCGCGTTGCTGTGCCACCCGTTCGAAGCGCTCGCCGACAAGGCCGCCGGCAGTCACAGCCGCCGGCAAGCGACGAGGGGGCGCCAGCAATTCCGCGCGTTCCGCGTTGCCGACAATGTCGATTTCCAGGATGCGGACATCGACGTCCTCGACGACCGCCTCCAGCAGGCAAACGAAGGAATCGAACAGCCGGCGAATCGTGCCGGCTGTGAACAGCGCCGTATCGAACTGCCACTGGCAGACCAATCCGTCGTCGCTCTCCGACACCATCAGTTCCAGGTCGAACTTGACCGGCCTTTCGCCGTCTTCGTCCAGCACGCGGAACGCCAGCGCCGGCAGATTGAGCCGACTGAGTTTGCGCGCCGGATCGTCCTGCAACGAGAACAGAATCTGGACCAATGGCGCATGGGCCGGATTGCGCGCCTGCGTGAGCGCATCGACGAGCACATCAAAGGGAACGTGCTGATGTTCGAAGGCACCAAGGAACGCATTACGCCCGCGCCGCAGCAGGTCGCCGAAGCGCAGGTTGTCCCGGCAATCCGTGCGCAATACCAGCGTGTTGACGAAGAAGCCGATCAGCGGTGCCGTGTCAGCCCGGTGACGATTGGCGACGGGCGTACCTACCAGCACGTCGCGATTTTCGCTCCAGCGCGCGATCAGCAGCGCAAACGCCGTCTGCAACGTGACGAACAGAGTCGTATCGTGTGTTCGACTCAACGCCTTGAGCCGTCCGGCCAGATCGCCGGAGAGGCGCGTCGTCCAGCTGGCGCCACGCAACGAGGGGACATCGCCGCGGGGATAGTCCAGCGGCAGCGAGTGGCACTGTGGCGCACCGTCCAGGTACTGCCGCCAGTATGTGATGCCTTCCGCGAGGGCACCCGCCTCGGCCATGCGCCGCTGCTGCGCCGCGTAGTCCTTGTACTGCAACGGTAGCGGTGGCAGCAGGCGTTCCTGGCCTTCGAGCAGCCCGGCGTAAAGCTCGCCGAATTCCGCGATGAGACGGTCCACCGACCAGCCGTCGGCAGCGATGTGATGCACGGTGAGGAAAAGTACGGCTTCATCCGGCGACACCCGCAGCAGGCTGGCGCGCAGCAGCAGATCGCGACGGAGGTCGAACACGGTGTTCTGCTCCAGCCGTCTCAGACGCTGCACCGCAGCGTCACGGTTTTCGTCGCCCAGCGGAAGCACTGAAAGCGTCAGCTGGCCATCCGCGTTGACGATTTGAACGGGATGATCGGCCGCATCGACGGCAAAGACGGTGCGCAGGCTTTCGTGGCGCGCCACGATGCGACGCAATGCCGTCTCGATGAGATGCGGAGCGATGGCACCTTTCAGTTCCAGCGCCACCGGCATGTTGTAGTGGCTGCTGCCCTGCTCCATCTGGTCGATAAACCAGATCCGCTGCTGTTCGAACGACAGCACCCCCGTCTGGCCCGTCCAGCGCGGATGCGCCTCAGCCGGCGCCGAGGGCATCTGCCGCTTCGCATCGATGAATGCCGCCAGTCCGGCGACGGTGGCGTGGTCAAAGAATTCCCGATAGGTCGGACGGACGCCAAATTGCGCTTCGACCGCACCAAGCACATCGGAAATCAGCAGTGAATAGCCGCCAGATTCGAAGAATCCCAGATCGGGATCGTCCACGCCGGCGCCGAGAAATGAGGTCCAGATATCGCGAACCGCCGCCTCGGTTTCCGTCAACGACCGGCGCACCGTGCGGGACGTCGGTCCCACCTCAAGGGACGCGAGCTGCTTCTTGTCGATCTTGCCGTTGCGATTCAGCGGCAAAGACTCCAGGGCGACAATCACCGTCGGGACCATGTAGGACGGCAACTGTGCATCCAGCTGGCGGCGCAGGTCTTCCACCAATGTCGCGTTGGCGCCGGTCGCATGCGGAGCGATGTAGGCGGCCAGGACGGCATCGTCGGCAGCCATTTTCCGCACGAAGACCGAGACTTCCTTGATCGCCGGATGCGCCGCAATGCATTTTTCCACCTCTGCGCATTCCACCCGGTGGCCGCGGATCTTCACTTGTTCGTCGATCCGGCCTTCGAAGATCAGGTCGCCATCGGCAAGCAGTCTTACCCGGTCGCCCGTCCGGTAGATCGGCAGCACAGCACCATTGTCCAGCGGCAGGTCGACAAAGGCGGCGCGGGTCTGGTCCGGTTTGTTCAGATAGCCCTTGGCGAGCGCAATGCCCGAAATGCACAGTTCGCCGACGGCACCGTGCGGCACGGGCCGCAGCCCCTTGTCGACGACGTGCACGACCAGCCCTTCCATGGCCTGGCCTATCGTCAGTTTTCCGTACGTTTCGTTGATCCCACCGATGGTCGCGCAGACTGTCGACTCGCTGGGCCCGTAGGCGTTGATAAAGCGGCAGTGCGCCGACCAGCGCCGCGCTTCTTCCAGCGAAACCGCCTCGCCGGCAGAAATAACGTGGGTCAATGTCGGCCAGGCGGCCGGTTGCAGACGCTTGAGCACGACCGGCGGCAGCGTCGCATGGGTGACGCGGTGCGCGGACGCCCATCGGGTCAAAGCCGCGGCGTCAGGGACGACGTCTTCCGGCACCAGGATCAGCTCGGCACCGGTGGCCAGTGCGGTGCTCCACTCGGACGTGGCCGCGTCAAAACTGAAGGACGCGAATTGCAGCACGCGGGAGCTGTCGTCGATACCGAATGCGCGTGCCTGCACGACCGCAAGGTTGATCAATCCACGATGCGCGATCAGAACGCCCTTGGGCTGTCCGGTGGAACCGGAGGTGTAGATGACGTAGGCGTCGCTGTCCGGCGACACGCCGACCTGCGCGGGCGCGATGTCATCGGGCGCCAGCCCGGCGAGCGTGACGTCCAGGGCTGGATCATCCAGCACGAGCTGCGCGCGCCCCGCAAAAACCGGCGCGCACTCACTGGCAAGCCGGACGGTGCTCAACACACAGACAGGATCGGCGTCGCTGAGAATGTAGGACTGGCGCGCAGCCGGATAGCCCGGATCGACAGGCACGTAGGCGCAGCCCGCCTTCAGCACGGCAATCGTCGCGACGATCAGGTCGATGCTGCGCGGCAAGCACAGCGCCACGCGCGAACCCGGTGCCACGTTGCGGGCCAGGAGCAACCGCGCGAGCCGGTTTGCCCGCTGGTTGAGCTGGCCATACGTCATCATCTGGTCGCCATGGCGAACAGCGACAGCATCGGCACACAAGGCCGTCCTGCGCTCCACCAGTTGATGCACGCCGGCGACGTCGGACACAGGCGCCCATTCTCCAGCCGGAGCCAGTGCCGGCCGCAGACCGATCTCACCGACGTGTTTCCCGGGCGCGTCCGCGACGCGCTCCAGCAGGTCCACGTAGGCCGAAGCCAGCGCCGCTACCGATTCGCGCTGAAACAGCCCGGGCGCAGAAATCCAGCGGCACAGCCAGCGGTCGTCCGAACGACAGACCAGCAGCTCCAGGTCGAACTTCGTGGCCACCGCCGGTTCCGGCAGGCGCTCGAACCGCAGTCCTCCCGCCGTCATGCGTTCCGGCAGGTCGTCCTGGAAGGCGAACAGGAGCTGGAAGACCGGATGCACGCCCGGATCCCGTTGCGGCCGAATGGCTTCGACGACCCGTTCAAACGGAATGTCCTGGTTCTCCAGGGCCTGGGCGGCGGTCCGCTGGAAATGCGTGAGGTAGTCCGCGAAGCGCTGGTCGGAGCGGAAGCGATGCACGTAGGCCAGCACATTGACGAACATGCCGACGGTCGACTCCAGTTCCGTCGACCCGCGTCCCAGCACCGGACTGCCGATCACGACCTCGTCGCTGTAACTCCATTTGCAAGCCAGCAGGGCGAAAACGCTCTGCAGCAGGCTGAACTCGGTAACAGCCAATCGCTGGGCAAGGTTTCGCAGCCTGGTCACCAGTGCCGGGCCGATCGCCAGCTCCACCGGTTGCGCGGCATGGTCGGAGGGCGCCGATCTCGGGCCGTCCAGCGGCAGCGCATGCTGCGGCGGTGCATCGCTCAATACACCTTCCCAGTACGTCAACTGGCCATCCCACGCGCCCTGCGCCAGCGCAGCGTGCTGCCATGCCGCAAAATCCACATATTGCCGGTGCGGCGCCGCCAGCGTCACGGACTGCCCGCTGGCCATCGCGGTATAGATGTCCAGGAACTGATCGACCAGCACACGGATCGACCAGCCGTCCACGGCGATATGGTGCAGGTTCAGAAGCAGCACGGACTCGGTGTCCGACAGCACGATCACCTGGGCGCGGAATGGCACGTCCACCGCCAGGTCGAACGGCGCCTGCGCGTGCCGCAACGAGGCTGCTTCGACGTTCCCGGCGCGTTCCCGCGGCGTCCACACGGTGCCGTCTATCGTTTCGAGCCGCCATGCGGGCGCGGCCAGCACGACCTGACGCAACCCGGCGTCCGTTTGCCGATAAACAGTGCGCAGTGATTCGTGGCGTTCCAGCAGTGCCGCCAAGGCCTGCTCAATCCGTGCGGGCACCATCGGCCCGTCAACGCGGTAGGCAACCGCCATGTTGTAACGGCTGGATGCGGGCTCCTGCGACTGCAGATGCCACAGCTGGCGCTGTACCACCGAAACGGGATAGTCCGGGGCGTCGCGCACGACACTGGGGATCTGCCCCGGCGCGTGCCACGGCGGCAGCGCGTCCAGGCGTGCGGCCAGCGCGGAAAGACGCGAGTGGCGAAACAGGTCGCCGACCTCGACCTTGCGCATCGTTGTGTTGCGCAGGCGGGCCACCATCCGGACCGCCAGCACGGAGTCGCCACCCAGGACAAAGAAGTCGCTATGCCCGCCCAGCCCGGCGAACGGTACGCCCAGCATCTCGGACCACACGCTGGCAACACGGTGTTCCTGCGGGGTTTGGAGCGGCGTCGGCGCGTCGGCATCGCTGTCGTCCACCTGTGGAAGACGCGACTTGTCGAGCTTTCCGTTGGTACTGACGGGCAAGGCGTCGATGGCAACAAACGCCGTCGGCACCATGTAGCCCGGCAAGGCTTCCGAAAGCGACCGCCGAACCCAGGCCAGCGCGTGCTCGCCGGCCGGCGCAGCGGAGCTGCCCGCATCGGCGCAAACGTAGGCGATCAACTGGGCCGGGCGGTCACCGTCCGCCTTGCGATATACAACGGCGGCATCGCGCACACCGGGTAGTTGCCGGATCGCCGCCTGGATTTCGCCCAGCTCGATCCGATAGCCGCGAAGCTTGATCTGGTCGTCATTGCGTCCCAGGTACTGGAAACACCCACCGCCCAGGTGCCGCACGACATCGCCGGTGCGGTAGAGCCGCGTTTCGGGCACCGCGCCGCTGGTGACGAACTGGCGTTCGGTCAGGTCATCCCGGTTTACATAGCCAACCGCGAGTCCGGCGCCGGCAATGACCAACTCCCCGGGCAAGCCCGGCGGCACAAGCCGCTGGTGCGTATTGAGCACATAGTGACGATAGCCGGGCAGCTGGGCCCCAATCGCGGTGCGGACCTGCGCGGGTTCATCGCTGCGAACCTGCTTGACCAGGGAATAGACCGTCGCCTCCGTCGGGCCGTAGCCGTTCCACAGCACGACGCCACACGCCAGCAGATTCTCGGCCAGTTCGGTGGGCAGCGGCTCGCCCGCGCTGACAACGCATTGGCCGGCGCGGGGCTTCCAGCCGGCGTTGTAGAGCTGCTTCAGGCGCGACGGCGTGGTCTGCACGAACGAGGCGTCCGCCGCATTCGTCATTACGGCGAGGTCGAAGGGATCGGCCAGTTGCGCCGCGGACGGAAGGACACAGGTATTGCCGAGCGCCAGGCAGCCGAGCCACTCCACGACAGAAATATCGAAGGCGACGCTCGACAGGAACAGCCAGCGGCCGCCGTCGCCGAGCTTCAACTGTCGCGCAAATCCGCCGAGCAGGTTCTCGGCTGCGCCACGATTGATCAATACGCCCTTGGGGACGCCGGTCGAGCCGGAGGTGTAGAGAATGTAGAACGGATCGTCTGGCTGCACGCGTGCGGATGGCAGCGGCAGCTCCCCGGTCGCTGCGGACGCGAGATGCCCGACGTCGACCCAGGAAAGGTCTGTTGCGCAATCTTCCGGTTCGCGCGCGAATTCGGCATGGGTGACGACCAGTCGCACCTGGCTGTCGGCCAGGATATGACGCGTACGAAGGGCTGGACTTTGCGGATCGATAGGAACGTACACCGCGCCCAGGCGGACCAAGGCCAGCAGCGCGACCACCAGTTCCGGCGAATGCGGCAGGAGCACCGCCACGCGATCGCCCTTGGTGATCGCATACTGATGATGGAGCGCGCCGGCAACCGCTGCAACGCGTCGATCGAGCGCTGCGTAGCTGACGCGACCGAACGCACCTTCCAGCGCCACGTGCTGCGGTCGTTCGGCGAACTGGCGGGCGAGTCGATCGGCAACGTCGAATTCAATGCTGTCGATGCCATCGCCGAGGGCCACGGCCAGCAGGTGCCGGCGTTCCTCCGCGGTGACGCAATCCAGTTCTGCCACCGGGCAATCGGCTTGTGCGACCAGTTGGTCGAGCAGGTGCACGAAGCGGCGCAGTACGGCGCCGATTTCCGCAGCCGGGAAATGTCCCAGGTTGTAGTCGAAGAACAAGGCACTGCCGGCGGCATCCTGCGCGTCCCAGTAGGTCACCAGCAAGGGCATCTGCTCGTGATGATGCGAGCAATAAACGAGCTGGCCCGGCTTGCCGTCGAACAACGGATCGTCACCGACGGGCAGATAGCTAAACGCAAAATCGAACGGCTGGTCCTTGGGCCTGGGATTGCCGGGGTCGTTGGCCACTTCCATGATGGGAAAGTTGCGGTGCCGCAGCAGTTCCCGTTGTCCGCGCCGGATCGCGCCGACCACGCCGGCCACGGAAGCCGTGGGATCCACCTCGACCAGCATCGGCAGCATCTGGGTCAGCAACCCGATCTTGGCCCGCTCCCCCTCGTCGTGCCGTCCGTGCAACGGGATTCCGATCACCACGGAATCGGAGCAATAGCTCTGGCTGAAATAGACAGCGAGCACCGCGAGCACCAGTTGGTGCCGCTCGACCTGCAACTTCGCGCCCAGTGTCGACAGCGTCGCCTGCAACGCCGGCGATATCGGCAGCACTTCACGGGCACTGCGCCGGCGCGTTTGCGCAGGGACGTCGCCTTGCAGCGCGGGAAACAGGCTGTCATTGAAGCCGCGGGTCTTCTGTGTCCAGAAGCGCCGATCCTTTACGTAGCGGTCGCTGCTCCGGTAGGCCTGGTCGCGTTCGACCAATGCCGCATTCGGTACCTCCAGGGGCAGATCCAGTGAACCTTCGGAGGGTGCGCCGTAGAAGCGCGCCAGTGCAGCGCCCCAGTTCACGAAGCCGATGCCGTCCAGGGCGATGTGATGCCCCATGCCGACGTAGAAATAGAGATGCTCCGTCAGCTTGAGCAGCGCCGCACGGTACAGCGGCGCGTCCTCAAGGGGTATACATGTCGTGAATAGCTCTTCCAGCCAGTCCGCGGCGGCACCCTGGGGATCGTCCTGCGCCGAGAGGTCGACCAGCGGAAGTTCCACAGTGCATGAAGCGGCATGCGTCTGGTGAACACCCGCCTCACCCACGACGATCCTGAGCCGGAATGCTTCGAAGGAGCCGACCAGGCGCGCGTGCGCGCGCGTAAGCCGATCGACGTCCGGATTTTCCAGGCGGATGTAGCCACCGACGTTGTAGAACGGGTTGCCTTCGTTGTGGCACTGGTGGTGGAAAATGCTCGATTGCGCCGATGTCAGTGGTAACAACGTCTGCACTGAAAAGCTCCCTGCTCTGTAGTCGTGGCGCCGCACCCTCAGCGGCGCCAGGGTTGATCGAGTTCACGAAACGGGACTACGTGATCAACCAGCGGGGCGGCGACCCGGGTGACTCATCTGGCCAACGCTCCCGGCCCTGTTGTCGCGAGGCAACGCCAGCGAATCGGTGATGCCCTGCGGCGTGATCAGAACAGTCGGGGTCGGCGCCGCTTCTGCGAACCAACCCGACACAGGAATCCACCACGCGGACGGCATTTTTAGCAGCACGCCCGCCGCTCAAGTACACAACATGACAAAAGCGCGAAATCACCGTAACGAGGGCGACCAACGGTAGGAATCGGATGATGAGGGGGTAATATCGAAGCACTCGCAATCCTTTGACATCGAAAAACCACGACGCTGTTTCGATTTGCGAACTACAGCCCATCACCCGGCTCTGCCTTTCGGCAGCCGGAGGATAGGTGGTGGGATTCGGTACCGACTGGGAGGCGACGTACCGCGCAGGGCGGCGTCAAGTCGTTGATACGACGGGACACATCTGCGGGCACACCTTCGCAGGCCACGCCGTCGCCCGGCGGGCCATTCCCTACTTCCGCGGACGAAGGTGTGCCGTCATTGCGTCGCCAGCCTCGCGGCGATACGGCATTCCCGCTCGAACGCCGCACAACGCTGGCTGCATGCAGTGATCACGGCGCCCTCTATCGGTATCGCAGCAGTTGCCCCCCGGGCCTGCGTGCCGAAACGCGGCATTACCGGCATACGTCCAACCTTCCTGCTACTTGCCGTCGCCTCTGGCGCTGGCTGCACACCTTTCGTCGTACAACCACACATTAGCAACGGGGCGGCAGATTATCCGACCTCCACTTGACCGTCAACGCCACTATTTAATTCCTATACGTTTACTGAGGCAGAAACGTGACCAGCGCGACATAGGGATTAGAAAACGTTTCCGCGAGATGGATTTGCGCATTTATTTAACAACCGCCGCGCAGCTTTGGTTAATTTTTAGACAACCCCACTGCGGTCCTGGGGTTTTGTCCATTCTGAAACTCCGGCGGAAATGCAGCGCTCCGGATGCAGCCAGTCCTGATAGTCATGTAACGGCAGCCACAAGGCCGGCCTATGACAACTGTGCTGGAATCGTGTTTCCGCACGCGCACCGGGCAGGCTGCCGCCCCACCGTGCGCGGCCGCGCGCCCCGTCCCCCTGCCCAATGGCGCCGACCGGACGCTGCAGAAGACCCGGAATCGGGCGGATCCATTGGCAAAAAGGGCAATATGGGAATCGGCTGG
Organism: Tahibacter amnicola; assembly: GCF_025398735.1. NCBI lineage: Bacteria > Pseudomonadati > Pseudomonadota > Gammaproteobacteria > Lysobacterales > Rhodanobacteraceae > Tahibacter > Tahibacter amnicola. The sequence continues at coordinate 4,038,211 of NZ_CP104694.1, forward strand.
TCCGATTCCCGGGACTAGGAACGTCGTACTTTGCTATCTCCATTCGTCGCATGATCGGCGCCCGGGCCGTTATCAACAGGAAGCACGGAATTCCGGTCAGCGCCTATTGACGGATGAGGAGCTGCATCACCGACACGGACCGTTTTCGTACTTGGCGCCAAATGGTGGCACTTATACTGGTCGTGGATGGTGGTATAGGATGGACGACTGCCCCGGCCGCCGTTTCACTAGGGAATGTCTAAACAAAGAACAGAGTGAAGTTTTTGTCAACGCCGTCACTGCTCTCACCGACGCCGGCGATCCAGGCTGGGGGCATGACCCGGTGACGAAAGACCACGACAGCGCGCGGACCACCGCCACCGAACGCGTCACGGTGTTCCGATTGTCCTAGTGCAGCGCAGCGGAAAAAGGCGACGGATTGGCGCTGCGGCCGCGATCCTCCCGTACCAATGGCCGCCCAGGGAATGTAGCGGCGCAACAGCAGGGCCGCGAATGACTGCTCGGCATTGCGCTGCGGATCATGCAGCCGCCTCTGCTACACCGGCGAGTCCGGAGAAATCACGTCCCAGCTGCCGAAACGCGACAGTCCGGCGGACTTGGCCAGCGCGACCGACGGAAGGTTGTCCAACTGGCAGCGATACTGGGGTTCATAGCCTTGTTCCAGTGCGGCACCGCTGATGGCGCGCACGACTCTGCGGGCATGGCCGAGTCCGCGGAATTCGGCGAGTGTCAGCACGCCCATGTCCCCCATGGGGGCGTCGCCCCATGGATACAGGCTGGCGACACAGACAAGGTGGTCGTTCACAAACGCGCCACAGGCGATCCAGTGCTCAAGCGCTACGGAAGCGTCGTCCCTGTCCTGCTCTGACGCCCTGCCCTCAAACGCCCGGAAGGCGGGTTCGTCGGCGCCGCTCAGACGGCGCACTGCGTCGGCGGGATTGGCCGTGAGCTCCGCTTGAGCGGCCCTGTCGTAGTAGAACAGGTGGTCAGCGCCGTGCAACGCGCCGCCGACCGCCTCCAGTCGTTCGCGCAGGCCCGCCATCGACGTGGGCCGCCGCCGGGCCAGATGGAGCACCTCGGCCATTGCCGGCGTCGTCGTCGCCAGAACGCGACCGTCCGCCAGCGTCAGGACCATCAGCCGGCGTTCTTCCCTCAGCGCGGGATTCACGGACAGCAGGAAGTGCTCGTCCTGGAACAGCGTCTCGCCGGCGCAGAAGAGTTGCTGCCAGTACTGCTTGACGGGTTCTGGAAATTGCAGCATGGAGATCGGTCCATCCGTTGGTCGTCGTGCGTGCGTCCTGGCCACGCTCCGGTGGCACTGGGCCCCGGCAACGCCTGGAGCGGACAGCGCGATAGAATAGCAAGTCTCAACGCCGTTGCCCGCCACATTTCCTGTGCCGCCGTCACACGCGTGCGTCATTGCCGACGAACGGTCGTCGCACGTCGTTCCTGTCTCCCGACATCCGACGATGGATCGGATGCCAGACTAGCTCCCTCCCTGTGACGCCCCCGGTGTCAATCCCCGCCTGGGGCACTTTCGACCACGGCGTCTGCGAATGCGTCGACGACCGGACTTTTGTGAACGGGTTCTCCCTTGAATAGTTCACGACTCGCAGGGCATGCCCGGTGCGGCCAATCTGTCGCCGTTTTGCGTACGCGATAGCATGGGTGACCGGCGTCGGCCGGAATCGGAGAGGTGGAATGAAAGCTTGGCTTGTGACCGTCGTAGCGGGACTGGGCACCGCCGCGACACTGTCGGCGACCGCCGCGGACTTGCGCTGCGATCTGCTCATCGATCGCTCCGGCAAGGCCTGCAGCACGTTCATGTGCAACCCGGACGGTACGCGTCCCGAGAGCGTCGGCGCCAATGCCGACGGGTCCAAACCGGATTTCCGGTCGCGCGCCGATCTGGTTGCCGCGGTGAACGAGGAAATACGCCAACGCGTCAAGCGCGACGACTACCCCGAGGCACGCCTGGCCGAACGCCTGCCGGCGTGGCTGAAATCGAACGGCGGCGTTCCCGTTGGCCTGTGCTGGAACGGCGGCCTGGCGGTGACCTACGGCGATTACCGTACCGCCGAGCGCCGCCTGGACGAATGGCAGAATGACCCCGGGAGCGCCAGGCGGCCAGCGCCTGCCGCCGATGCGCTCAATCCCATGCACAGTCTGGGCAGCAGCCGGTAAGTCGTAGGGTCCGCCCCGGTTGCTACTGTTTTGCGACACGGATCGCCGACCGCACCGGTACGGCGATCCGCGTGCGCACAATCGGACCATGCCGAACCCTGTCGCCCCGAAACCTTCTCGTGCACGACCGCCCCTGCTCGCAACCGATCCGCAGCCATTCCAGAACCTGCCGATCCCGTTCAGTACGTATTGGCAAGGCATGGCCGCTACAGTTCAAGCACTCGCACGTGGCGGGCCGGTAGTACCCTCGCCAGGCAGCTGTTGCACCGGACGCCCACTCGCAAGGTCTGAGCGACGCACGCGTCAGCACTGTGTCAGGATCGATTCATCTCCTCACTCGTACCTGGTATTGCATGGCCACTGCCAATTCCGGTTCGCCCCGGCATTTCCGGCCGGGCTGGTTCGCCTGGTCCGCTTCCGCGTTGTGGCTGCTCTTTTGCGGGCTGCTTCTCAGCGATGCGCACGTTGGATTCGAGGCGTTTCTCGGCGCGTTAGTGTTCGGCCTGGTCTGGATCATCACCTGGCTGGCCCGCCTGGGATGGTCCGTCTACGCGCGTTGGAAAGGCATACACGGGGTCCGTCGCCCGATGCCAGGTGTCGCGAACTGGCTGCTTGAGCCACTGGTTGCCGGCATCGGGCTGCTGCTAGTGCACACCGACACGCTGGCCCTGGCGCGCTTTGGGCTCAGCGAGCCGGCGCTTTCGGCGTACGTCCGCGACGTCCGCCAGGGAACCATCCCCTTTGACCCGGATCGCGACCATCCCCCACGCTGGGTTGGCCTCTACCGCGTCTACCACACGGATCACCTGCCGGACAGCACGGTGCGGATCCTGACCTCCGGTGCGAATCTGCTGGACAACGGTGGATTGGCCTGCGCAAAGGCCGGAGAGCCCGGGGGTACCGGCGAAGATTTCTACGCCAAGCGCTTTCCAGGATGCTGGTACGGGTACGTGCAGAGCTGGTGAACGCCCCTGCCGCGCACGCCGGGCGCTATCGCCGCCTATTCCAGTGGATTTCCCATCAATCGCCGCGGACCGGGGCCGATCTTCCCCAGGGTGTCGGCCGGATTGCTCAACCGGCATCGCTTGAGCGAAAGACAGCCGCAGCCGATGCACCCGGTCAACTCGTCGCGCAGGCGGGTCAACTCGGTGATGCGCGCATCGAGCGCCTGGTGCCATACGGCAGAAAGTCGCGCCCAGTCGGCGCGGGTCGGCGTCCGTGACTGGGGCAGGCGCGACAGAGCCTCCCCGATGGCCTCCAGGGAGATTCCTACACGTTGTGCAACACGAATTACCGCAATCCGGCGCAGGACGTCGCGCGAATAGCGTCGCTGATTGCCCGCACTGCGCGCGCTTCTGATCAGGCCCTTGCTTTCATAGAAGTGCAGGGCCGACACCGATACCCCGCTGCGGCGTGCGACCTCGCCTACACCCAGGTCCGTCATTGGCTTGACCTCAAGTTAAGTTGAGATTCTATGCTCGGCCGCCTCGTACTGGAGGTCAAGCATGTCACCCGACACCCCACGCATCCGCCTCGCATTCCCCCGCTTCCCCGATGCGCATGCCACGGAGGCCTGCCGATGAGCGCGGTGATCACGCTGAAGGCACCGGGCCTGTTCAGCCCCGAGTACCGCGCGATCACCACGGGCATGGTGACGCTGGTATCCCTTATTGCCTTCGAATCGCTGGCTGTCGCCACGATCATGCCGGAGCTGGCCCGTGCGCTGGACGGCATGCGCTACTACGCGCTCGGGTTCAGCAGCGTGTTCGCCGCCAGCGTGATCGGCATGATTCTGGCCGGCCAATGGAGCGACCGGCGCGGTGCGGCTCTCCCGCTGGCCACCGGGATTGCCGCGTTCGCTGCAGGCCTTCTCATCGCCGGCCTCGCTGCCGGGATGGGAATGTTCCTGCTCGGCCGCGCGGTCCAGGGGCTGGGCTCCGGACTCGTCTCCGTCGCGCTGTACGTCGTGATCGGACAGATCTACCCGCTGCCGCTGCGTCCCCGCGTCTTCGCGGCACTGTCTGCCGCGTGGGTAATTCCCTCGCTCGTTGGTCCCGGCATCAGCGCGCTGGTGCTGCACTACGCCGGATGGCGCTGGGTGTTTCTCGGCGTGGCGCTGCTGGCGTTGCCCGCGAGCGGGTTGCTGCGTCCGGCCTTGGCCATCGCCCCGGATCCGGCCCGGCGGCCGCCGGCCAAGTGCGGCACCCGACCGCTCGTCCGGGCAGTCGGCGCCGCGCTCTGCATTGCTCTACTGCCCTATGCGAGCCAGCAGGCGGTCGCGCTCGCGCCGCTTGCCGTGGCCGCGGTCCTGATTGGCATCGGCACTTTCGCCCACCAGCTCCTGCCCGCTGGCACCTTTAGCGTGCAAGCGGGCGTGCCGGCAGTGATCGCGCTGCGCGCCATGGCCGCGGGCGCCTACTTCGGCACCGAGGTTTTCGTTCCCTTGCTACTGAGTCAGCAGCGTGGGCTGCAACCCCTGTGGGTCGGCATCGCCGTGACGGTCGGTGCGGTCAGCTATTCCGCCGGATCCTGGTTCCAGGGCGTAGTCGCCAGCGGTGCCGGCGACCGCACAGTCCGACTGCGCGTCGGCATGGGGCTGATCGCAGGCGGTATCGGACTGGTGGCCACAGCGGTGTCGCCCGATGTTCCGCTCGGCATCGGCATTGCCGGCTGGTCCGCGGCGGGATTCGGCATGGGCATGGTCTACCCCATCCTGGCGAGCGCCATCCTGGAACTGTCGCCCGAGAACGAACGCGGCACGAACAGTTCCGGTCTGCAGCTCGCCAATGCCCTGGCCATTGCCGGCATGATTGCCATTGGCGGCGTGCTTTACACGGCCGTCGTTGCACACTCGGCGCGCCTCGCGTTCATGTCCGTGTTCGCTGTGTGCGCCATGTTGCCGGTCTTCGGTGCCGCACTGGCACATCGAAGCGCGATCCGCCGGAACTGACGCGACCGCGCCGTCAACGCCGATGCCACTTAACCGGCCATGGCCACCGGGGCGGTTTCGACGTCCTCCTGCTGAACCTGCCCGACAAAGGAAAGCCAGTTCTCATCGCCGATAAAGTCGCTGGCAAGCACGGTCTGGCGGTGATCGGCAAAGAGATAGAACGGCGCGGCATTGCGTGGATTCAGCGCGCGGCGCGCTGAGGCACTGACCAGCACGACGTGATCCAGCAGCGGCGTTCCGTGGAGAAACGCCGTCATCCGCTTGCGCGAATTTGCGCTCACGATCCACAGCGCCACGCCAGCGTTCCGGATGGCCGGATACAGTTGCGTCAGCTGCCGCACCCGCATGCGGCAGTCATCGCACTCGGGCGACAGGAACAGCAGCACGGCGGACTGGCCCGCCAGCGCCGAGGAACTGACCGCACGCCCATTCGACAACCATCGGCCTGAGAACGATGGCAGCGATGTGCCTTCAGGCAACCGGGTAGGTGAACGCAGGTACTCCTGCGCTGCTATCACCGCGGCGAGGCGCAGTACCAGGAACACCAGGAACGCGACGACAACGGTCAGGATGGCAACGACGAATTCGATGACCAAGGCTCACTCCCCGGGAAGACGACCACCACGCACGCACGCGAGGTTCCAGGACGCATAACGCATGCCCCTGCCCTACACCTTGATCCGCAGCACCGCCACGATGTCCTGCAGCGCGGTGGAAATCAGAAAGAAGATGACAGCGACGCCGGCCAGCATCACGCGCAGGAACACATCGTCTGCAGGAAGGGACGGCGTTCCGAGCGCAAACCCCGCTGCGCCGATGAACAGCAGGTTCCGCACCAGGTCATAGGCCGAGATTCGGTGGCTCGATCCGCCAAAGCAACTGCACAGGACCGTCCGGTCCTGTGCCAGCGACACCGCAATCACCGTGGTGAAGACAATGAACAAGGCCAGCGTGGCGATGAGGCCGTAGCGCGCGAACGGTCCCCCCAGCACCACCAGGGCGGCACTACCCCACTCGGCGACGATGATCGCGGCACCGACCGGTACGACGTACGGTCGCAACCCGGGAAACGACTTGGCCAAGTCCCGGCGGAACTGCCCGAAATGAAATGATTTCCCCCACGCAGCCACAAGCAGCGCCACGAGCAGCCAAAGGCGCGCAATCTCTGCGACAGGCCCCATCAGGTCGTTCATGCAACCCCCACCGGTTCCCAGCATCCGTTCGGGCTGTCGACCGACCGACGCCGCTGCAGACCACCGGTGCTGGTCATGAACAGTGCGTCGCACCAATCACTCTCCATCGATGTGCGAGACCCGCCGCCGACACGTGTGCGGATTTCGCACGCGATCTCCCAGGAAAGGGATTCCACATCCGCCTGTCGCGCCATCGGAAGCCCCAGGCGGGCAAGGTCATCCCCCGTCAATGCGTAGGTGTGCGAATGGAAGCCGAACAACAAGGTGTCGGTAATCGCCGAGCGCTGTTCGGGCGAGCGATCCGGAAGCGCCAACGCCAGCAGCTCGTTGCTGATGTCCTGTACCTCGCGCGTGCACCGGTACAGTGATGTCAGCGTGGTCGGAAAGATGCTGTCGCACAGCTGGGGCAACGCGCGTTGTCGGGCATCGTGCTTTTCCATGCCGAACCAGTCGTGGCTCATCTGCCAGAACAGGCGGATGTCCTGGGAGGAGAGCGCCGAAGGACCGCTGCCGGCGTTTTCCGCGTTCAGATGCGGATCGGTCGGCGAGAACACGGCCAGTGGCCCGGCAACGATTTCGTCGGCGGACAACGCCATCACGGTTCCCGCGGATTCGCAAAAATGCGGAACCACGAACGTCACGTGAGTGGCGAATTCCCGAAACAGCAGGGCAATGCGTCGCGCCACGTTCACGGAACCGCCACGGCAGTTCACCACGACGCAAAGGCGCTCAACCGGCCCGATGCTCCGCAACGATTCGTATGCCGCGGGCAGCAGATCGATGTCCAGGCTGGTAGCCGCCAGCACGAGCACGCGCGTCTGCACGAGCGATTCAAGGCGCGCGATCGCGGTAAAGCCCGTCTTGGTGCTAGCGTCCATCCGCGGCCCCCTGGATCAGGCGCTCCGCCACCGCATCTGTGAGTTTCAGTTCCGGGACCAGCTGCTCGACAAAGAGGAATTGGCCGCCGGGATTGTTCTCCAGGAAGACATAGTCGCCCTGCGGTGTGACGATGAGGTCCAGCGCGCCGTAGGAAAGACCATAGCTGTGGACGAACGCGATGCAGCGCCGCTCCACATCCTCCGGCAGCGTGAACGCCTCGTAGGGAATGGCAACGGAGAATTCGCGAAAGTCGGTAACGGTGCGCGGGTCGCTCTGCGAGAGAATCTTCGCGGAATAGGCCCGGTCGCCAATCACCGTCACCCGCACTTCAAACTGCTTGGGTATGTGCGTCTGGAAAAAGCACGGCACTTCGCCGATTCCATCGATCATCGCGACGTACTCGTCAGTGATCCGCGTCGTGGCAATGCCGACGGCGACGCACTCATCCGGTGAAACCTTGTCGGCGCCCAGATACGGTGAGGCCAGCGTCTTGAAGATGATGTCTCCGCCCTCGGCGTGGCGAAACTGCAAAACCGGCTCCGGTCGGTTGGCGATCAGTGATCGAGGGACCTCAAATCCCATTGCCGCGGCACGCAGCAGCTGCTCGCCCTTCCATTGCGCAGCGCGGGCGGCAATCGGATGGCTCATCCAGAAGCATGACAGGGAGTGCAGCAGACTCAATAGCACATGCTCGGTTTCTTCCGAGGCGTAGGCTTTTTCCTGCGCGCCGAGATCTTCACTGTCGAAGGCGAACTCGGCAGGTTTTCGCGTCCAGACCGCGCCAATATCGCTCAACCACAGCGTGTCACCGGAAGGCTGGTGCAGCAGGCTGCCCGTCCAGGCGCCGTCGGCAAAGCGAAGATCCAGTGAGAACCGGGCCGGAAATTCGTCCAGGTTCAAGCGGAACGGTCGATGCCCCTTCGCGAGAATCCGGTCGGCGACCAGATCAGCGTGCACGTCTGCGCGTTCCGTAATGATCAATATGCGTTTTGTCATTGACAGCCTTCGGTGGGCGACACAGCGAAGTGCAGACGACCTTGAAGGGCGACCTGCCCAGGATCACGGTGGTGATAAGCCGCAGACGCTGCGGTCCATTCCGGACACGCCGGGGTAGCACACGTTTCCCGGCCGGATGGAGTGCGTGCAGCAGCGACGCAGACACCGCCGCAGCCTTCTCCAACGCAGTGGCCGCACGAATGCAAGAGGCCCCGAAGGACCTCTCGCACTCAATCACGCCGGGTGATCAGCAGTAGACGCCACGGTCCTTGCCCGTCACGCCCTGATAGCGCAAGTTGCCCTGCCAGATGTAGTCCGTGCAGCCGGCAACGGAAACGCCATCGCGGCCTTTCCACTGGGCATCGGCGGACTCTTTCTTCGCCACTTCTTTGGCAGCCAACTTGAACGCAAACAGCTTCTGCTTGGTTTCCATGTAAATCTCCTCACAATTGATGGAGTTTCATTTTTCCAGCGCACCAGGGATGCGCTGCGGTCTTACCGTCCGGAACACGAGCAGGGATGGGAGCGTGCCCGCACGATAATTTCTCCGACCGGGCTGGCCCGTTCCGGTCGATCGCAGGCCGATATCGCCTTCCGCGCTATGCGACGGGAAGCGATCAGCCTGGGAACGGGGTAATCAACGCGGCTGCCGCCGCTGCGTTGACAGCGAAAATGACGAAAATGCGAAATTTCCTGTGAAGCATTCTGCGTAAGCCAAATTGGCCAGACGAAGCGTCAACCATCTTGTTAACAAATGCGTTTTCCCCGCCATGTCCGAATCCCAGTCAGCCGCACCCATTGGTAGTCTCCGCACACTGTGGCCGTTTCTGCGCAAGCACCCCGGCCTTCTGGCCGGCTGGCTGATCGCCCTTGCCTGCGCCAACCTGGCCACACTAGGTATGCCGGTCACGTTTCGCGTCATGATCGACCAGGGCTTCGCCCAGGGCGGCGGCGAGGCCATCAACCAGACATTCCTGATGGTCCTGGCCGTCACCGGGACGCTGGCCTTGACCAGCTCGGCGCACTACTACTTCATCTCCATGCTGGGCGAGCGTGTCGTGGCAGACCTGCGCGAACGCCTCTACGCGCACCTGATCGGAATGGACGCCGCGTTCCACGACCGCAACCGCAGCGGCGACCTGGTATCGCGACTGATTGCCGACTCCGAGCTGCTGCGTGTGGTCATCGGATTGACCATGTCCAGTGCCTTGCGCGGCTCGTTGACGGTGCTGGGAAGCTTCGTGATGCTCTTCGTGACGAGCCCGCGCCTCGCTGCCTATGCCCTGCTGGGCATCCCGCTGACGGTCATCCCCATCGTCCTGAGCGGAGAGCGACTGGCGCAGGTGTCGCGTTCCACCCAGGACCGCATCGCCGATACGAACACACTCGCGGCCGAAACCCTGGGGGCTGTGCGGACGGTCCAGGCGCATTCGCGCGAGCCGTTTGAACGTGGCCGCTTTGTCGAGGCGCTCACGACGGCCATCTTCTCGGCCCGGCATCGCATCCGTCTGCAAGCAGTCGTCATGTTCCTGGGGATCAGCCTGATCTTCAGTGCGTTCACTATCGTGCTGTGGGTGGGCGCACACGATGTCGTGGCGGGACGCATGACCGGCGGAACGCTTGGCCAGTTCCTCTTCTACGCCGTCATCGGCGGCAGCTCTGTCGGATCGCTCGCCGAAGTCTGGAATGAAGTGCAGCGCGCGGCCGGCGGCATGGGACGCATCAGCGAACTGCTGGCCGAATCGCCCGCCATCAGAGCGCCGGCACACCCCACGGCGCTGCCCGCCCCTGTGCGCGGCGCACTCAATTTCGACAAGGTCACCTTCCATTATCCGCAGAACCCGGAACAGGCCGCCCTGTCTGATTTCACCCTGCACGTCCGTCCCGGCGAGACGGTCGCATTGGTCGGCCCTTCTGGCGCCGGCAAGAGCACGCTGTTCTCGCTGCTGCTGCGCTTCCACGACCCGACCTGCGGCACCGTCAGCATCGACGGCGTCGACATCCGCGCGCTCGATCCCCGGGCGCTGCGCGAGGCTATCGGCCTGGTTCCGCAGCAACCGACGATCTTCGCCGCCAGTGCGAAAGTGAACGTCCTCTACGGCCGGCTCGATGCCACCGACGCCGACGTGCACCAGGCGCTCGGTGCCGCGCACGCGGTCGAGTTTATCGACGCGTTGCCGAAGGGCCTGGATACGGAACTGGGTGAACGCGGCGCGCGACTGTCCGGCGGGCAGCAGCAGCGTATCGCGATCGCGCGCGCGTTGCTCAAGAATGCGCCCATCCTCTTGCTCGACGAAGCCACCAGCGCGCTCGATGCGCAGAGCGAACACGCCGTGCAGCAGGCGCTGGAGACGCTGATGCGCGGCCGGACGACACTGGTCATCGCTCATCGGCTCGCCACGGTCCTGAAGGCCGACCGCATCGTCGTCATGGATCACGGGCGCATCGTAGCGGAAGGCACGCACGCGCAGCTGCTGGCCGAGGGCGGACTCTACGCGGAACTGGCCAGACTGCAGTTCCTGGATTGATGCGGACCAGCAGCCGCATCGCCATCAGCAGCGGGAATCGATGGCGATGCGTTTTCTCAAGCCGGTGCGTCGGGATCCGGTGATCCCGACGCACGTGCCGTCACTTCGCCACCGTCACCCCGATGTTCTCGGCCGAACCACCCGACGGGACGTACACGCCCTGGATCTGCGACAGATCCACCACGCCTTCGATGGTCTTGCCGATACGCGAACGACCGTCGTCGCCGCCGAGCACGACATAGGCTGTCTGGATGGCCGTATCGACAATGAGCGCGTCGGCACGGCCGTCCTGGTTGAAATCAGCGGTGATCGACTGCGTTTCGCCCGCACCCGGTGCGAATCCGAGGTCCACCAGCGCCGGGTGTTCTGTCATCCTGGCCTTGGCACCACCCGTTAACACGGGGATGTGCAGGAAAGCCGTCGTGGTGCCACCAGCGCCCCAGCAGACAAAGACCTCGGTGGTCGTGTGATTGTATCCACGCATCCACGAACCGCTCGTCGGACCGACATTGCAGCCCGTGGCATAGGTGGACGACCAGCTAACGGTGACCACGCCAGGCGCGTGCAGGGCCGCCGGAAGTGCGGTCGCAAACACACGTGGTGCGGGCGGCGTCACTGTCAGCGTCGCGGTCTTTGAAGTCTTGTAGCTGCCGCGCACGCACGTCACGGTCACCGTCTGGTTGCTGGTCGGCTTGGTGACGGCGCTGCCGGAGGTACCGCTGACCGCAATGCCGCCGGTCGCGGAACAGCTGGTGGCGTATTTCGACGTCCAGGTAAAAGTCGAGGACTGGCCCAGCGTGATGCTGGCCGGCGAAAAGGCGATATTGACCACCGGCGCCGTATCCGCCGGCATCACCGTGACAACCGGTTCGGCGACGTCATAGGCGCCACCTTCTTCGCTGCACAGCACGCGTGCGGTCGTCGTCTGCGACGGACGCACCACGATGGAGCCGGTTTCGCCGCCGAACTGCAGCCCGCCGGGCAGGCCGGTGATACGGCAGCCGGTGATATCACCGCCGCGCGCCGTCCACGACAGCGTGGTGGACTGACCGGCCGCAATCGCACTGGGCGAGAAACGCGCCGACACGACGACGTTGACGGGGGTACCACCGCCCGACTCGGTCGCGGCCAGGGCGTGGGTCGACAGCAGCACGGCGGCTGCCAGTCCATTCATTACAACAATCGATTTCATAGGCTCAGGGATTCCAGATAGTGGATGACACCCGAGGCAGTCAGACACCAGGCAATACACCGCCACGCCAGCCGGGACCGGCGAGTCGGACCGCTTCGGGGTTGACACGACACGCCGCCGTGACCGGCAGCATGGATACTTCGGCAGACCTCCTTTTCCGCAGTGCGGCGATCGGATTGGCAACCCTTGCAGCTGCCTGTACTCCACGGCAGCGTTGTCCGTGTGATGCGCGGCTGCCGCTTCGGTTTGCACCTCGCGGGCCGGATTCACGAAACGGCTCTCACAGGCAGTGCTGCCGTTGCGGCAGTGCACAAAGGGAATGCCCCGGACTGCCAGAACTGCTAGTCGTGCCGGCACGACCAGCGAAGGCCGCAAAGTCCATTGCTTTCACAATGGACATCTGTATAACTGGCAGTTCGGTCCCGTATTCAAGGGATCCAGACACGGGGCTGAACCGCACGAACCATTCATCACTCACTGAAAGTCCGGCCGTTCCTGGGAGGGAATGCTGTGAAAACCGATCGCCTGACGTCGTCCATTCTTTTCTGCCTCGCCCTTGCCGCGCCGCTGGCGCAGGCCGCACCGGTACCCAAGCAGCTCGCGGGACCGCCTTCCGATTTCTCCACGTTGCGGGCGCCTGATCCTTCGGCCTCACCGATCTTCTCCAAGAGCGCCCTGGTACCCGTCGTATTCACGCGTGGCAAACAGGGGCAGTCCACGTTCCAGGTAACGCTGCCTGCCGCCAACGGCCGGCTGCGTTTCATCGCGTTTGCAGGAAACGAGGCCTGGCGCCTGGCGTTGACATCGCCATCGGGACGACGCGCACCGCCCGCCGATTTCGCCGCGACCATTCGCGAGGCGGATTTCGGCATGGAACTGGCCACGCACCGCGGCAGCTACTACGCCTTCGAAACATCGGAGAAGGGCGACTGGACCCTGACCGTCGACGCTGACGCTGGCGCGCGTGACGGGTACCTTCTGCTGGAAGGTGATCCATCCACTGAACTGGCCTCCTACCAGACGCACCGTCGCCAGACGGTCGGCTCGCGTATCGCAATCGTGGCGGCGCTGGCCACCGGCATGAAGCCGGTTGCAGGTCCGCTGGGCGGCCGACTGGATACCGCGCAGCTGCGCGTGACAACCCCCGCCGGTATCGTCCGGACCTACCCCATGGCAGACGATGGCGCGCACGATGACGGCGCCGCCGGGGATGGCCTGTTCGGCGCCGAGTTCCCGGCCGAGATGGCTGGTTCCTACATTGCCCAGGTGATTGGCCACGGCAAAGATGCCGGGGGCTCTTCTGTGCTACGCACCGCGGAGCACATCGTTGCAGTTGTGGAACCCAGCCTGCGCCTGGGCGACGTGCTCCAGGCGCGGGGCGAAACCAGCAAGGGCACACGGCTGGCTATCACCTTGCCGGTCGCCGCCGCACGCGCCGAACAGCACTACCGGGCTTATGCAGAAGTCTGGGGTACCGACGCACGCGGCAAACCGGTCGCGGTCGCGTGGGTCGGCGGCATGGTGACGCCAGCCAATGGCCAGCTCAGCCTGGGATTCGATACGCGTTGGATCAGCCGCTCCGGTGCCAAGGCGCCCTTTGAACTGCGTTCGCTGCGCATCGAAGATCCCGACCACTTCATCACGCTGGCAGGGGCTGCACGCGTACCGCTCACTTTGCCGACGATGCGCAACAGCGACGCGCCGGCCGGCGAGATCGATGAGCTGATGACGATGGGTCCGCGACCGGCATTGAGCGGCGATTCGCGCGGCGTCGGATCGCGTCTGCTGCTGGTCCATGGCTACTGTTCCGGTGGGGTGTGGCCGGCCTCTCACTTCACCAGCGCGTCGACTTTCCTCGACGCCAACCAGAGCCGCTCGCACGACCAGTTCGCGCGCCTGATCCAGAGTTTCGGCAGCACCTGGAACTCCTTCGGAACAGTCAACCACAGCCAGGGCGGCGCCGCGTCACTGCATCTGTATACCTACTACTGGAGCGGCCTGGACAACGCGACCGGCAGCCGCCTGATCCAGTCTGTCGGCACCCCCTACAAGGGCACCAATATCGCCGGCATCCTGGCGACGCTGGGTTCCTGGTTCGGTGTCGGTTGCGGCTCCAACGACAATCTCACCTACAGCGGCGCCAGCGCCTGGCTGGCGGGCATCCCGACTACCCGCCGCGCGAAAGTGAACTACTACACCACTGCCTTCCGCACCACCAACTGGTGGACGAACGACTACTGCAATGTCGCCACCGACCTCGTACTGAATGACCCCGAGGACGGCACCACGGAGCAGACCAACGGCCAGCTCAGCGGTGCGGTCAACCGCGGACACACCACCGGCCAATGCCACACCACCGGCATGCGCGATCCGGCGCAGTACCAGGACGCCTCCCGCAACGCAACGATGAACGCCAACGCGGCGCGTTGAAGCGGCCTCCGCCGCGGCGACCTGGTCGCCGCGGCACTGCCTTCATCAAGACCCTGATACGCCGTACCATGGCGCCCTGCGCGCGCCCGGCCGAACCGGCCGCAGGGAGGCGTGCGCGCCACGAACCCAGCCACGCAAACGGGGTATGTCGTGTTGCTATCGCAGTGGATCTGTCGGCTCGCCTTGCCCGTGTCCGGGATTGCCGTCCTCCTTTCATCCGGCGGCGCGCACGCCCAGGTGTCGTTGACCACAATGGGGGTGCCGTATACGCAGAGTTTCGACACCCTGCCCGCCAGCGGCTCGGCCACCTGGACGAACAACTCGACCGTCCCCGGCTGGTTTCATGCCCGGACGGGCACCGGCACCACGATCGTGGCGAACGACGGTTCCAGCAATGCCGGCAACCTCTATAGCTACGGCACTGGCACGGCCACCGATCGCGCGCTGGGGGCACTCGGATCGGGCAACGCGGCCATCGGCAATCTGTTCTGGGGTGTGCGCCTGCAGAACAATACCGGCGCCACGATCACGGCGCTGGACGTGTCCTTCGTCGGCGAGCAATGGCGCAACAGCGCTGCCGCCGCCCAGACTGTTGCCTTCTCCTATCTGGTCGGCAGCCCGACTGTCACCGGCAGCCTGGCCGAGTTCCAGTCCGCGGGAACGGCCGTCGCCGCGCTGGACTTCCCGTCCCCGATCACCGGCGGCGCCGCCGGTGCGCTCAACGGCAATCTCGCGGCCAACCAGGTCACCGTCACCTCGACCATTTCGGGGCTGAGCATCCCCAACGGGACCGAGGTGATGCTGCGCTGGTCGGATCCGGACCACACCGGCGCGGATCACGGCCTGTCGATCGACAGTTTCGCGGTCACGCCGCAGGGCGTGACCCTGCCGAACCTCACGATCAACGACGTGAGCCTCAACGAAGGTAACACGGGCACGACGTCCTTCACCTTCACCGTTTCCCTGTCGGCGCCGGCCGGTCCGGGTGGCGTCACCTTCGATATCGGAACGGCTGACGATTCGGCCGTCGCGCCGGGCGACTACGCCACCAACTCGCTGACATCCCAGACCATCCCCTCGGGCAGTTCGACCTACTCCTTCACCGTCAACGTCAATGGCGACCCGGATGTCGAGACGAACGAAGCCTTCTTCGTCAACGTCAGCACTGTCACCGGCGCGAACGTCACCGACGGCCAGGGCGTGGGTACCGTCCAGAACGACGACGTGCCCGCGAGCGCAGATCTCGCCGTCACGGTGGTGGATTCCCCCGACCCGGTACTGGCGGGCAACAACCTGACGTACACGGTCACCGTGACCAACAATGGTCCCGACGCGGCCTCGACGGTCAGTCTCTCCGATACGTTGCCCGGCACCCTGACGTTTGTCTCGTTCACCGCACCCGGTGGCTGGTCCTGCACGACGCCGGCCGTCGGCGCCGGTGGCACCGTTTCCTGCTCGATCGCATCGCTGGGCGTCGGCAGCGCGGTGTTCACGCTGGTCGGCAATGTGCCCGCCGACACGCCGGCCGGCACCATCTTTTCGAATACGGCAACGGCCAGCTCGACGACCAGTGATCCGTCCACTGGCAATGAGAGCGGCACCGCCACGACCACTACGGCAGTCGGCGTCGATCTCGCCGTAACCGTGGCCGACGCGCCCGACCCGGTGGTCGCCGGCGCCACGGTCACCTATACGGTCACCGTCGCCAACGCAGGCCCAAGCACAGCGGCGAATGTCTCCTTGTCAGATACCTTGCCAGCCGGCACGACCTTCGTGTCACTGACAGCCCCCGGCGGCTGGTCCTGCACGACGCCGGCCGTCGGCGCCACCGGCACCATCAGCTGCTCGATCGCGGCATTGCCGGCCGGTAGTGCACCGTTCACACTGGCGGCGAACGTCGACGCCGGCGTTGCTGCGGGCACGGTGCTTTCCAACACGGCCACGGGTATCACCTCGACGACCGATACCAACCCGGGCAACGAGTCGGGAACGGCAACGACGACCGTGACCACCTCGGCCGACCTCAGCGTCACCAACAGCCCGTCGACCAGCAACGCGATCAACGGGCAGCCGATCACCTACACCATCACGGTGACCAACGCCGGCACCAGCAATGCGGCCAATGTCACTTTGTCCAATCCGATACCCAGCGGCACGACCTTCACCTCACTCAGTTCGCCGGGTGGCTGGAGCTGCACGACGCCGGCTGCCGGCGCCACTGGCACCGTTTCCTGCACCCTGGCATCGCTGGCGCCGGGCATGGCGGTCTTCTCGCTCACGGTCACCGTCGACAACGGCTTGCCCCCCTCGACCATCGTGGACGTCGCTACCGTGACGTCGACCACCACCGACCCGAATACCGGCAACGAGTCAGCCACCGCCATGACCAGTACGCCGGTCTCGCTACAGTCGTTTGAAGTTGACTGAAAAACAGAAAGCGGGCGGGAGTGAATCCCGCCCGCTTCCAGCGGCCCTGTTCCCCCATGGGAAGGGGTTAGCAGGCCTCGTCCGGGAACCGGCGCGTCGCCGGCGCGTATCAGTCGAAATCGAAGATGTCGCCCAGCCACGACTTGCGGCGATGCTTGTCGTACCCATGCCCGTGGCGATGGTGGTCGTCATCATGGTGGCGATGGCCGCGGTGATGGTCGTCGCCATGGGAGCGGTACTGGCGCTCACGGTCATCATCACGGTGGCGGTAGTCGTCACGCCGCTCCGGCGGCGGTGGGGGCGGCGCGCTGCGCTGCGGCTCCTGCTGTGCCGCGGCGCGCTCGATAAGCCGGTCCAGTTCACCGCGATCCAGCCACACGCCGCGACATTGCGGGCAGTAGTCGATCTCGATCCCCTGGCGCTCGGTGATGTTCAGGTTGATCTCTTTGCAGACGGGGCACTTCATGGTGTCGCACTCCACACGGATGACAGGCGGGGACGTTCGAGGAGGCATCCTCTCCCCGTGCGACCTGCGTCCCACGGGGCGTCGTCAATCCGGCGCAGCCGAGCCTGCACCCACAGACTGACTGCACCGCGATCGACGACTATACCGCAGGCCCTGGCGAAGACAGCGCGAACGCGCGACTGCTGCGCCCGCCACTGCGACACACCGCCGCACCCTGCCCTGCGTCACTGGCATTGCGCGACGCTGCGCGCGGACTCACCCGTGCAGCAGCGAGCGCGTTGTCGGCACCAGGCGCAGAACTTCCAGGTCCGCCCGCAACCGGCGGCGCAGGTCGGGCAGGATTTCGCGCTGCCACCGCGCCGAGCCCTCAAGCCGTGCCAGATGCGTCTCGTAGTCCACCATGCTGTCATAGGTGGCAAACCACACGAACACCCATTCCCCCGCCCGGACCGGCAGCGCGGGAAAGGTATTTTCCGACGCCTCCGTCACCAGACGCGCCACGACACACGCCCCCTGCCGCTCCAGCTCCGGCAGTACGGATTGCGCCAACAGTGTCTTGAACGCCTCGTCGGGTGCTGCATCCAGGTAGGCGATCGTTGCTACCACCAGGCCCGGCGGCGAGGTACCGGCGTCCGGTGGCAAGCGGCTGCGACCGGACTCCTGGAAACCACTGCCGCTGTCGGCCGGCTTGAGCAACAGCACGTTGTCCGAATCGATCATCGTCGCGTTCGCCGCCGAGCGATGTGCCTTCCACGTCGGGCCGCTGTAGAAGGCGTTCAGGGCACGCGCCCGCGACGGCATGTCGGCAAATCCGCGCAGCCACACGAAGCGGTCGGGCCGGTCCAGGTCGCGGAACTGGCCGATCAGGCGCATGCCTTCGGCTTCCTGCGTTTCCACGAAATGGCGCTCGAACAGCGCGATCAACGTGTCGCGCTGGCCGGGATGCAGCGTGTACTGGCGCAGTTCGATGACGCCGCAGCAGCGTGCGGGGGCCGGCCGGTCGAGTCCCGCTACGTCGGCGGCAGCGCGGGACAGGCCCGCCGACGCCGACACACCCGAGCCGGCCACCGCCAAGCCCATGCCGGCGAGCAGAAACTCACGTCTGTCACTGCGAAAGGAAGCCACGGGGATCTGCGGCGACGTCACTGTCATGGGCGTTTCCTCTGGTAGGGAACCGTGTTCCCGGAAACGTGGACGCTAGCAGCCAAACAGGTCAGATTCCGCCCGCATTGATGCAAGGGTCCGCAACCTGCCGGACTGCCCTCCCCTTGCGCTGGCCGATATCTGGCGGCGCGATGCAACCGAAACCCCCTGCAAGCAGCACAAAGGGCGCCAGGCAACAATCCCCCGGCCAACCAAGGAACGCGTTCATGACAAAAGGGTTCTGCACTTTCCGAACAGCCGCTGCGCTCGTGCTGAGCGTGGCTGGCGCCGTCGCCCACGCCGAGGTAACACCCTGCGTAGCGAGACGACTACAGCGCCGTACCACCGAAATACAACGTCGACTTCCCTACGGACATCCAACCGATCCTGGATGTCGCCTGCGCCGGCTGCCACACCGGCGGCGGTACCTCGGGCGGCTTGAGCATGGATCCGGAGGTCTCCTTTGCCAATCTCGTCAACGTGGCGGCCAACAACGGCGCAGCCAACATGCCGCGCATCACACCGTCAAACCCGAACGCCAGCTTCCTCTTCAAGAAGGTCAACTGCACCAATCTCAACTCGATTGCCGGAACCCCCTACGGCCGTCGCATGCCACGTTCGGGCCCGCCCTACCTGAGTGTCGCCGAGCAGGCGCTGATCCTGGACTGGATCCAGCAGGGTGCCCGCGCCACGCGCGATCCGGACCGCGTCTTCGGTAACGGATACGACGGTAGAGGCGGCCTGTAATGCCCACCTGCGACAAGCGGCCACAGGCGACATCCCTGTGAAAACGCTACGCTTTTGATGGCGCTACGTATCGCAGCTCCCTGCGAGCCAGCTGTCGATAGGTAATTTTCCCGGTCCGGCGCGCGGCGCGGCGGACCGGGCTTTTTCAGCCGGCACTCTCACGGGCCGCACAGTCCTAGCGCGAACGGCGCTGATAGTAGGCCACTGCGGATTCTCCCCGTCTCACCGTCACACCGCGAACCGCACCGCGCCCGTCGCGGTGAAATTCGTAGCGCGTGCCAAACACGGTCGGCGCAAAGAAGCGCGACGGCGCCAGGGCGAGCAGAATGCCAGTTTCCTCTGGCGTCGTGACCGTCAATCCATCCTTTTCCTGTCGAAAGGTCAGTTGCGGAAAATTGAAGACATCGGTCAGCTCCCGCCGCAGGTCATTCGGCGTGTTCGTCGCCAGCACGTAGGTTCCCGCGAAGCCGGCGGATGCGTCCGGATCATCATCCAGCGTGTGCAACACCGGATTTACGCCCAACCCGATGGCGTCACTGAGCGCGTTGCGAATCTCGCCGCGCAGCAATTGCCCATTATCGCCGTTGGTCAGAATGACGAAGCCGTCGCCGGTCTCGAGGTAGCCCTCCATCCAGGCGTGATAGCCGACGTTCGAACCGCCGTGGTGAAAGATCCGGCGCGTGCCATCGCCGTCCAGACGCGGCCCGAGGCCATGCCAGCTGGGTGCAACCTCTGACATCATGTCCACCGCCAGTGCCTGCGGCAGAAATCCGCTATCGCTGCGATAGCTGGCCATCAGCGCGGCGGTGAGGCGCCCCAGGTCGTGCGCACTGGTCCACAACCCCTGGGCGCCTTCCTGCGGCAGCGACGGCCATCCCCGCGGGCCGAACAGCCCTTCGCCCATCTTTCCGTGTGCCTTGGCCACGCGTTCGGCCCACTCGTCCGGTGGCGTGGAAAAGCGCGAGTGCACCATTCCCAGTGGTTCGAAAATCCGCGCCCGGGCCGCGGCGTCGAGCGTCTTCCGGGTTTGATCCTCCACCACCATCTGCGCAACCACGATGCCCCCGCCCGAGTAGTCACCCAGGATGCCTGCATCGCGCCGCCGACGAACCGGCTCGGTGCGCGCCGGCGGCAGGCCTTCCAGCGTCTGCAGCAGCGTCGGCAGTGTCTCACCGGCCTGGTAGTCCGGGAATCCGTGCACCGTCAATCCTGACGTGTGCGACAGCAACATGCGCAGGCTGATCGGCGCATTGCGCAAGCCGCGCTGGTTCGGCACCTGCCACTGCGTGAGGTAGGTGTTGACGTCGCGGTCCAGTTGCAGCTGACCGGCGGCCACCATCTGCAGCACGGTCGAGGCAAGCGCCACCTTGCTGACCGAGCCGACATTGAAGACGGTTTCGCCGGTCACGATCGCCGTGCTGCTGCCAGCCTCCCGCACGCCAAACCCGCGTGCTTCCACCACCCCGCCATCGCGCACGATCGCAATCGCCACGCCCGGTACATGGTGAAAGGCCATGCGTTCCGACAGCGACCAGCGCGGCACCGCTTCGCCTGGTCGCGTGAACGAGGGCCGCAGCCCGTGATCCAGCGCGCTCCAGAGCGGCGACTGGATCACCGCACGCTCCGTACCAGGTGCTGCTCCCTCCGATTGCGCACTGGCCAATCCCGACGCCATGACCAATGACAGCAATGCCACCGAAGACACACTTGCCGCTTTCCCCACTTTCATACTTTTACGCTTCCCGATGAAGGAAGCTGCACTATAGGATTCGCCAGGATGCTGCGATGGCGCGTGCGACCAACCGTGTGTGGCGCGCTTCGTGCCGTGATCAGCCGGTAATCGTGCCGCTCTGACGCAGGCTGTCCATCAGCGCATCGATATAGGTCCGGCTGGCGCGTACCGGTGTGCCGTCCCGCAGGCGCAGCATCGCGTCGCGATTGACCAGTGGCTGCAGCTCGCAGACGCAATCGACCCGTACGATGATCGAACGGTGCACGCGCACGAAGCGCGCCGGGTCGAGCCGTTCGGCGAGACGGTGCAGGGGTTCGCGCAGCAGATGGGCACGGTCACCGACATGGAGACGGACATAGTCCCCGTCGGATTCGATCCATTCCACATCCGCCGCATCGACGAAGGTGACACGGCGCCCGACGCGAATCTCGAAGCGCACGCTACCGGCCGATACCGCTGGCGTACCCACGGGCGCCAACGCCGGATGGCCGCGCCAGCGTCGCACGCGATCCAGTGCCTCGTTGAAACGACGGTCGTCGATCGGCTTGAGCAGATAGTCCACGGCGTTGAGCTCAAAGGCGCGCACGCCAAAGCTGTCGAACGCAGTCAGCAGGATGGCCAGCGGCCGACGCGCCGGTGGCAGGCGCGCCAGCAAGGTCAGGCCATTCATGCGCGGCATCTGCACGTCGATAAACGCCACGTCCGGTGGCGAGGCCAGGAACGCCTCGTAGGCCGAATAGCCATCCGCGTACTCACCGGCCAGCGTGACATCGCCGTGCTCCGCCAGGCGCGCGATCACCGCGCGCCGTGCCAGGGGTTCATCGTCGACCACGGCGACCTGCATCATGCGGGCGTTCCCTCGAGCGTGGTGCCCACATCGAAACGCAGCGGCATGGCCATCCGCACTTCGTATCGGCCGTCATCCGACAGGCCCGCAGAGAATGAATGCGACGTCGGATGCAGCTGGATCAGGCGCTCCCGCACGTTGCGCAGCCCCACCGCGTCATCGCGCACGAAGCTGTCGTCGCCCGCGTGATCGGCGACGTCATTGCTGACACGGATCAACAGCTCCTGGCCATCGCGGTTCACGTGGATATCGAGCGTCCCTGGCGCGGTACGACGCGAAATTCCATGCCGAACGGCGTTCTCCACGAGCGGCTGCAACAGCAACGCCGGCACACGAGCGCCCATGAGATTCGCTCCCACATGCCAGCGGTACTGCAGGCGCTCACCTAGCCGCGCCCGCTCGATGTCCAGGTAGGCCTCGGTCAGGGCGATTTCCTCGGCGAGCGGAATCTCGTGCGTCTGCGGGCTGTCGAGCAGGGCGCGCAGGTAATCGGCCAGGCGCGCCAGCATGCCGCGCGCCTCGCGCCTGCGGCCTTCGTCGACCAGCGCGGAAATGGCGTTGAGCGTGTTGAACAGGAAATGCGGCTGGATCTGGTAACGCAGGGCGCGCAGCTGCGCATCGCGCGCCAATGCCGACCATTGTAATCGCCGCGCCTGCTCCACGCGCAGGGCGTCGTAGTGACGCACTACCGCATGGATAGCACTGAATGCCACCAGGGCCAGCCAGATGCTCTCGACGCCCAGCAGGCTGCGTGACCAGCTGACCGATTCCAGCGCGCGCCAGCCCAGTGCCACGGAACCAAATACCATGGCCACGCAGGTAATCACCGATGCGATATAGGTCGCCGCCAGCATCACCGCACCGGTTTTCCAGCCGGCCATGCCGCGCCGCCACAGCTGTCGCTGCAGAACGGTCAATGGAAAGGCCCAGGCCACGTAGGCCAGGACATAGCCCATGCGATACAGCGCCGCCGAACCCTTGCCGATCACCGGCAAGGCCATCACCAACAGGCACAGCACCACCGGCAGCCCCGCCAGTACGGGCAACCAATAGGACGATTCGTCGTCAACCGCGTCGGAAACCGGATTCATCGTATCCATTGTGCCCGATCAGCTGCCCGCAGGCCCCGCCGGCAGCTGGGTCGACCAGATGACCGCGATGATCCGCCAGCCGGCATCCGTGTGAACCAGTTGCCAGGCCTCGCGGCCACGATTGATCTCCACTCCGTCGCGCTGGAAGCTGAAATCAAACGTCACTGACGCGATATCGCCGTCGGTATCGATGCGGACGTCGCGGAAGACTTCGTCGATCCTGGCCGGACTCTCCACGATCTTGTCGATAAACGACTGCGGTGAATTACCCGGATTGAGCGCCAGTTTCGCCGCTCCCGGCTGCGTCTGCCGCACATGGCGCAGGCTGTCATCGCCGCGGACCGACTGCCATACGACAGTACCCGGCGCGAACAGGGCCAGAAAACGCGCCTTGTCCTTTTGCTGGATCGACGCGCGAAACGCCTCGATCACTGGCCGGATTCCCTCCTCCGTACGCGCGTTCTCGACAACCACGGGGCCCTTGATGGGCGCCGTGGCCAATCCAAGAACCGCAAGGAAAGTAATCGTGTTCATGGGGAGCGCCGAGCCGGAATGGCCCATTGGACCGCAGCCTCGCTGCCCGGAGCGCACAAGACCGCGACGGAACGACAGGACGTCACCGCGATGCGATGAGTCGTGAACCCGCAGGCCGGCAGATCGACGCTCGCTTGACCTGCGTCAGATCGGTCCAGGCCGCCCATCCGTAATCTGCCGCCGCCTACAAACACAAATCATTCTCATTTAGGGACTGGCTGCTCCAGCCCACCGATCATGGGATCACGCCGCATGTCTAAACGCCTCCTGCCGGTCCGCCGGGCCGCGCTGTCGCTCGCCATTGCCCTGTATGGAACGAGCCTTTCCGCCCTCGCCCAACCCGCGCTCGACGCTGCCACGACCTTGGATGAGGTCACCGTCCTGGGCATTCCGCCCTCGTACGGGGCCCCGGTCACCGCCACGGCCACCAAGACCGAAACGCCGGTGCAGGACGTCCCGCAGGCCGTCGCCATCGTCACCGAAGAGCTGATCGACGACCAGGCCATGAAAGGCATGGCCGATGTGGTGCGCTACGTGCCCGGCGTACAGATGGCGCAGGGCGAAGGACACCGCGATGCGCCAATCCTGCGCGGCAGCGCCAGCACCGCCGACTTCTTCGTCAACGGCGTTCGCGACGACGTGCAGTATTTCCGCGATCTCTACAACATCGAGCGGGTGGACGTCCTCAAGGGCCCCAGCGGCGTGATCTTCGGACGCGGCAACTCCGGCGGCCTGATCAACCGCATCACCAAGCAAGCCGATGGCACGGGCCGGCGCGAGCTGACGCTCACGCTGGGCGACCGGGACAACCGTCGCATGACCTTCGACCACGACCAGTCCCTGGGCGACGCCGCCGCCTTCCGCATCACCGGCCTCTACGAGAATTCGGAAAGCTACCGGGCTTTCAACCAGGTCGACCGCCGGGCGATCAACCCGACGGCGACCTTTGATGTCTCCGACCGTACCGCCGTTGCCGCCGGCTACGAGCACTTCGAGGACGAGCGCGTGGTGGACCGTGGCGTTCCCTCGTTGCACGGAAAGCCGCTGCGCACGGGTGCTTCCACCTACTTCGGCAAGCCAGACAGCAGCCATGCCACGACGCGCGTCGACGCGGTAACGACCACCGTCACTCACCAGCTGGGCAACGGCGCCAGGCTGGTCAACCAGACCCGCTATGCCGACTACGCGAAGTTCTACCAGAACCTCGTGCCCGGCGCAGTCAACACCACGACAAACCAGGTGGCGATCTCGGGCTATAGCAACCGCACTGCACGCGACAACCTGTTGAACCAGACCGACCTGATGTTCACGGTGCAAACCGGCCCGGTCGAGCATCACCTGCTGGCCGGCGTGGAACTCAACCGGCAAGTCACCGACAACCACCGGCGCACCGCCTATTTTCCGAATGCAGGTGCAAATGCGACTTCTGTATTTGTCGCACTGCCCGAAACGATCTACCAGGGCCCGGTCAAATTCCGCCAGAGCGCGAGCGACGCCGATAACCACAGCGTCGCAACGACCGCCGCCGTGTACCTGCAGGACCAGTTGACCATTTCGCCAAACTGGCAGGCGATTGTGGGCATGCGCCAGGATCGCTTCGCCGTGGATCTTTTCAATCGCCGCAATGGCAGCACGATCACCCGCACGGATCACCTGACCTCACCCCGCGCCGGGCTTATCTACAAGCCGGCAGAATCCGTGTCGCTGTACGCCAGCTATTCACTGGCCTACGTTCCCCGGGCCGGTGAGCAGCTGGCTTCGCTCACCCCGACCAATCGCACGCTCGATCCAGAGCAATTCGCCAATCGCGAGCTTGGCGCCAAGTGGGCCATCAGCGAACACCTCCTGACTACTGCCGCTGCGTATCAGCTGGATCGCACGAATGTGGCGGTAACTGATCCGAACCATCCCGGCCAGTTGATCCTTACCGACGGACAGCGCGTTCGCGGCCTGGAACTGTCCATCGCGGGCCACGTGACAGCAGCCTGGCAACTCATTGCGGGTTACGCGCACCAGGCAAGCCAGGTCCGCACGCCCGGCAACCAGAACGGCAATCAGCTCGGACAGGTTCCAGAGCACACATTTTCACTCTGGAACCGCTATGACATCTCTGAAAAATGGGGTTTGGGACTGGGCACGATCTACAGCGATCCAGTTTTTGTTGCCACCGATAACACGGTCAAACTGCCAGGCTTCGTCCGCTTCGATGCGGCGATCTACTGCACCCTCGACCCGCAGGTACGGTTGCAGGTGAATGTCGAAAACCTTTTCGACAGGCGCTACTACGCGTCCGCCCACAGCAACAACAACATCCTGCCGGGATCGCCACGCGCTATTCGCCTGGGCGCCACTTTTCGATTCTAGGGGAAGGTTGAACGTGCGGCGGGCTTCGCGCCTTCGGAGCCCGCTTGACGCTGGGTGAACACTGGAAAGCCTGCGCCTGGCAAAGCTTGCCAAATCTCAAATAGCGGACTCGGCAATTTCGGACGCAAGCGAGGGCAGCATCATCGGTTCCATCGCCAATGGAAGCTATGAAACTGCGACGTTTCATGCACGCTTGCCTTCCCACCGGGACAGACAGCCCGTCCTCTGCTGTAAAGCGCGTTCACAGCGATGAGAAACATCCTCTAACGAAATATTCCGGCAAGCCGTTTGTCGGACGGACAGCACAGATCACGTCTCAACAAAGTGTGCTAAGGCATTGTCTGCCTTCAAGTAGTGGTGCATGCCGCAAAATCCCCGCTCGGCCTGCCAGGAAAAGTGCCAGACATTTCTCAGTCTTACGGATGTTGACCTTCGTACGAGGGCGTCGGCATGATCGGTCCTATCGTCCAGCTCGGACGCTAGGGGCGAGCATATTCCACAAGGAACGAACCCCCCGATTTCCCGCCGTCGTTTCGCATCCATAGTAAGCAATCATTGTCCACGAGGTGGATTTATGCCTATTGCTGCACTTTTGCGTTGCCTTGGGCTTTTCTCGCTATCTGGCGCCGCCATCGCAGGAAACAATTTCTGCAATTCCAGCCAGGTTACCTTCAACGATAACGGCGTCGCCGACGTCTATCCCTCGGCCATCAACGTCGTGGGTGCACCTGGCAACATCACGACGCTCACCGTCACCATCAACTCGTTTTCCCACAGTTTCCCCGACGACGTCGGCTTCGTGCTGGTGGGCCCCGGTGGACAGGCCCTGCTGCTGCAAAGCGGCGCCGGCGACTCGGCTGGCGTGAGCGAACAGACCTACACCTTCGACGACGCGGCGGCCGCCACGCTGCCCGATCTGGCCGCCTGGTCCGGCGGCACCTACAAGCCCACCAATTTCTATCTCGCGAACGACAACTATCCCGCCCCCGGTCCGCTGACGACCTATTCCAACCCGGGCCCCGGCGGCGCTGGCACGGCAACGCTGGCCAGCGTCTTCGCCGGCACCTCTGCCAACGGCACATGGAATCTCTTCGCAGCCGATTTCGCCTCCGGCGACACCGGCGATTTCGCCGGCTGGTGCATCGCCTTCACCGGCGTGCCGGTCTCGCTGCAGAGCTTCAGCGTGGATTGAGCGGAACGTTTCGCCGGTAGCGCCAAGGGGCGACACCGGTGCAAGCACACTATTGATCGATCGGGAGATATCGATGCGCCCATCGCTAGTGATTTCGGCATTTTCCCTGGTACTCGTCTCATCGACCGGTGCGGCCAGGTCGCCGCAGGAAGCGGTCGCGGAGGTGATACCTGTCGTCCAGTCCAAGCGGACTACCGCTGCTGAACCGGTGCAGCGTCCGCCGCGTTTCCGGGGCGGGCCGACCTCCTTCACCAACAACACCGCCATCACGATCACCGACTGCCCGAACCCCTGCCCGGCTTCCGGCCAGGCGGCTTCGCTCTATCCTTCGCCGATCGCGGTATCCGGCCTGACCGGTGTCGTCGAGAACGTCTCCGTGACGATCAACGGCTACTCGCACGCCTTCCCCGCGGATACGGATTTCCTCCTCGTATCACCATCCGGCCGCAAGTCTGTTCTGATGTCGGACTTCGGCGCCGGTTCGCCGGGCGTCTCCAACATCAACATCACCATGGACGACTACGGCCCACGCCCGATTCCGTCCACCGTGACCGGCAACACCGGCGTACCCTTCGTCACCGGCACCTATCGTCCGGCGAACTCCGGTACCACCGACCAGTTCCCGGCGCCCGCGCCTGCGGCGCCGTACACGTATACCTTGTCGGCCTTCAACGGCGAGGATCCGAACGGCACCTGGAATCTCTACGTCATCGATGACGCCAATCTTGATGGTGGCTCGATCAGCGGCGGCTGGACGATCAGCTTTGACAACCGACCGACGCCGCCCGCTGCGGGCGACATCCTGATCACCGAGTTCCGCACGCGCGGTGCTGGCACCACACCGCCAGCCTCGGACGGCAGTGCCGACGAATTCATCGAGATCTACAACAACACCGACCAGAGCATCACCATCATCGACGCCATCCCGGGCGCCGACCCGACCAGCCCCACCGGCGCCGGCTGGCGCTTTGCCGGGGCCCAGGGCGCGACGGAAACCACCTTCCTGGTGCTACCGCAGACGCTTTCGACCGCCGGCCCCCTGGCGCTTCCGCCGCGCGGGCACTTCCTGATCTCGACCCAGCCGACCACACCCAGCCCCGCGGGAAATACCTACAGCCTCGCCACGTATCCGACCGGAACAGGCATCACCGCCAGCGGCTCGGCCAATGTCTCGCTCAACCCCGCCAGTGCGGCCGTCGGCTTCTTCCCGGACGATGTCGGCCTTGCCGTGTTCTCGACGGCGAATGCCTTGACGGCCAACCGTCTTGACTCCGTCGGCTACAGCTCGGTGACGAACGCGGACTACAAGGAAGGTACCGGCCTCGGCCCCGCCGCGGGTATCACGACCGCCGGCCAGCACAGCTGGGTACGCCGGCTCGCGGGCGGCGTGCCGCAGGATACCGGCAACAACCTCGCCGACTTCGTGCTGGTGGACACGACGGGCGGAACGCTCGACGGTGTCGCGGCGGTACTCGGCGCGCCGGGTCCGGAACGCGGTCCGACAATGACGGCCTACACGACGACCTCGGCGCCACTGGATCGCTTCACCACCATCCCGGCGGAACTGCTCGATCCCGGTGCCACGTCGATCTCGGCGCCGAACCTGGTCCGCGACATGACGCCGGTGACTAACGGGGCGCTCGGCACGGTGAAGATCCGTCGCAAGTTCACCAACAACACCGGCCTGCCGATCGTTGCGTTGCGCTACCGTGTGTACAAGATCCCGACCCGTACCGGCGGCACCGTGCCGGCGGGGCAGGCGGACCTGCGCGTACTCAACTCTCCGACCCAGACCATCACCCTGACCGACACCACCACGGTGACGGCGCAGGCCTTGACGCTGCAGACCCCGGCCGCTCAGGCCCTGGGTGGCGGTCTCAATTCCTCGCTCGCCGAGGGCGTCATCACGACGACTGCACCGCTGGCCAACGGCGCCAGCACCTACGTCGAGTTCAATCTCGGCGTCGAAACCGACGGCGCCTACCGCTTCCACGTGGTGGCCGAAGGGCTGACCGTTCCGCCGTGATCGCAGCCTGCGATCCCGTCACGTAGCCGTCACAAGGGCCCCGACCGGGGCCCTTGTCTTTTCCACGCCGCCCAGGCGCGCGCGAGGTCCATAGGAGTCGCCCGATGCAACACGCATCGGTTATCTTCGGGCTGATGCCCATGCAGCACCCAGGCATTCGACGATGACCGCGGTGATCGCGGACACCCCACGGAGGAAGATGGATGGACCACGGCGTACCGCTGATCGCAACACTGGCCACTGCTTTGGGTGCTGCGCTGCTGCTCGGGCTTCTCGCCGTAAGGGTTCGTCTACCGGCCATCGTCGGTTACCTGGTCGCCGGCATCCTGATTGGTCCGTATACGCCGGGCATGGTGGCCGACGCCGCAATTGCCGCCGAGCTCGCCGAAATCGGGGTGATGCTGCTGATGTTCGGCGTGGGCCTGCATTTTTCGCTCGGTGACCTGATCTCGGTCCGCAAGATTGCCCTGCCCGGCGCCATTCTTCAGATCGCAGCCGCCACCGCACTCGGCGCCGTCGTGGCGCATGGCTGGGGTTGGTCGTGGACCGCTTCCATCGTGTTCGGCCTCGCCCTGTCCGTCGCCAGCACCGTCGTGCTGCTGCGCGCCCTGGAATCCCACGGCACGCTCGACTCGATGAACGGCCGCATCGCCGTCGGTTGGCTGGTCGTCGAAGACCTCGCCATGGTGCTGGTGCTCGTGCTGCTGCCGCCCCTCGCCGGTTCCGTCGCGCCCGAGAACGAAGCCGCCGCGCGCAATGTCTGGACGGCCCTCGGCGTCACCCTGCTCTATGTCAGCGCCTTCATCACACTGATGCTGGTGGTCGGTCGGAAAGTCTTCCCGCGCCTGCTCTGGCAAGTGTCGCGCACAGGTTCACGCGAGCTGTTCACGCTGTGCGTCATCGCGGTGGCGGTCG
Source organism: Tahibacter amnicola (assembly GCF_025398735.1). Taxonomy (NCBI): domain Bacteria; kingdom Pseudomonadati; phylum Pseudomonadota; class Gammaproteobacteria; order Lysobacterales; family Rhodanobacteraceae; genus Tahibacter; species Tahibacter amnicola. The sequence goes on from NZ_CP104694.1 coordinate 4,068,047, forward strand.
GTATCGCGTTCGCCGCGGCCAAGCTGTTCGGCGTGTCGTTCGCCCTCGGCGCGTTCTTCGCCGGCACGGTGTTGCGCGAATCCAAGCTCAGTCACCGCGCTGCCGAAGAAACCCTGCCACTGCGCGATGCCTTTGCCGTCATCTTTTTTGTATCGGTCGGCATGCTCTTCGATCCGCATATCCTGGTGCAGGAGCCGCTGAAAGTCGTCACGGTCGCCGGCATCATCATGCTGGGGAAGTCCGTCGCTGCCGCATTGCTGGTGATCCTGCTGCGCTATCCCTTGAATACCGCGCTCACCGTATCGGCCAGCCTGGCGCAGATCGGCGAATTCTCCTTCATCCTGGCGGGACTGGGCGTCAGTCTCAAAGTGCTGCCGGTCGAGGGCCAAAACCTGATTCTCGCCGGGGCACTGATCTCCATCGCGCTCAATCCCGTCCTTTTCGCCGCGGTCGAGCCCTTCCAGCGCTGGATCCGTGAAAAGTCCGACGTTGCCCGGCGCCTGGAACAGCCAGCCGACCCGATGGCCGAGCTGCCGATGACGACCGACGCGAAATACCTCGGTGGCCACGTGGTCCTGATCGGCTATGGCCGCGTCGGCCGACGCATCGCCGATCGTCTGCTCGAAAACACCATTCCGTTCGTGGTCGCCGAACAGAACCGCGAACACGTCGAGCAACTGCGCGAGCGCGGGCTCGCGGCCGTCTCGGGCGACGCCGTCGAGCCGCTGGTGCTGGTCCAGGCGCATATCGCCCGCGCGCGCATGCTGGTAGTGGCCATCCCCGAGACCTTCGACGTGCGCCAGATCGTGGCCAACGCCAAACAGCTCAATCCGGATATCGTCACCCTGGTGCGCACACACAACGAGGAAGAAGCCGAACTGCTCACCCGGGAACAGGTCGGCGACATCTACCTTGCGGAAGCGGAACTGGCCAAGGCCATGGGCCACCAGGTCCTGGCGCACTATGGCGTGAGCCAGTAGCGGGGCGGCGGTGGGCTATTTACATTCGCCGGCGGCGGTAAGGCGGCTGGCGCGCTCCGGGTACAGCTGCGCGAAACGTTGCATCCAGCTGTCCCACGCCGCCTGTGCCTGCTGCTTCTGATCATCCGACAGCGTGTATTTCTTCCACTGCTCCCGGTCCACCACGCCGGCATTGATATCGCGCTTCACCCCGTTATAGAGCACGCCGTGGAACTGGCGGCCGGCGGCCGCACTGGCATCGCTCATGTCCAGGATGTTCTTCCAGCCGTCATCGACCAGCACCACGTCGGTGTACGGGCGCTGCGCTGACTTGAGCAGCGCCTCCAGGGCCTTGCCCTTGTCTGCGCCACGCGTCATCAGGATGCCGTTTGAATAGGTCATGGGCGTCTTGTTGAAGTACACCGTCAGCGCCGGTTCGGTGGTGATCGGCGCTGGAAACGGCACTTCGGAAAGCTTGAGTTCGCGCTCCGTGCCGCCGCGGTAGTCGGGGCTGCGCGACGTCAGGATGAGCTTATCCAGCGTCACGGACGCGACCGCCTTCGCCGCGTGCACCGTGGGCTCACCCACCTCCCCCTCGAAATTCATGCCCAGAAAGGCAAAGCGACAGGCCTGCTTGTGCGGGTCGCCATCGGGCAGGTCGCGCTGCCAGTTGTACCAGGCATCGCTGCCGAAGAACTCGCGCGACCCGGACTTCCCCGCCAGGTACGCCGTCGATAGCAGCGTGTCGTCAATATCAAAGACCACCAGCGTCGTTGCCGGCGGCAGCGGGCGGATGACATCCGCCACGTCCGTCAGGTTACGGGTCTCGATATACCGGCTGGACGGGCCCAGCGAGATCACGCCTTCAGCCGCCGGCGCGTCGTTGGCCGGAATAGCCATCGCGCGTAGCACCACCTCGTCCGCGGAGCGCTCCGGGGCGTGTTGACAGGCAGCGAGAACAAGAGGCAGCAGCAGGGCGATCCGACGCATGGTAGTTCCTCTGGATTGGCCGGCATCGCACAGGGGCGACACCCGCGTGGCAAGGTCCGACAATCGCCGCAGTATCCCACGACTGACCATCTTCACTGCCGTTTTTCGGTAAAGACCTCCAAACGCCCCTGAGCCTTCATCCATGTGCAACCTGGTCTACCTCAGTACCACCTCCCTCGAAGATCTCGCCCTGTGCAACACCGACAAGATGGTATTCACCCACGAGCTTCCCGGCCGGCCCGCCGAAGCCCAGCTACGGCATCCGTATCGGTGGTACGTCGGTTCCTCGGCAGGTTGCAGCTGCGAATTCCGCCATGTGATGGCCGAGAACGTCGAGGGTCTGGGCGGCTTCGGTACGCCGGAGCCCTGGTACGAGGAAGCCCCCGCCGTCCTGGAAGCCACGCAGCAGGTGATCCGCGTGATCCGGCGCCTGGTGGAAGCCGGTGAGTCCGTGGACTGCATCGACCTCTGGGACGACCAGCACAGCAACGGCATCACCCACGATCTGCCAGTTGACCTCGACGTCGTCGATGATCCTGCATTCCGGTTCTTCGAGGGGTATCGGTTCGAGTTTTGCCGGGGGCCGGGGGAGATGGCGTAGTCCGCATGGCGATAGCGCCTCCTTTTCCCATTTATATCCGGCCTTGGAGTGAGCACTGTCGATTGCCGATTCACCGATCAACGTTGCTTGGCAATCGTGGAGACGTACTACGGGTGAAGTGAGGAATTGTTCGGTCAGGCGCCGCATTTTTCGTCGCGTCCCGTCACTCGCGCCGCCAAATCCGCCGGCCGCGACAGCAGGCCATGTCATGGCTGGACTGCGCCACACAGAAACTCCCTCACTGGGAGATCACGGCCCTTGACGGCACTACTGCTATTACCGTCGCTGTCCCTGGCGCAGCTGTCCCTGGCTCCGAAACGGCGACGGCTTGTCACGGGGCACTGTCATGACCACGCACGAAACACCTTCCGTTCCGGCCGGTACCGCCGGCCAGGAACCACCCGAGCCTGAATCGACCACGGCGCAGTCGGCAGAAGTCGCCCGCCAGAAGAATCTCGACTATCGCCAGCGCGCCATTATTGGCGGCCTGCTGGGATTGCTGGTTCTCTTTTTCGTCGCCTACGCCGCAAACCAGCCGGCGCTGGTGCCGTTCTGCTGGCCGATGCTCGTTGTCGGCCTGGCGCTGCTGGCCGGTGCGGCCGGTTCGGTCGCCAGCGCCTCGCAACCGGGCTGGACGGCAACCGGCGCTGCCGCCATCGCCGTCATCTTCGCTTTCGTCTTCAAATCGCCCGCCACCAACTACGTACTGGGTGATATCAAAGACACCTCCCAGTTCCGCGACCTGCGCATCCACACCAACAACGCCTTGCTGGTGGGACGTCGTTCAGTGGCAGACCCTTTCCGCTTCGTGGCCTTCGAAGAGGATCTGCGCAGCCAGACGTTCTACATCGTCGTGGCGCCGCACGATGGGCAGGAGTTCTATATCGGCTGCCTGCCGACGGAACTGCTCAAGCGGTCCAGCAACGGTTCCACATTGGAATTCTCCCTGGTCCAGACCGACGACCGATGGCTGCTGAGGGATGGCCGGGCCGACAGCAAGGCCATCGGTGAATTCGGGCGCCAGAGCTGCGCGGGGCCCGTCGCCAGTACTGAGCCGCGCTTGCCGGTGGCGCTCTGGAATGCCGTGATCGGCAATGCCTATGCGCAGGCCTCGGCGCAGCTGGAACCGCGCAGCGCGGTGCGTAACCTCAGCTCCGCCAGCGCAGAGCTGCGTGACATCTCGCGAGCAACAATCGCCACGCGTACCGACGCGCGGTCGATCACTGAGCTGGTGCGCGACTGGGATGTGGACAACTCCACCGTGGAAACCGACTACGGCCTGATCTTCGGCTGGGTCAACGCCATCCAGCGCGACCGGAAGCTGGCAGGCGTACTGGCGAACACGCTTTCCACCGAGCAGCGCAACCGCATCGTGCTGCTGATGGGTCACAAGGATCTCACCGTGCGCTACAGCGCCACCGAGCTGACGCTTTGGCTGCTGCAGAGCACCGGTGCGCCCGATGCGAACCCCGAGGCCGCCGACGGCGTGATCCGTGACGTGCTGCGGGTGTACTCGGATGCATCCTTCCGCAGCGAAGTCGCGGCGAACGGCGCGTACGACTATCGGAAGCTTGTCGCCAATGTCACCACGGCCATTTCCGGCGCCGCGTGTGCAGTACCCGCGGACCGCCGTGACGAAGTCGCCGGCCTGCTGACAGACTCCGCGCGCTCGATGCAATCCCTGGAAGGCATGGCTGCGATGGCCGATCGCGTGCTCAGTACCGCGGCGCTGGTGAAAAACTGCCGGGACACCGGACGTACCGCGCGGCACGGCAGCTGACGCCATCCGCCGAGCTCGCTTGTGGCGTGCCGGCAGAGAACCGTACCGGGTTACCGAAGGTACACGCTATCTGTTCGAAGACGCCTCGTTCGATGCGATCCGGACGATCACCGTCTACGCGCATATCCCGCATTGGCAGGAGGCGATGCTGGAGATCAAGCGGCTGCTCAAACCCGGCGGCGTCGTGTACTTCGCGCCGGCCTGGCAGTGCCGGACCTGGGTAGCTATGCAGTAAGGCCCTATTCCGACTGATACGGATCACGCTTCCTGAACCGTGCGCGGCAGTTGACTCACTTGGCGCCACCGTCAAACGACTGCAGATACCCAAAATCGCTTCCACCCGGAATCCAGCCCACAGGGATCACTCCGTTTGCGCGCCGGAAGAACTGCTCGTCCGTGGGATCTCTTTTCGCCACTTCGTGGGCGACGCGCTTGAAGACGTACCTTGTGCCGGTATCCCCGCCCCTGTACCAAAAATGGAGATTTGGCCAACTCGACTCGATCCAGAGATTTTCCGCGCTCGGTGAAATCTTGTTGAGCTCCGCAACTAGCGCTCCAGGAGAAGTCACATACTTGTAGGTCCACACGTCCTTCGAGGTCGGCGACGGTGAGGGAAGAATGTAAGCCATGGCCGCGATGAACGCGGGAACGCAAGCCACGACACCTAAGACACCGAGAAAGACTCGGCCCTTGCCGTCCGCCTGCAGGAGAAGGCTCGAAAACGAGATCCTGCCAGTCGCTGCGAGTACCAGCATGCTTGCCCCTACGACAAGCAGAAATACCGCGACCGCCTGACTCCCGCTGAGCTGCGCGGAAATCGTTTCAAAAAAGGTAAGGTTTCCCATTACGCCACCTTCAATAAGTAAAGACATTGATTGCAGCAACTATCGCCATCAACGTACTCAGTGGGCTAGTGCCGTTAGTGAGTTGCTCCTCTCGCCCCGGCCGTTACCAGCCCCGCACTTCCTATGGCAGTCAAACGCACTCAAGCAACGCCATACCGTCCCGCCTGGTTTTCAAGCCGCACAACAGATTGACTCAAGCTTCGCCCCTCCCCACAATCCCCTCGCTGCCGCCAAATCGGCAGCCCAGGATTGGCCTCCTGGTGTAGTTGAGGCGCTGAAAGCGCCCATCCGACGATGACGGCGCTTTTTTCACGCCCAGTCGTCGGCTGGGCGCCATCTTGCCCCCTATTTTGCTTTCAATGGCGGGCGGCGCTTGGCAGCAGCAATGCTGGCCGGTCCTCAACTACCGGTAGGCCAACCAGGCGTCGTCCGTCACCGTTTCGGGTCCGGTGGCGGGTTAACCCTGCTCGTCGAGGACACCGCAATGTTTCTTCGCATGGAACGCCCGTTCGCGAACCGCGAACGTTTGCCGTCGAGTCGTACCCGTCGCGTGCACCGGCTGAACAGCCGGTGCACGCGGTTGCTCCACTCTTCCGTTGCACGGATGTCGCAACGCTCTGCCCACCTCGCCACGAGGATCGGCGCATGAGCGATATTCGCGATGACGATGATGCCCCTCCCGCGGCCGATACCGAATACGGCATTCACGATGTGATCGTATCTGCGCTGGCAGATGACCGCCTTGATTTCCCGCACCTGCTTCATGCCGCGCGGCATGTGCGCAATACCTCGCTGGAGGGCCTGCGCACGGTGACGCAGCTTTTGCGGCTAGCCGCCAACAGTGATGATCCACCCGGGTCGGATCTGATGCACGACGTCGGCGTGCTGGTATCGCAGTTCACCGATCACGTCGAGGCAATGATGACGCTGGAGAGTCACGCGGATTACCAGCGCCGGCGGTTGAAGCGTTGAACCGAAAACCGGGCCGCAATCCGTCGTTCACCCCGGGTGCGCTGTCGCTTACCCGGGCTACAAAGGCGATAGCGCTTCTGTAGCCCGGGTTACCCGAAGGGTCACCCGGGGTGAATCTGCGTCGATGCTGGACCTGTGCGACAGGACCGTCCCGGCGCGAATGCCACAGGAAACACCGTAGACCGCTCCGGAACGGTCGCGGTGGTGAACGATGGTGGCCGATCCCTTCCGGAGGGATCTGCCACCGCCGCCCCCACCAACGGTGTTTCCGGTGACATTTGCCATGAAAACAGCGGGCGCTGGCGCACTCCGGTCAAGGCCGGATGCTGCCCGCGAACAGAATCCGACCGGCCGCACCGCTGACGAGCGGTACGGCCACCGGGATTGCGCCATCGCCCGCTTCCCTCCCCCGCCGTGGCCAAGGCGGGCGGCCTGCGCAGGCTTCCTTCCTGAGGTTGACTATCGCCTGAGGGCATGACCGGCATCGATGAATCCGTGAGCGGCGGCGATGCCGTTGAAAAGCAAAAATGTAGGTTGGACCAAACACGCAGCGAAGCCCAAGCTACCCAATGCGCCACGACTTCCGTAGCGTGTTTTCGCGTATGTGACCGCACGGTGCGACGATCCGGACTCGGGATCCAGACTTCGCCTGGACGATGCCCCCAATGCGCCCCCCTGAGCCGATTCATCCCGATTTTCCGTGTACTCCCTCGCCCCGCCAACCGAAGGAACACCAATGTTCGGCACAGGATCCGCCGCGACTATCCTGCTTCTCGCCACGATGAGTGCAACGAGCGAGAAGTTGCCCACTGCATACCTGCTTCACTGCAACAACTGCGACCCGGCTGCCGAGCTGGCGAAGGCGCGACACTATCCGGCGACTGGCCTGGTCTATGTCTACAATTTGACGAATCACCGAATTCGTCGTTTTGACATCACGGCTCACACGCCGGATGCCCGGTCCACCGCACCTGTCGAGCAGTTCGGAGACACGAAGTACCAGCGGGAGTATGTCGAGGCACCGGTAGATCCGGATGTATTCCGGATCTTCACGGCCATGGATAGCCTGGCAACACGTTATCCGGAACCCAGGCCGTATTCGCATGAGATCGACATCACCGCGCTGGGATATGTCCACGACGAGACAGGTGGGACGCGTTTCTACGACCCGGTCCGCGTGGCATGGGAAGCCCCGGATGGCCCGCTACACCAGGAGTTCATGGCGCAGGTACGGCAAACCATGGCGGAGAGAAGCCTGACAGTGCTCGCCCATCCGATGATCGGAGCGCTGGTGCACGATATCGCCTTGCCGAGCCGGAACGTCACCATCGCGACGTCCAAAGGGCCCGTCAAAGCAACACTGGGGATCTACGGATTCTCGACGCAATTTGTACTGCGATTCTGCGACGCCATGAAGAACTGCGCAAACGTGGAAGCGGTGGCGCAGGAACATGCCTATGACTACCAATTCCGGGGTTCGGTGTCCGCAGACAGCCACGGATACCCTGCCCGATCCGATCACGCCATGAGCTGGCAGTTTGATCACCGCGACGAGGCGCAGAGGTTCGGCGAACGCATCGGGGACATTGGCGGCGGCGGATTGACGATGAAAGCTCCGCCGGGATGCCGCCAGACCTATCTGAGTTGCGAACGGCAACCTTCCCGTGACGACATTGCGTGTGTTGCCGAGTGCTAGTTAGAGGATACGTAGACTCCGCCAGATTTAGCGGCAACTCGTAATTCACTCCGGGTGCGCTGCGCATACCCGCGCTACGGAACGCGGAGCGCCATTGTAGCCCCGGGGCGTCCGGCATGGGTCACCCGGGGTCTGCCCGCATCGACGATGGAACATAGCCGTCTATTCCCATTTCAGACGACGTTGCCAGCGATAGCCGCGCCGCCGATTCACATCACTGCGCGTCGATCACCAACGCTGCACCGCAGCATCACGCGTCTTCTCTTTCGAAAGAAACGCCACCGCATTCCTTTCACTTCACGGCAATCGTGACGCGCGTTTCAAATTGCGTAGCAATCTGACGAAGATATACGCGTCAACAAACGCAATCGTCTATTCCTGGAATCGGTGGGGCGGTTACGGTCTGGGCCGCCTTGACACCGATGTGACGGTGGGCATCCCCCGCTCTCCGGCCCTGCCATCGGGTCAAGGCCCTACTGCATGCCAGCGCGCCGGTGGAGGACCGGCGCGCCGGCGCGTTGCCTTCCGATCAGCACAGGGATTACCACATGCATTCTCGTACGTTGGCGCGTTCGATCCAGCTTGTACTCGCCGGGATCGTCGCGGGCACCATCACGGCGCCGGTGGTGGCGCAGACGCAGACCCCGGACGGGGAGACGAACCGACTGGAACCCGTCGTGGTGACGGGCTCGCGCATCAAGCGCGTGGATATGGAAACCTCGCAGCCGGTGTTGACCCTCGAGCGCATTGATCTCGAGCGCACCGGCCTGACCTCCGTCTATGACGTGCTGAGCGAACTGACCACCAACGGAGCCTCATACGGTTTGCAGGTGAACAGCGCAAACACCAGTGGCTCAAGCACGGTAGACCTGCGCGGTTGCGGCGCCAATCGCACGCTGGTGCTGGTCAACGGCCGCCGCTGGGTGGCGGAACTGGATGGCAGCGTCGACCTGAGCACCGTGCCGTTCGCTGCGATCGAACGCGTGGAAGTGCTCAAGGACGGCGCCTCATCCATCTACGGTGCGGATGCGATCTGCGGCGTGGTCAACATCACGTTGCGCGACACCTTCGACGGCGCGCAGGCCACGGTCTATGTCGGCGAGTACGACAAGGGCGACGGTCGCCGCGAGTCCTACGATGCCACCTGGGGTGGCAGCAATGAAACCACGTCGCTCCTGATCAACCTGGCGCATACGCACCAGGAATCGGTGATGGACGGCGACCGCGAGATCTCCTTTGCACCGCTGTACGGATTCCCGCCGAACACTTCGTTCCCGGGCCGGGCCAGCCCCACGAACCCTTACGGTTCATTCAATGTGCCGGGCCGCGGGCTGTTGACACTCGATCGCTCGGCGACAGGCTGTCGACCGAACCAGCCCTGCGCGCCCTCCGTCGGCCTTTCCGATTTTCGCCCGTACGACAACCGCACCGACGGCTACAACTTCGCACCGGAAAACTACCTGCTGCAGCCCCAGGACACGCAGTCCGTGTTCGGTGCCGTGCGTCACCAGCTGACGGACAACATCCGCCTGCGCGCTGACATGCTCTACAACGAACGCACCAGCCAGGCGCGCCTGGCCGCGCAGCCGTTGACGGGCGTTCGCCTTGACGCCAACAGCATCTACAACCCGTTCGGCGTCACGCTGACGGGCGTGGCGTTCCGCCCGACGATCAATCCGCGTACCTATAACGTCGACCAGGATACGGTGCGCTACAGCGTCGGCCTCGACGGCCAGTTCGACCTCTGGGACCGGGGTTTCTACTGGGATGTGAACTATGGCTACGCCGACAACCAGCTGGTGCAGATCAAGCGCGGGTTCTTCCACAGCGCCCTGTTCGCCCAGGCGACCGGCCCCTCCTTCATCGAAGCGGGCGTGGCCCGTTGCGGTACGCCGGATGCGCCGATCGCCGGTTGCGTGCCCTTCAACCTCGCCGGCGGCCAGGCGGGGCTTACGCCCGAGATGTTCTCGGCTGTGACGGTGGCGCCACGCAATGTCACGTACCAGGAATCCAACAACGCGACCGCGAATATCAGCGGCGAAATCCTGGAATTGCCGGGCGGCATGCTTTCGTTCGCGGCCGGCCTCGAATATCGCAAGGAAGCCGGCTATTTCGACCCGGATCCGCTGACGCAATCGGGCCAGGTGCTGGGTGACGTGCCGGCCACGCCGACGCGGGGCAGTTACGACCTTACGGAAGCGTACCTGGAACTCGCCGTGCCGCTGCTGCGCGACGTGCCCTTTGCCAAGAGCCTGGAACTGTCACTGGCAACCCGCCATTCGGACTACTCCAACTTCGGCACCACGAACAATCCGAAGGCGGGACTGCGCTGGCAGGTCGTCGATGACCTGATGTTCCGCGGCAGCTATTCCGAAGGCTTCCGCGCTCCGTCGATCAGCGAGCTGTTCGCCGGCCAGGCCACCGGCTATCCGAATGCGATGGATCCCTGCTCTTCCGGCAGCAGCATCTTCCAGGAAAGCGCCGATGTGCGTGCGCGCTGTGCCGCCGCCGGCGTTCCGACGGACTACGACCAGTCGGCCGCGCAGGTGCGCTACACCTCGGGTGGCAACCCCAACCTGGAACCGGAAACGGCCCGCACGCGAACCTTGGGCTTTGTCTACAGCCCCGGTTACGTGGAAGGCCTGAGCGTGATGCTCGACTGGTACCGTCTGCAGATTGCCAACAACATCGGCTCGCTCGGCGCGCAGAGCATCCTGGATGATTGCTACATCGGCAACGTCACCGAGCGTTGTGCGCTGATCACGCGCGACCTCGCCGGCACGGAGTTCGGCAATCCGGGCGAAATCCGCCAGGTGCTGGGCATCAACCGCAATTTCGACGCGGGTCTGGAGGTCGAGGGCTACGATTTCACCATCGACTACCGCTTCGCCACCGGAGTCGGCGATTTCCAGCTCAACTGGGACAACGCCTACATCGCCTACTACGGTGACCTGAACCAGCCGGCGCGCGGTGAGCGCAATGGCGATGATGCGCCCTCCTCCGGCAACCAGGTCGGCACGCAGTTCAACAACTCGGCGGCCGGCTCGCTGTGGCGGCTGCAATCGCGCCTCTCCGCCACCTGGTCGCGCGACAGTTGGACCGCAACGCTCGGCGCCACCTACACCTCAGCCGTGCAGGAGAACTGCAACGGCGTGGCAAACACGGCGGCAAACCTGGGCCAACCCGAGCTGAGCCGCTTGTGCAGTAACCCGGATCGCGTGATCAATATCTACGAGGGCACCGGCGAGAGCATCAGCAGCCGTCCGTCCCGCCAGGCGGAGAACACCCTGGATGCCACGTGGTATTTCGATGCCCAGGGCAGCTGGAAGACGCCGTGGAACGGCCGCATCACTGCGGGTATCCGCAACCTCTTCGACAAGGATCCGCCGGTCTGCTTCTCGTGCTTTGCGAACAACTTCGAATCCAACTACCGGATTCCGGGGCGGTTCTACTACATGAGCTACCAGCAGACGTTCTGAGGTAGCTGTCAGGCCAGACGCTCGTGCGTGGCAAGACATCGCCACGCACGCGCTTCGTTTCCTGGCCGCGACGAAAGCCCGCGACGCCCCTGCCGGCCCCGCGGACAAATCCGAATGCAGCGCTTTCGATTTTGTAGCCGGGGTAAGCGCAGCGCACCCGGCGTGAATCACGAGTTGTCGCACAATCATTGCCGCCCTCGAGGGCCGGCGCTATTCCAACGTCGACGCGCGTTCTCCCGGGCAATGGAGAGCGTGACCACGACTGATCACGCCGTTACCATCACCCGAGCCTATTCCGGCTCAAACCCATTCTTGAAGATCTGCTCGGCGGACGGCAAGCGCATCGGACCGATGTAGCTGCGACCCCACACCAGGCCGGTGATAAAGATCGTGCGGTCGATGCTGTTCTTGGTCTTGCCGCCGTGGAACCAGTTGAACCACAGGTCGCGATGACCCAGTTCGCGGATCGCGCGGATCTTGGTTTCGTTCTGGGCGGAAGGGTGCAGCGGCAGCGTCCGCATCACCATCCCAGTGCGCTCGTACGCCATGCGGCCGTCGAGCCAGATACGAACCGCACCGTCGGGAACGTAGCCCGGCGCATCCATCATCACCGTGTTGAGATCCACTTCCATCTCGATGCAATACCACCGGCCCGGATAGATGACGCTGCCCAGGCCACCGCGATGGCCGAACATCGAATCGCGCTGCTTGTCGGTCAGACCGTAACGATGACCCGTCGGATTGTTGGTCTGGAAGTCGTAGGTGTGCAGGCCCAGCTGCAGGGCGTTCTCGTTCGGGCCGCCGCGTTCGGCATCGCAATCGAACCAGGACAGGCGCATCTGCCAGCCATAGCCGCCGCCGGACGTGCCGCTGACGCCACCCAGCGAGGTGTCATGTGCCGGGCAGATACCGATCTTGCCGCTGTAGTTGGTCCACGTCGCGGGCGTCTGCGCGTCGTGGTACACCTGGTAGCGCCTGGAGAACGGCGTTTCGTACGGCGTTCCGATACGCATGTAGTAGCGCACGAACAGCCGCTTCATGCGGCCGAAATCCGCCTCCGGCAGAAACAACTTGGCGTTGCTGGCGCCGGTGCCACTGTAGCCGACGGTACTGCCGTTCCCCAGGCCCGGTTCCGCCGGCATCACCACGCGCATGGCACCCATTCCCGCCGTCAGCGGCTGGAAGCCCTCGCCCGTGTAGTCCGAGCGCACGAGACTGAAGCCATTGATGGCATTGATCCACTTGCCAAGGCCGCGATGCGGCAGTTTGGTGGTATCGGTCGGGCCGTTGCCGTAGATCGCCGGATCGTATTCGCGCTCCGCACCGGTGTTGATCGCCGTGCCGACGGAGAAATCGGACCAGGCGGTGCCGTCCACATAGCGGTGCACTCCCAGCACGTTGGGATCACCGGCGACGCCCACATCGCGCAGGCCATACGCCCCGGCAATGCCGTTGGTACGCACCGGCTCGGTATTGACGGGCGGATCCAGCAGGAAGGCGTGCATCTGCGGATTACCGCCGCTCCAGTGCTCGACCATGGTGAAGCGCAGCTGCGCCGAAGCGACGGCGCGTTGCGGCTTTTCGAATTCGACGAAGGCTGGAAGGGCGTGTTTCGGCTTGGCGGACGCGCACAGCTGGGTGCCGGCACCGATGCTGCTGGTGTAGGTGCAGGCCAGGTCTTCGCTGCTGCCATCGACGTATTGCACGTGGATCACCGGTTCTGGCTCGGTCGCGTGGTGCGTGCCGGCAATCGAGCGCGGCGCGTTCACGGCGCGCCAGAGCCACGCATTCCAGCGCTGCTGTGCGAACACCTGCTGCATCGCTGCGGTGACGTCGGCGGCGTAGCTCGCCACCGCGGTGCTGCCGCTGGCCCCGTTGACCGGGACGCTGTACCAGGGTTGCGGGCCCTGGCGCACACCGTTGGCGTCGAGCCAGTCGCCGCCGGCGTTGTCCCAGGGCCAACCGGTGCCCAGGTCGACGTAGTCGTGGGTCGCACCGTTCAGTCGAAAATCGTAACCGGTGGTGCCAGGAATGTTGGGCGGCGTAATTTCATGCGGGATCGGCTGGAACAGCGGAGACTGCTGGTAGCGATAGGGAGGGATCGCTGCGGCGCCTTTGCCGACGACAAGGCCGCGCGTTCCTGCGCGCGCGCGCGCTTTGGGCAGTACCAGCGACAGCAGGCTCATGCCGCCCACGATCAGGGCACGGCGGCGGGTCATCTTGGGCAACATCCTTCCTCCTTCAGGCCATCCGGGTCACGGGAACGAAAGTCCATCTACGACGTTCGCCGTACCAGTGTACGCACCGGTCGGCAGGGGGCGCCACCGTGCTTTCGTACAGGCAAGCAAGGATGAGACACACCGAAAAATCGGGCGATTGCGCACGGAATTTCCGGATCACCCGCCGTAGAACGCCGCAGCGAAGTCAGGCGCGCAGAGGCGGGCCACAAACGGTGGACATCGACGCCCACCCCTTTCGGGTCTCCCTGCGACTCAGGTGCGACGCACGGTCAACGCGGGTACTTCGGGTGCAGTCAGGCGCGGCCCATCGAACCCGTGCACGGCGCCAAAACGCAGGCCGCTGTTCCAGTCATCGGTAGCCTGAGCGATTTCATCGCGACTGCGCGCGACGAAGTTCCACCACAACAGCACCGGTTCTTCGAAGGGCAATCCACCCAGCAGCAACAGGCGTGCAGGTGCGTTGCTGGTGATCGCGACGTACGCTGCGCCCGGCGGAAGGTACAGCAGTGTTCCCGGCAGCAATGGTTCGTCGTCGACCAGCACCGCGCCATCGAGCACCAGCAGGCCGTGCTCGAAGGACAAGTCCAACGGCAGCACCGTGTGTGCCGGCCCGGAAGCGGCGATGTCGAGCCCCAGCAGCGGCGAGAAAACGCCAACGGGCGACCGGGCGTCGAACGCCTCCCCGGCAAGTACCGTGATGCGAAAGGCATCGCGGCCAAGGACAGGCAACTGGGGATAGTGGGCGAACTGCGGCGGCATGTTGCGCTGCGCATCGGGTAGCGCGATCCATAGCTGTGCCAGGTGGAGGCGACCGGAGCGCGACGCGGGTGATTCTTCCGAATGGGCGATACCCTGCCCGGCCGTCATCAGGTTCACCTGTCCCGGCACGATCAGCTGCTCGGTGCCCAGGCTGTCACGGTGGAGAAGCTCGCCTTCCAGCGGCCAGGTGAACGTCTGCAGGCCGATGTGCGGGTGCGGCCCCACCCGCATGCCAGGCCCTGACGTCAGGGTCACCGGGCCGGCGTGATCGAGGAAGCACCAGGCGCCGATCATGCGGCGCCGCGGCTGCGGAATGGCACGGCGAATCGGCAGATTGTCACCGACGACGGCGTCGCGCGTGGTGAAGCGTTCGCTGGCCTCGTTCATCCGGTCCTCGCCGGGTACTGGCAGGAAAGACGTCATACCATGTCTAGCCGCGCGCCGGCCAGCTCGACGGGTCTGTCGGTCAGATTTCTTCGCGCACGACAGTGCTGAGGACGAACTCCTTCTTCAGATACAGCCGTTCTGCGGGCAGCTGACGCGCGCGACACTGTTCCAGAACGCGGTCGGATTCCACAATCGGGCGCGAGTCGTCGCTGTAGGAAATGCTGGAGATGTACCCGAGCCAGGGTTCCAGGCCCATCGCATACACGTACACCGCCTCCGGCGCCAGGCGGTCGATGATCTGCATGGCCGATTCGCTGTGCGAGGAATTGAGCCGGCGTGACTGGTCGACCGCGCGCTGGACGGGCCTGGTGTAGAGCGGCCCATAAAGCCACGACAGCGGCGCGCCATCGCATTCCAGCCCGATAAAGAGCGCATCAACGTCGCCCACGCGCCGCCGGATGTGCGCGTAGCAGCGCGGTTCCAGCGCATTGGAATCGGCCAGGAATACCAGCCCGCGGCCCGCGCTTCGAATGCCGTAGGCCAGCTTGGAACGGATATCCAGATCCGCATGCTCACCGAAGAAGGGCAAGCCGATGATCTCGCCCGCGCCCGCCGTCAGCGTCTCGAATTCGTCCAGTTCGATGACATTCGCAAACCCGATCGTCCGCAACATCAGCCGCAGGGAAGGATCCTGCAACGGCCCCGACGCCGAGCGCGGCACGACGACACAGCCGATCTTGTGGCGCAGCTGGAGCAAGGTTTCCAGCATGACGTGATCCTGGTGATTGTGGGTCAGCAGGACGTAATCGATGGCATCGGGAAGGTCGTAGAAGCTGTAACGGTCCAGTCCCGTTTCGGACGCCGTGCTGACCGCCGGATCGATCAGGATCGACAACCCGGCGTACTGCACCAGCACGGTTGCATGCCCGAAGTAGCGCACGCGGATGCCATCGCCGCTGTAGTGGCGCTGGGGATCCAGCGGTGGCGCAACGTCTGTCAGCAGGGAGAGAAAGCGTTGCTGCTGGGCCTCGTTCGCGCCCGCTTCCACCAGCCACTGGACGACCTGCCCGCGTGACGTCGGCCGGGTACGCAGCGCCGCCAGCGCGTCCACGAGCGGCGAGCGGAACGGCAGGTGAAGATCGACATCGTCCGCGCTCGCGAAACGCGGACTGCTCAGCACGAACGGACGGTCGTCGCAGGCGATATCAGAAAATCGCACCGACTGCAGCGATTCATCGTAGTTCGGACTGTCGTACAACATGCCCTCCACCAGGCGAAAACCGGGCCGGTTGTGCAGGTCATAGACGAGCTCGACATAGCCCTTGAGCGGCTGAGGAACGCTTTCGTACAAGCCGGCCAGCGACTGGCCATCTGTCTTGGTTGCGAGCAGTTCGTTGAGCTGCTTGACCGCGGCAGCAAAAGCCAGCTTGCCAGCCAGGTGCTCGCGTGTGCGGTCGAGCAACGCCTGCACGGGCGCGATGTCGCCGTCATAGTCCATGAACATGCCGCCCTTCATGGCCTGGTCCGCCACCGCGCGACGGTGCAGATCCGGGAATTGCAGGTATGACTCCAGCACCCGTACATGCAGATTGGCCGTGATCATCGCCGAGGTCGCCGGCGATACGAGCATGCCCCATGCATACCAGCTGTTGAACAGCGGTTCCATCTGGACGGAGGGCTTCAGGTACAGGGGGGCATCGGACACGACGGAACTCACTCTGTGGGATGTTTCCAGGGTTTTGTGCGCTTTCAGGCCGGTTCTGCGACCGCATTCTGCTGCTCGCCGGCCACCAGCAGTGCCAGCACTTCCTGCACGACCGCCTCACCGCCAATCCATTCGGTCAGGCGCAGCGCGAAGTCGGACAGGATCGGTGACTCCAGCACCAGGTGCACCGGAATCTCGATACCGGTCTGTACCCCGACCTTCCCCACCATCTGGATCGCCAGCAGGGAATGTCCGCCCAGGTCGAAAAAGCTATCCGAGCGACCGATCCCGCTCACGTTCAGCGCCTCGGACCACCAGCCGGCGATGAGACGCTCCAGGGGCGTGAGCGGACCGGTATCGGCATCACGCACCGGCAGCGGGCGCGCAGCCAGTGCGCGCCGGTCGATCTTGCCATTGGCCGTGAGCGGAAGTTCCGCCAGCGGAATCACGCAGGACGGCACCATGTACTCGGGCAGGTCCCGGCGCAACTGGGCGCGCAAGTCCGACACGATCTGTTCGCGCTGCGTGGTGCGTGCCGGCGTATTGCAGAGCGGACCTTCGGGGACCACCACGTCGGGCAGGGCCGGCCACGCGGCCGAACGGGTCGCCTGCAGTGCGAAACACCCTGCCCGCTGGCCGTTGGCGACGACCCGCGCGCGCCAGCCGGACTGTTCGAATTGACGCAGAATGCGTGCTGGCGACAGGCCCTGGCGCAGTATCGCGGGAGCCTGGTCTGACCAGAGCGCATCGGCCAGATCGATGTCGGCGACGACGTAGCGCAGTGGAATGCCTTCAATCAGCGCACCGATGGCCGGATACTGCAGCGCTTCATCCACCAGGGATTGCGCCGCGTCGATGTCCGCGCCCGCGTCCGCATGAAATACCTGGCCGTCGGCCAACATCGCCTCGTCACGCGCGGTCAGGACCACGTCGTAGCGGAAGCGCGTCATCTCCGTCGGCGCCTCGGTGCATTTGGGCAGAATCAGCACCTGCCAATGCCCGCCGCGACGCCGGGCCCAGCGGTGGAAGAAGGCCGGCGACGCCAGCAATTCGTTTTCGCGCACCAGGGCCGATTCCGCTGCCGCACGCCGTTGCGCGGGCGTGTCGAGGGGCTTGGCCTTCGCCGTCGCCACTGCCGCGTGGAAGGCGCGCGCCAGGGTCAGGTCACGCACGTCGCCGACAAACAGAGCGCCATCACGGTCAACACGATCGGCCATGTGCGTCAGCACGGCGTCGAAATAGTGTTCGTCGGGAAAGTACTGGCTGACCGAGTTCATCACCACGGTATCGCAGGGGCCCTCTGCCCCGATCGGCGCAGCATCGGCCGCCACCTGGGTCAGGTGTACCGGCCCCACGGCGTCACCGAGCACACCCTGGATCGCCGCGATAGCCTGCTGCGAAATATCGCACCCGCTGTAATGCTGCACGTCGGGTAGCAGGCGGTGCAGCAGGATGCCGGTGCCGACGCCGACCTCGTACACGTTCCGCGGCCCGAGCGCACGGATACGCGCTGTCGTTTCGCAGGCCCACTCTTCCATGTGCGCCGGCGCAATCGGCAAGCCGTCGAAGCTGCTCAGCCAGCCCACGAAGTTGGCACCGGGCGCGGTCGTCGCGGATCGTGCATAGGTGGCATCGTAGAGCGCGGACCAATCCGCGACGAAACCACCGTCGGGATTGGCACCGGCGCCGATCACGCAGTAAGCCGCAAGACAATCCTCGCGATCGTCGTGCTTGACCACCGCGACCGCCTCGATGCCGGGATACGCGGCGATCCGGCGTTCGATCTCCGCCGGTTCAATGCGAATGCCGCGAATTTTCACCTGCGCGTCGTTGCGTGCCACGAATCGCAGCTGCCCATCCGGGCGTAGCTGCACCAGATCGCCGGAGCGATAACGGCGCTGTCCGTGCGCGGCCGGGTCAGGCAGGAATGTCTGCGCCGTCTCACGCGGATTGTTGAGATAACCGCGGGCGAGCGACGCGCCACCCAGGTACAACTCACCGACCGTTCCCGCGGGAACGGGTGCACCCTGCGGGTCGACCACGGCCGCGGTGACACCGGCAATGGGAAATCCAATTGGCGGCACCGCTACACCCGGATCCACCGGACAGCCCGTCGAGACGACCGTCACTTCGCTCGGGCCGTAGTGGTTGTAGACACGGTACCGCGCAGATTCAGCCACACCGGATCGCAACACATCACCGCCGGTCAGCAGCACCTGGAGGGTCTGGCCGAAGGATGTCCCCAGCTGCATGACCGCTTCGGCCAGCGGCGTCGGCAGGAACGCGTGGGTGATGCGCTCAGCGTCCATCCAGCGCGCCAGGGCGCGCGGGTCGCGGCGTTCCGCCTCACCTGGCAGGTGCACGCTGGCGCCGCGGCACAGGTATGGAAACAACTCCCACACGTGCGCGTCAAATGCCAGCCCGGCCACGTGCGAGGCCCGCACAGGGCCGACCTGGGTGAGGTATTCGGCACAGTGCCAGGCCACCAGCGATGCCAGCGCGCCGTGATCGATCATGACCCCCTTTGGCACGCCGGTGCTGCCGGAAGTGAACACCACGTAGGCCAGCTGGCACGGATGCAGCGGCAGCACCGGCCGCACGGCATCGCCCTGCGCGACAAGATCGGCAACGCTCAGGGTGGGAATTGAAATCCCCTGGTCCGACACGGACTCACAGGTCGCCAGATCCGTGACAAGCACCTCGATGTCGCCGGCCCGGGAAAGCTGCACCAGCCGTTCGGCCGGCCAGGCGTCGTCCAGGGCCACGTAGACCGCGCCGCTCTTGAGAATGCCCAGCATGCAGGCAATGCGCTCGATGCCCCGCGGCAGGCATAGACCGATGCGAATTTCGCGGCCCGCCAGACGCTGGGCGAGCGCGCCTGCAATCTGGTCACTGCGCGCGCCCAGCTCGGAATAGGTCAGCGAACCCTGCGTACCGGCGAGCGCGAGTGCATCGCCCTGAGCCGCCACGATGCGATCAAAGGCCGCCACGACGTTGTCGCCGATGGTGTGGCGTGACCGGAGGCTTTCCAGCAGTTCCGCCTTGCGCCGGCGCAGGCCCGCCACATCGTCGGCCAGTACCGCGCCGCGCGGTGCCTCGATACGCAGTTCGCCGCCCTCTTCACTGAGGCGGATCTGGCGCAGGCGCAGGTCGTGCAGGAAATCAGCGAGCGGCAGGGTGGAATGCATCGGTACGGCTCCAGCGACAAGGCATGCCCAAAGACGGGGCGTTCAAGGACAGGGAAACGTTCACAGCGAAAACACTTCGGTCGACTCGCACGCCGACTCGGGGGGCGGCACAACCAGGCGATGGATGTATCCGCCGAGCGGCCGATCTGGTCCAGCAGCGCCCCCCACTGCGCCGCCAACGCGCTCATGTCAGAGCGGTCATACAGGTCGCTGTTGAAGCGCAGGTACCCCTCCAGGGCACCACTGCGCAGCGCCAGGCCGAGGTCAAGATCGTATTCGGAGTGGGTGTAGGCCGGTGCCAGCACCTGAACACGCCAGGGCGATGCCGCCTGTGCCTTCGGAGTATTGTGGAAAACCAGAAAATTCTGCACCACCGGGGCGAATGCCGCGGACGGTTGCACGCCCAACTGCTGAACGACCGCGGCGAACGGATACTCCTGGTGATCAAGCGCACCACTCACGACATCCGCCGCCTGTTCGAGCAAGGCGTGGAACGGGGCCTGGGGATCCAAGCCGATCCGCAGCGCCAGGACGTTGGAGAACTGCCCGACAATGTGCTCGGTACCCGCCAGGCGCCGGTTTGCCGCGGCCGTGCCGATCACGATGTCGCGCCGCCCACTGCCTGCGTGCAACAGCACCGCATAGGCCGCCGCGAGCACCGCGAAGAGACTGGTCGAATGCGCCTGTGCCAATGCCTGGAGCGCTCGCGTGGTTTCACCGCCTACCAGGACATCGATCGCTTCACCCCGGAATTGGCGCCGCACCGGCCGCGGCCGCGCTGCCGCCAGTTCCAGCAGCGGCGGGCTGCCGCGCAACGCATCTGCCCAGAATGCCGCCTGGCGCGTGAGCCAGTGCGCATCGCGCTCCCGTTCCAGTAGCACGGAATAGTCGACATAACCGGCCGGCGACACGTCCTGCGCCGCTGGCGCCTCAGCCACGTACAAGGCTTGCAGGCGCTCCAGCACCAGGCGCCAGGACCATTCGTCCGCAATCAGATGATGCAGCACGATACTCAACACATGGACATCGGCGCTGCGCCGGATCAGGCCGAACCGGCAATAGCCGGGCCGGCGCAGGTCAAACGCCTGCGCACGCCATTCGCGCAGCAGCGCGGCTTCATCCACGAGCACGTCTGTCGCATCCACTGCGATCCATTCGGGCTGCACATCCAGGGAGGTCTGTTGCGAAAGCGTACCGGCGGTTTCCACGATGACGCAGCGCAGTTGGTCCTGCTCGAGGTACAGCGCCGCGATCGCGCGCCGCAACCGCGCCACATCGAGCGCGCCCTGCAGCACCACGGCAGCGGAAATATGGTAGGTGGCGCCGGTATCGCCGCGGCGCTGCGCCAGCCAGATGCCCTCCTGGTACGGGGACAAGGGTCCTTCGCGGCGAAGCGTCGGCGTCACTGCCGGCAGTGGAACGGCCGGTGCACCGGATCGCTGCAGGCGCCGCGCGATACCAGCGACCGTGGCATCGCGGAACACGTCGCGCAGTGGCAGATCGGCGCCGCTGCTGCTGCCCAGTAACGCCACCAGTCTTGCGGCGAGCAGGGAGTTTCCGCCCGACAGGAAGAAGTCGTCATTGGCTTGTGTGACGGGTCGCCCCAGCAGAGTCGCGAATGCGTCGGCCACCACTCTTTCGAGCGGGGAAAACGGCACATCGGCTACTGTCTCTGTCGTGATCACGGGTACCGGCAAACGCCTGCGGTCCAGCTTGCCGGAAGCCGTGGTGGGCAAGGCTTCCACCACACTGATATGGGCCGGCACCATGTAGGCCGGCAACCGCTGCGCCACCGCCGCACGCACGGCCTCCGCCGGTACCGGCGAGGACGTCGCGGTCGGTACGATGCACGCAAAGAGCCGGTCGCCGACAACATGCGCCGCGGCATTGGCGACACCGTCCAGCGCACGCAGTGCGGCTTCGATATCGGCGAATTCGATGCGATAGCCGCGCAGCTTAACCATGCCGTCACGGCGCCCAAGGAAGCGCACCGCACCACTGGACAGACGCACGACGCGATCGCCGGTGAGGAATTGGCGCGCGCCGTTCTCGCCCGGGACGAATCGCTCGGCCGTCAGCCGCGGCAGCCCGTGGTAGCCCGTGGCTACCAACGGACCGGCGAGCACCAGTTCACCCGGCATACCGACGGGGCAATCGTGCCCATCCGCATCGACGACATGCCAGTACGTGCCCGCCAAGGGGCCGTCGATGTCTACTACGGCGCCGCCCCCTACCGTCGGCACTGCGTCGATAGCGGCCGCGGCAACCCAGATAGTCGCTTCCGTCGGACCGTACATGTTCCACACCGAATCAGCGACGGAATGCAGTGTCGCCGCCAGATCGCGCGGCACGGCCTCGCCGCCCACCAGGGCGTGGCGCAAGCGCAGGCCGTCCAGGTACGGTCGCAGCAGTTGCCAGGCCGACGGCGTAGCCTGCAGCACCGTTGCATCGGCCAGCGATCGGGCGAGCGACTCCGGATCCTGCCACGCCGAGTCGGGAGCGACGCGCACTACACCGCCACAGACCAGGGGCAGAATCAGTTCCAGCAGCGAAATATCGAAACCGACACTGGATGTGGCCAGCAGCACGTCAGATGGTGTCAGTGCCAAACGCGCCGACACGGTATCGAGAAATGCCGCAAACGCCATCCACGGCACCACGACCCCCTTCGGCCGGCCGGTGCTGCCGGATGTGTAGATGAGATAGGCCGGTTGTGCAGGCGCGGGAACCAGCCAGTGCGCCGGCAAGCGCTGCACGCCTTCCGCTTCCAGGCTGCGGACGGACAGGCACGCCGTGCCCTGGAATCCCCGCTCGTCGGCGGCGCCATCGTCAACCAGGACGCAGACCGGTTGCGCGTCCTGCACGATGGCTTCACGCCGCGCCGGTGGCAGCGTGGGATCGATCGGCACATACACCAACCCCGCCCGCCAGATCGCAAGCAAGGCGACTACCAGGTCCGCGCCGCGCGAGTGACACAGCGCCACGCGTTCGCCGATGCGGTGGCGGTCACCCAGTGCCGCAGCCACGGCATCGACGCGCTGTCCCAACCTGGTCCGGCTGAGCACGACGCCCTCGGACTGTACGGCGTCAGCCTCCGCGCATTGCGCTCGCCAATCGTCCAGACGTTTGAACAGGGGCGGTACCGCAGGCGCCGATCGACCGGCCAGAATCGGCGCCTCACCCAGACCGTGTGCACCCAGCAACGCCCCAGGGCGCTGCGACTGGTCGGCCACTACCGCCACCCACCAATCGACCAGACGCTGCGCGGTTGCCGCGCCGATACGGTCGCTGCGGTACTCCAGGATGCAGGTCGCTTTGGTCGGGCTAGTCTCGATCGCACAGAACCCGTCGTAGTGCCCTACCGCTTGGGTCGGACGCTCCACGTGTGCCACAACACCGGGCACCTGCAGCGTCGTGGACGAACCGTCCGCCGCGTCGCGCTGGGTAAAGACGATGTTGAACCAGGGTTGCAGGCGGTCGTCGCTGCGAGGTATGGCATCGGCCAGCGTATCGAAGGGAATATCGCGCAGGGCCCACAGTCGCGCGAGTTCGCCGTGCACCCGGCGCCACAGGTCGGCCGCCGGAATCGCGGCATTCATGCGCACGCGCAGCGGCAGCACATGGAAAAAGAGACCGATCACTTCTTCCAGCTCAGGGGCTGCGCGATCTGCCATCGGTGTGCCGATGACTATGTCGTCGCAGCCGGAAACCTTGCGCAGGACCGCCAGGAAACCGCCCAGCAATGCCGCGAACAGACTGACACCCGCAGCTGCAGCCTGCGAACGCAATCTGTCCAGAATTTCCCCTGGCAGTTCCGCGCGCACCACGGCGGCGCCGCGCTGAGCCGTCGCCCCGTCAAATGCCGGATCCAGCTCAATGCGCGGCTCGCTATCGGCGAGATAGCGTTGCCATTGTATCTGCAGCTGCCTCCCCTTTTCACCTTCCAGCAATGACCGCTGCCACGCGGCGTAGTCCACGTATTGCACGGGTAAGTCGGCGGACACCGCGGACGCGTCACGCAGGTGCGCGGCCAGTTCCTTGAAGAAGATTTCCAGTGACCAGGCATCGACCGCCACGTGGTGGAAGGCCAGGAGCAATTCCCATTGTCCGGGTCCCACCGCGCCCAGGCGGGCGCGCAGCGGCAGTTCGGTGGCGAGGTCGAACCCACGCGCAAAGAAGGCACTGCCGTCGAGGGCGTCGGCGCACTCCAGAAACGGTTGTGGTACCGACGCCACCTGTGCGAGTGGTAGGCCATCGACACTGACAATGTACGAGCGCAGCACTTCGTGGCGCCGCAGGATGGCCCGCAGGGCACCATCGATCGCAGGTGGATTGACGTCACCAGCCAGGCGGATCCGCAGCGGGATGGTCAACGCCTGCGGTTCGAGCAGTTGCGCGGCGATCCACAAGCGCTCCTGCGCCGGGGACAGACGCGTCAGGCCCGTCCGCTGGGCACGCGAAATCGGCGGCAGCGATGGCGCCTGATGCATAACGGCCTTTGCCAGTCCTGCCGGAGTCGGGTGTTCGAAAATCACTTCCGCCCGAAGCCGGCAACCCAGCTCCCGGTTCAGTGCACCAATGGCACGGATCGCCAGGATCGAATTGCCGCCCGCGGCGAAGAAGTCCGTGTTCGGGCCGAGATTGGCGCGACCCAGCAAGTTCCCCAGCAACGCACCGATGCGCCGCTGCGCCGGCGTTGCGTCGGGGTCGGCGTCCGCTTCCGGTGCACTGGCCGCCTGCGCTTCCAGTGCCTTGCGGTCGAGCTTTCCGTTGGTGAGCCGAGGCAGGAGTGCCAGGGCATCGATGAAGGCGGGGACCATCGCCGAAGGCAGCGCATCCCGGCAGCATGCCTCGGCAACACGTGTGTCCGCCGCCATCGGTGCGACGAACGCATGCAGACGCAGCACGGCACCGTCTGCGCCACGCACCGGCACGACGCACGCATCGGTCACGCCGGGCACCTTCCGCAGGCATTCCTCGATCTCGCCTGGTTCGATACGGAAACCGTTGAACTTGACCTGCCCATCGATTCGGCCCAGGAACTCCAGGCACCCATCGGGCAGCCAGCGCCCCAGGTCGCCGGTGCGGTAACAACGCGCGCCGGGCGTCTCGGCGTACGGATCGGGCAGGAAGCTCGCCGCGGTTTTCGCCGGTGCGTTGCGGTAACCATCGGCAATGCTGGCACCATGGATCACGATCTCGCCGGGAATCCCGATACCCGCCATTTCCCCGTTTGCATCGACTACCCGCATACCCACGTGCGGCAGTGGCCTGCCGATGACCGACGCCGCCACGCCACGACGGCGCAGATCATTCGCCAGGCGCGGATGGACGACGACGCCGATGGTGGTTTCCGTCGGGCCGTAGTGATTGACGATGGCGCAGCCGGATGCCGCTTCATACACCGCGTGCGCCAGGCCGGGCGGAACGGCCTCGCCGCCGACAAGAAGGCACCGTCGCGGCAGAAAGGCGCCGGAGGGATCCAGCGCCAGCAGGCTCGCCACCAGGCTGGGCACGGTCTTGAGCACGTCCACCGGAGCGATCCGCAGCGACTCCAGCAACCGCTGCGGATCGGCCAGCTGGTCGCGACCGATCAACCGCAGTTCACCGCCGGTGGCCAGGGCGCCGAACAGCGCGGTGTAGGTGAGGTCCGCGGCAAAGGTGCCGATGCCGGCCCATGCCAGCGGTTCTTCGAGGGCCAGGGTCCTCGTCAGGTTGGCAACGTAGTGCGCCAGGTGCCGGCGCGTCACCACCACGCCCTTGGGTGTTCCGGTGGAGCCCGACGTATAGACCAGGTAGGCCGGCAATGCTGTAGCGTCAATGGCGATCGTGTCATGTGTCGGTGAAAGACCTGACGAATCCGGCGCCGCCTCGACGCAGACGGCCGCCTGCGCGTCCGTGAGCACGGCATCACGTCGCGCAGCGGGCCATGCGGGATCCAGGGGCACGAATGCCGCGTCGCAGGCAAACGCACCAAGCATCGCAACAACCTGGACAAAGGGATCCGGCGTACAGATGGCAACGCGCGCACCCGGGCATGCGCCCTGCCGGCGAACTTCCGACGCCATCTGCGCAACCGCGTGCGCGAGCGCGGCATAGGTGAGCGTCCGGGCACCATCGCGCAGCGCGATGCGGTCTGGCGCCAGGGCGACCTGCCGTTGGAACAAGGCAAAAATGTCCGGTACGTCCGCCCGTGGCAACGAGGGCCGCACCCAGCGCCGGAGCATCGCCTGCTCTTCCGGACCCAATGCATCGGGCATACGGTCGCAGGCTTGCGGAGCGCCATGCGCGTTCACGCGCGCGGCGAAGCGGTCCACCAGCACGGCAATCGCTTCCCTATCGAAGTGCGCCGCGTCGAACCGCCATTCCAATGCAATGGCATTCCCCGGCCCGCTCATGCCTTGCAGGTGCAGCGCACTCTCCAGTGTTTCGTCGGCGCACCACGCCACGCGAACGGCCTGGCGCGGATCGCTGTTGCCGCGTAGGGCCAGGGAAAATGGCGAGCGCCGGCTGCCGCGACGGGCCAAGTGAACGGGAAGGTCAAAACGCAGCGCCCATTCGGCGGCATGGTCGATCGCGCGTTGGGCCAGCTGGGCTCGCCGCCGCACTGTTGCGGTGGCTGTCGTGGTCATTGCGATCGGGAAGGAAATGGCGAATCGTCCCGGACAGCGATCCAGTGCTTCCAGCGGGCGTGCGTCGATGCCCAGATCCAGGTGAACGGCACCGTCCGGCACAAAATCCTGCAGCACACTGGCCCACAGCGCGGCCAGCGTCGCGTCGAGCGAGGTCTGCGTCGCCATCGCGATCCGGCCGATCGCATCGCCCAGATCGGTACGGCGCAACGCGGCGGGCCGGCGCGCCGCAACCGGCGCGGCATAGGCAATGACCGTGGGTCCGTTATCGCGTTCGGGCGCGTCGTCCGGCAAGGCGACAGACAGCGGTTCCGCCGCGGCATCGGCCATCCAGGATGCGACGTCCGCGTACTGCATCGGCACTTCGCCCGGCGTTCCGGAAGCCAGTGCTTCGGCCAGCGTATCCGCGAACACAGCTACGCATTTCGTATCAAAGGATGCTGCGTTCACGACCATCACCAGGCGATGGCCTTCCGCGTGCGGTACCAGCGCGGACCAGAGCCCCGGTGCGCACTCGGCAAGCTGTGCCCAGACGGCCTCGGCCACGCCTTCCGGCTCATCCTGCGTCGCATCGGCACTCACCACCGGCAAGGGCACTGCCGCGACGACGGACGCGCGCTGCACGGTTTGACCTAGGTATTCCTCGTAGCGCGTCCGCAGCACCTCCCAGGAGGCGACGACCTGCGCAAAGGCGCGGTTGACCGCCTCCGCGCTGTAGCTTGCGTCGATGTCGAACACGCCGCGCACGCGTCGCTGGCCGTCGCCAGCAGCGAGCAGCGCTTTCTGCAATGGCGACAATTCGCAGGGATCTGCGTCGTCGGTGGGGAAAGGCGTCTCGTCTGCCAGTGCGTTCATACCGGAATCGTCATTCAATCGTGGGGGCGGCGGGCCAGCCCGACCCGGACCAGGACGCGCCATGCATACACGGCCACGCGCGCGGCGACGGTGCTGCGCAGGTGGCGCCGGCTCTCGTCCTGCCAGCGTGCGCGTGCGGGTTCGGCCAACAGACGCTCGACGCGCTTCCACATGGGCGCCTGAAGGGTCTGCACTGCACGCCCGACCCACCAGCGCGACGGAAACTGGTCGAGCGTATTGGCGAGTACCAGGTGCAGCAACGCGCGATGATCGACCCCGTCCAGCGCTTCAGCCGGCACATCGCGAAAGCGAATGGCCGAGGGAGTGGTCGCGTCAAACAGCGAGCGGTGCCTGACGCGACAGAACAGATACACCAGGCGCTCCACCGCGGGACCGACCGCCGCACGCACAGTGTCACGCTGAGCGAGCGTCGCCGCGCCGGCGAATGTGGCCGTGCCGTAGACGTTGTGGCACAACGCCGCCGCACGCAGGGCTTCGTCCAGCCCCCAGTCGAACAACAGGTCACGCGTGCCGATGACGTGGTCCCGCACGGTGCGATCCGAATGCGCGCTGTTGGCGCCGTCGAACTGGTCCAGCAATGCCAGCGCCGCCTGCTCCAGTGGCGTCATGGGGCGTCCTGCCCTGTCCCGGTCATTCCCGCCAGCACGCGACGCGCACCGGTGTAGCTGCGCCGGCCATGGCTGTACAGCTGATTGTCCAGTACGAGCAGGTCATTGCGCTGCCAGCCGAAGACGACTTCGTTTGCCGCATACGCACGGCGGATTGCCTCCAGATCGTCGGCGGCAATCGGACTGCCATCGCCGAAACAGGCGTTGCGCGGCAGCGACTGCTCGTCGAACAATTGGCGCAGATCGCGCTCCACCGCCGCCCCCAGCGACGACACATGGAACAGGTGCGCCTGGTTGAACCACACCCGTGCACCGGTCGGTGAATGGGTCCGGACCGCAGGCAAGGTCTGCCAGGTGCGCAGGACGTCGTTCTGCAGCCACTGCCACTGCATGGCGTGCGCGCGACAATACGATTCCACCTCGTCGCGCGCGGCTGTCTGGAACGTCTCCTGCCAGGACAGGCCGATGCCGCGGTGGTAGTTGCGTACATACATCACGCCACGCGCCTGGAAACGTTCCAGGGTCACATCAGGAATGGCAGCCAGCACACGACGATTGTCGGCAATCGGCGTTTCACCGCCGGTCGCGGCAACCTCGCGGCTCCAGAACATGATCCGTTCCGGCCAGCGCGCTGAATAGGCGTTCTCACTGTGCAGCGGGATCTGCGCATCAGCCGGGTATTCGGTCGATGTATAGACGTGGTTCCGCACCTGGGTACGCGGCGTGGAGCGATTTTCGTACGCCACCATCGCCCCTTGCCCGAGGAGCCCCACACAGGCCTCGAATTCCTCGATCGGCAGCTCGGCAAATCCGCGGAACAGGACGGCGCCGTGCTGCGAAATCCGTGCGTGGATAGCGGACGCGTGCTGCGTGATCCAGTCACGCAGCGATGTGGACAGCGACGGCGCAGACACGCAGTGAAGGCCATCCGGCGATGCCGGGTGCTCCGCCACGGAATTTGCACCAGTGACACTGCGGCGTCCCGCACCGGCCAGACGCGCCGCCAGCGACTGCGTACGCGCCTGTTGCTCAGCCTGGCGCTGCCCATGCAGCGCAGACCGGATCGACGCCATGTCGCGCGCCGGGTCTTCCGCGAGGAAAGTGAGCAGCGCCCGGCAATGATCCGTCCACTGTCGCACGTGCGCCTCTTCGTATACCGCTGTGTCGGCGTCCAGGTGAAGTTCCAGTCCGTCGGGCCCGGCCTGGGCCGAGATCAGCAGCGGAAACTTCACGCCCGCACGCTCGACCGGCACGTACTCCACCCGGCAGTCGCCGCCGAAATCCGGGGTCGGGAGCCACTCGCTGTAAACGAACCGCACATGCGAATGTGCTCCGCTGGCCATTGCCGGCGTTGCGGCGATCACCTGCTCGAAGGCGACATCCTTGTTTTCCAGCACACCGGTGCTGCGCGCGCCGACGTCGCGCACGATGTCGACCATCCGGCGCTGGCGCTCAACCGGAACCGTGTACAGCACGCTATTGAGAAAGTAGCCGCACACGCCGTGGAGCGCGTCATCGTCCCGTACCGCCATCGGCACGGCAATGCGTACCAAGGGCAGATCAGCGGCAATCCCCAGCGCCATGCCGATCGCAGCCAGCACCAGCGTGTGCATCGACACCTGTTGCGCGGCGGCCGCGGCGCGCAATGCCTCGGTCGATGCCGAGTCGAGCCGGGTACTGCGACGCAGCACGCCCGCCGTCCCGGTACCCGAGCGCCGCGGCAGCTCCGGCAAAGCCGGTGCGTCGGCGTGCACGCGGGCCCAGTAGTTCAGTTGCACGGCGTTGCGTTCGGCCGACACGGCGTGCTGGCGGGCGCTGAACGCCGCGTAGGCATCCCGCGGCGGCGGCGACGGCAAGGCCGCCACACCGTGCGTGTACGCCGTCGACAACTCGTCGATCAGCCGCGACGTCGACCACTCATCGATAAACAGGTGGTGCAATCGCAGCACCAGGCAGGTGCTGCCGGACGGCTCGCGCAGCGCGTGGACGGCAACGACAGGGCCCCGCTCCAGGTCCAGCGGCTCGGCCGCGATCTGTCGTATGCGCAGTGCCACGTCCAGCGGCGACTCCCGGTGCCACTCCCACAGCGGATCCTGTCCGACCCGCTGCCGGATCGCCTCGCCGTCCCACGCCAGCGTCGTGTGGAAAATGCCGTGGCGCGCAATGACACCGGCGAATGCGGCACGCAGGCGCTCCTCGTCAACCGAACCGTGCAGGCGCAGCGCCACGGGCACAAGGTATGGATCGGCCAGTCCACGACGGCGCGCATTCAGCGCAGCGCGCCACAGGGGCTGTTGCAGCGGCGACAAAGGCGCATCGGTTACTTCGCTGGCCGCCGCTGCCGGCGGCGTAGCAACATCCGCACCTGCCATCGCCGCATCAATCGCCCCCGCAATGCGGCGCGGCGTTGACAGCGCAATCAGCGTCGCCAGGGGAATGCTGGCGCCAAACTGCTTCCGGATCTGGCCACGAAGGCGAATAGCGAGCAGCGAATGGCCGCCGACCGCGTGGAAGTCGTCGTCCGGACCGAAATCGCCGTGCTGCAACAACGCCGACCACAACCGCAGGACCGTCGCCGTAGTGGCGTCCACGTCCACAGCTGGCACAGGAGCAGTATCCGCCAGGACTGCCAGGTGCGCGGTATCGAGCTTGCCATTTGCCGTCAGCGGCATCTGCGCCACCGCAAACCAGTGCGCCGGGCGCAGGGGCTCCGGCAGATGCTGTTGCGCGCTGGCGCGCAAACCGGCAAGCGTCGTGCCGGTCTCCAGCCGCACGTAGGCGCGCAGCTCGCGGTCGCCGTCGGGCAAGGCCACCGCCTCTACGGCGGCTTCGGCGACGCCGGCGAGTGCCTGCACCCGCGCGCGCACGTCGCCGAGTTCCACGCGATGTCCCCGGATCTTTACCTGTTCATCACGACGCCCGACATAGCGCAGGTATCCCTGCGCATCGACATAGCCGTAGTCGCCAGTGCGGTACGCGCGCGCGCCGGGCTGGCTCGCTGCCGGATCCGGCACGAAACCTTCCGCGGTGCGACGCGGCAGTCCGCGATAGCCCCGCGCCACACCGGCACCGGCGATCAGGATCTCGCCGGTTTCACCGTGCACCACCGGTCGAAGCCATGCATCGACGATGCGGATCGACGTCGCGTCGATCGGCGTACCGATCGGCAGCGAACCCTCATAGCGGGCCACGGACGCCGTGTAGATCGTGCTTCCGACCACGGTTTCGGTAGGACCGTATTCGTTGTGGATTCGGTATCGCGGGAACAGCGCCGCCGCGGCGCGCTGCACATCGCCCAGCAGTGCCTCTCCGCCCAGCACCAGTTCGCCCGAGGACTCGAACACAGACGCGCCGCGTTCCACGGCGATGGCCGCCACCTGGCTGGGCGTGAGCTTGACCAACCAGCGTCCGCGCAGGTAATCCAGTGATGCCACCAGCCCGGTGATTTCGCGACCCGGCGCGACGATGTGCACACAGCGACCGCGGACGATGGGGAGCAACAACTGCGTAATCGCCGCGTCGAAAGCCGGGTTGAGATGCGCCACAGCCCCCTCCAGCGCATCCATGTCGTAGTGGCGCGCGGCCCAGGCGAGGTAGTTACACAAGCCGTCACGGCGTACTTCCACGCCCTTGGGCGTGCCGGTCGAACCGGAGGTATAGAGCACGTACGCCAGGTCGCCATCGGACTCACGCCCCTGCAGCGGCTGCGCTGCGACTGGCGAAAGAGGCTCGATGCGCAGCAGCGCGGAAGTACCCGGATTGGCACGCAGGATGGCGCCGGCGTTTGCCATACGCGCACGGTCCAGCGCGTGCGTACCGCTGACGATCACGAAAGCCCGGCCCGCACGCAGACAGGCGCACAGGGCCAGCACCAGTTCCAGACTGCGTTCGATATCCACCGCCACGACCGCATCCGGCGGGTAATCCGCACGCAACGCCGCCGCGACACAATCCATGTGCCGGGCAAAGGTCGCAAAATCAACGCTACGCGTGCCGTCTTCCACCGCCAGGGCGTCGCCGTATTCACCCAGTCCCGCCAGCGCCGGTGCTAACTGCCAGCCAGACCGCTGCGCGCCCGTCAGCTCAGAATTCACGTGCGCGTTCATACGGAATCTCCTTCGGCGACATAGCGCCCCATGGCCACGTGCAATTCACGCGGGCCGGCATACGGATTGCGACCATGCGCCAGCAGCACGTTGTCGACGACCAGCACATCGCCGGCCGCCAGGGGCACACTCCATTCCAGTCGCTCATAGACCGTGTTGATGTGGTCCATGACGTCATCGTCGATGGCGCTGCCGTCGCCAAACCGGCAATCGCGCGGCAACGCCTCGTCGCCGAAGGCGTCACGCAGTTCCTGCCGCACGTCAGCGCCCAGAAACCAGGGATGCCAGTGCTGGGCCTGGTTGAACCAGCAATCCTCGCCCGTAACAGCGTGGCTTTCCACGGCCGGACGGATGCTGCGCGTCTGCAGAACGTCATCGTCCAACCAGCGGAACGCGATACCACGCGACCGGCAATGCTGTTCGGCCTGTGCGGCCGTCGACACCTGCAGTACCTGGCGCCAGTCCAGGCCAACGCCCAGGCCCATCGTACGCACATAGCACACGCCCTTGGCACGAAACTCGGCGACGACGTCAGGATCGATAGCGGCCAGTACCGCGCGGCTGTCGACCAGCAGTGTCTCGCCACCCCGGTCGGCCGGGCGCACGCTGCGGAACGCGATGATGTCGGGCCAATCGGCGTTGAAGGAGTTCTCGTTGTGCCAGACCAGCTTCTGTTCCGGCGCGTGCAGTACCGGTGTGTAGATATGCTCAGTCGCACCCAGCGCGACGTGCTCACCGTTTTCACGCATCAGCGCGGGTGCGAAGCATCGCACCAGCCGCGCAAACGCCTCGGGAGAATCGCAGCCGGACTGGCGAAACAGTAGCGCGCCGCTGACGTGCAGCTGCCGGCGCAGACCGTCGCGATGGGTGACCAGGTAGGCATCCAACGGCTCCGGCAAGGGTCCAATGACAGTGTGACGCTGCATCAGCCGACCACCTCTTCCGGGCGGCGAACCGCGACGGCATCCAGACCCGCCAGGCAGATGCTCCGCCAGCGTGCCGCCAATTCCTGCATCCGGGCGCGGCCGGTATGCGACGGCATGAACTGCACCGTTCCGGCAAGCGCGTCGCCGCTCGCGGCAAGCTGGAGATTGATCGCGCACTTGGCTTCGACCGCCTGGCCGCGTACGCGAGTGACCACCAGGTCACCCCAGTCGCCGGCGCTCATAGCCTGGCCGACGTAGGTGAAGTTGATCGGTACCGCAGCACCGCTTCCAGTGCGCGGCAGGAGACGCCGGACGTAGCTGTAGGGAACGTCCTGCCGGGAGAGTGCGGCGCGCAGGCGCTCGCGGGTCAGGGCCAGCGTTGCTATCGCCGGCGCAGCACGGCAGGCGTTGTTGCGAATGGGCAGCAGATTCACGAAATATCCGATCGTCGTCGCGTCTTCCGGACGCGTACGACCGCTGCACGTCGTGGTGATGACCAGGTCGTCACATTCGAACACTTCACTGCAGGCGCGGAACCAGCTCGCCAGCAACCATTCGAAGCGACTGCAGCCGGCAGCCGCGCTGACCCGATCCAGCTGCGCACATTCACCCGCCGTGAATACGACGGGCACGGCGCAAAGCGTGGTACCTGCTGCCGGGTCGTCCGGTGCGCCCAGGTGCGGCGGTGTGGCGTAGGAGGCCAGCTCCTCACGCCAGGCAGACAGCGCCGCCTCAAAGGCCGTACTGCCGACGAAGGCGCCCTGCCGGCGCGCATGTGCGAAATAGCCGGTGTCCGGGATCACTGGCGGCAGCGCATTTCCGGCGCAAAGGGCGACATAGTCGCTGCGCAGATCAGCCATCAGCGTCGGCAGTGACAAGGCATCGCAGGCAATATGGTGAATGATGAGCTGGATGGCGTGTCCGTCGCCGTCCTGCAGGACGCGGATCCGCAATGGGGTTTCGGTCTCCAGGTCGAACGACTGCGCCGTGCCCTGTCGCTCCCACGCCTCGCGCGAGAGATCGCCGCCGACGGCATCAAAACGTACCGGCACATCCGCGTTGCACAGGCGCTGGATGAATTCGCCATCTTCTTCGGCATAGGTGCAGCGCAAGGCCAGGTGCCGCTCCGCCAGACGCTGTCCGGCCCGGTGTAACGCATCACGTCGCAGCGGACCTTCGACATCGGCGATCAGGCTGATCGCGTAGGCGCTGCTATCGGGGGCAAGCAGCGCCTCGTAGAACAGATCCTGCTGCAGCGGTGACATCGGCCAGATTCCGTCGCCCACGGCCTCCTGGCGCTGCACGTCCACCGGTGAATCAACGCCGGACCGGATGGCGCGGGCTGTCGCACCCACGGTGGGCTCGACAAAGAATGCTTTGAGCGCCAGATGCGCGCCCCATCGCGCCTGCACCGCATGCCAGACAGCCATCGCGCGCAACGAATCACCGCCGGCAACGAAGAAGTCCGTGTCGGGTGTTTGCGCGTGCACGCCAGCGATATCGCGCCAGATCGCGGCGATCTCGCGCTCGGTCGTCGTCCACGTCTGGACGACACTCACCGGCACCGTCGCTGCCGACGGATCCGGCAGCTGGCTCCAGTCAACCTTGCCATTCGGATTGAGCGGCAATTCCGGCACCACCCATACGTGCTGCGGACGCATGTATCCGGGTAGCGCCGCAGCCGCACGGGAACGCACCGTCGCCGCATCGAGTGTGCTACCCGCCGCGGCCACCACGTATCCGCAGATGCAGCGGCTGCCCGACATATCCGGACGTACCGCTACACGGCACTGGACGACACCTTCCATCGTCCGGATGACCGATTCGATCTCCTCCAATTCGATGCGGTAGCCGTTGATCTTTACCTGGGCATCCTGCCGACCGATGAACTCCATCGCGCCATCTGCGAGACGCCGCACGAGGTCGCCGGTGCGATACAGGCGATCGCCGGGCTTGCCGGAGGGATCCGGCACGAAGGCCACAGCCGTACGCGCACCGCGGCCCAGGTAGCCCAGGGCAAGGCCAGGCCCGCCCACATGGAGCTCGCCGGTAGCCCCTACCGGCACGGGCTGGCCCTGTGCATCCAGGATGCGTGCCACATCGGTCCGCAGCACGCGACCGATGGGAATCGGGCGTACGCCAACGGCGTCAGCGCGGCTGACTTCATGGCCACTGCTGAAGGTGGTGTTTTCCGTCGGCCCGTACACATGCACGAACCGCGTCTGTGGACACGCCTGGACAGCCGTGGCCACACAGGCATTCGTGACGGCCTCGCCGCCAAACAGTACTGTTCCGAGTTTCGCAAACACACCAGGCGACGCAACAGCCAGCCGATTGAACAACGCAGTCGTGAAGAATGCCGCATCGATGCGTTCGTTGTGGATCAATGCCTCCAACGCTACCGGGTTGAGCAGGGTGTCGCGGCCGGCGACGACGACACAGGCGCCCTGCAACCAGGTGCTCCACAGTTCGTAGGTCGCGGCATCAAACGCCAGCGTGGCCGACTGCAGGCAATGCTGGCCGGGTGTCAGCCGCAGCCACGATTCCGCGCCGGCCAGCCGGGCGACGGCGGCGTGGCTGACGACGACGCCCTTGGGCTGCCCCGTCGATCCCGAGGTAAAAATAGCGTACGCCGGATGGGAGCAGGGCGCGGTCACCGGCACAGGCGTTGCGCCGCCGGATGTTCCCTTTTCCGCCTCGAACAATGCGTCGGCCGCATCCACCACGCGTATCGGCGTGGCCGGAAGGTGGGCACGCAGGGCCGCATCGGCCAGGATCAGCGCCGGCGAGGCATCGTCCAGCATGGAACCGATACGCTCGGCCGGGCTCGCCGGATCCAGCGGCACGTAGGCTGCGCCCGCTTTCACGATCGCAAGGAGGGCCACATACGTTTCCACTACAGGCGTTGTAGAAATAGCGACAAACGCACCCGGCGTCACGCCCTCCCCGCACAGCCATCGCGCCAGCAGCGCGGCACGGCGATCCAGTTCCGCGAAATCCAGGCGTGCTTCTCCGACGACGAGCGCGGGGAGCACCGGGTGCGCGGCAGCGACAGTCTCGAATTGCGTACCCAGCGGCAGGGTTTCGCGGATCGCGTCCGCAGCGGCGTCCGCACTGACGGCGACGTCACCGTAGAGCTGCGCCAGTACGCGCGTCGGCGCGGCCACCACCTCGCAAAGCAGCTGACCAAATTGATCGGCCCAACGTTCAATGGTGTCGCGCTCGAACAATCCCGCGTCGAATTCCCAACGGGCGCGCACCGTACCGGAATCACGCGTGATATCCAGCCCCAGGTCGAACTGGGACACCGCGCGGTCCAGCTCCCAGGGCTTGCCGACCTCGCCGCCGAGTGCCAACCGGGCGGCACCGGGTTGCAGTCCTAGGGTCAGCTGGAACAGCGGATGGTGGCTGGCGTCGCGTGGCGCTCCCAGGTGTTCGACAAGCCGCTCGAACGGCGTGGCCTGGAAACCGTGGATGTCCGTGTTGAATTCGCGCACCTTGCCCAGCAGCCCCAGGAAGGTGTCACCCAGCGTGACATCCAGGCGCAGTGGCAACAGATTGACGAAGGTACCGACGATGCGTTCGCTGCCGGGCAGGATGCGATTGGCAAACGGCACGCCGATCACGATCGCCGCGTCCTCGGAGTGGCGCCGCAGCAACAGGCCGTACACGGTCTGCAACGCCATGAACAACGTGGCACCACACTGCCCGGCCAGGTGCTCCAACGCCGCCAGCTGTGATTCCGGCAAGAACCGGATGACCCTGCCTGACCGGTGCCCACGTACCGCACCGCGCGGATGGTCCGTCGAAAGTGTATGCAGTGGCGGAACGGCACCCAGGCGCTGCACATAGGACTGGGCCTG
Organism: Tahibacter amnicola; assembly: GCF_025398735.1. Taxonomy (NCBI): domain Bacteria; kingdom Pseudomonadati; phylum Pseudomonadota; class Gammaproteobacteria; order Lysobacterales; family Rhodanobacteraceae; genus Tahibacter; species Tahibacter amnicola. The sequence continues at coordinate 4,104,659 of NZ_CP104694.1, forward strand.
CTCGCGCGCCTGCTCGGCATTGCGCGCCTGGCGCTGCCAGAGCGCGAAATCGCCGTAGTCACAGGCGACATCACTGCCGGGGAGCACAGTGCCCTGATAGGCCGCGGACAATTCAGCCAGGACGATGCCGACAGCTACCGCATCCGCGGCGGTGTGATGCACCACCAGGCACAGCACGGCGTCGGTGTCTCCCAGTACCAGGCGCGCACGCAGCGGCGGTGCACGCGTCAGGTCGAACGGAGCATCGACGAATGCGCCCAGATCCGCCACCAGCGGCGCATCGTCAACGGACAGCACGCCGCCGCGCGGCACGCACGCGAGCGAAAAGGACTCCACTGGCAGCGATTGCCGCACCCAGCCGGACGGCGATTCGACGAACACGGAACGCAACTCGGCGTGACGCTGCATCACCTGGCGCATCGCCGCTTCCAGCCGCGCCGCATCCGGCGCCCGCTCAAAGCGAACGACCATGGGCAGGTGCAGGGCGCGACAGCCGCCTTCGCGGCGCTCCGCGAACCAGAGCGCCTCCTGCTGCCAGGTCAATGGACGCGGCGCATGACGGTCGCTTCGCGCGACCAGCGCTGGCGACGCGGTCGCCGCGGAACCGTCGGCCATCAGCGACAGCAAGGCGGACTTGTTCGCCTTGAGTCCCGCCAGCAACGGGGCGTCCACGGCGCCCGGCGGCGCCTCGTAGCGGAGTTTCTCGCCATCGGCAATCAGCCGGATCCGGCGATCCCTGAGCGTCGCCAGCAGTGCGTTCAGATCCATCACAACTCCCCCTGCTCCAACGCCAGCGCGTCCAGTTCGCCGGACACATCCGTCGACCGGCGCACAGCTTCCAGCAAATGTTTGCGTTCCACCAATCCAGCCAGTTCCACCAGGGATTCGTGCCGATAGAACTCACCAATGCTCAACACGATGCCGTAGTGCTGGTTGATGCGATTGAGTACCCGCATCGCCGACAACGAGCTGCCGCCTCCCAGGAAAAAACCCGAGCGCGCGGTCAATACCGTCGCCGCCGGCAACACCTCTTTCCACATCGCCGCAATGTCTCGAATGTAGGGGTCCGCATCGGTCAGCGCCGGCACGTCCGTTTCGGGACGTACCGGTGCCCCTGGCACCAGCCTGGCCAGCGCGGCGCGATCCACCTTGCCGTTGCCCGACAGCGGCATTGCACCCAGCGCGATGACGTCGCGCGGCAACATGTAGGTCGGCAGATGGACAGCGAGCGCTTCGCGCAGCGCCTGCAGTTCGTCGCGCCCGAACGGACGCGGTGCCGCGTCGGCTGGCAGCGACGAATCAAGGACGAAGGCGACAAGTTGGCGCCCGCCGCCCTCCTCGTGCACGATGGCGATGGCCGAGTCGAATGCACCGGCCTGCCGCAAGGTCGATTCAATCTCTCCCAGCTCGACGCGGTGTCCGGCGATCTTGACCTGATGATCGCGACGACCCACCAGTTCCACCCTGCCCTGCGCGTCGACGCGCCCCAGGTCGCCCGTGCGGTACCGGCGTCGCGCGCTGCCCGGATAGACGACGAAACTCTGCGACGTTCGCGCACGATCACCGCAGTACTCCCGGGCCAGTCCCGCTCCACCGATATGGATCTCGCCCAGCACCAGCGGCGGACACGGCGAACCATCCTCGCGCAGGACTTCAATGGTCTGGTTCGGTAGCGGCTGGCCGTAGGGAATGCTGCGCCACTGCGGGTCGACGTGTTCGATGCGGTGGTAGATCGACCAGATCGCCGCCTCGGTGGCGCCTCCGAGGCTGATCGCCTCGACGCCCGGCTGGTCAACCAGGCGCTGCGCCAATGCCAACGGGATCCAGTCACCGGAGAGCATGACCAGACGCAGCGAAGGCGGCCAGCCATCCGTTGAACTGCCCAGACCGTCGAGCAGGATCTGGTTCAACGCCGGTACGGAGTTCCACACGCTCACGCTATGCGCACGCACCAGCTGCGGCCAGGTGCCCGGGCGCTGCACCTGGTCGTGCGTCGGCAGCACCAGCGCCGCGCCTGCGGCGAAGGTACCGAAGATGTCGTAGACAGAAAGGTCAAAACTCAGCGACGACAGCCCGAAGACCCGGTCCTTGGACGTCACCGCGAACAGCGAATTGATGGCCACCAGCGTATTGGTCACCGCCGCGTGCACCATCACGACGCCCTTGGGCGTTCCGGTCGAGCCGGAGGTGAAGATCACGTACGCCGGGTCGCCCGCGTCCGCAGCAAATGCCTCGGGGGCGAGCGTACTGGAGCAGGCCACATCGGCGATACACAACGGCGCCACGCCGTCGGGCAATGCCTGGTCCGACGAAGCGACGATTCCGATTCGCGCTGCCGCCTGGGTGAGCATCGACCTGACCCGCGCCGCCGGCAACGCCGGATCGACGGGAACATAGGCTCCTCCGGCCAACAGGACGGCGATGACGGCAACGATCTGCTCGACGCTCTTGGCCAGTACGACAGCCACGGTCTCGCCGCGCGCGAGGCCCGTTTGCCGCAGGCGCCACGCCACCGCGGCACTGCGTTGCAGCAGCTGTCCATACGTCACCTGCTCAGCGCCGCAGATCAGGGCCACGCGCTGGGGATGAGAAAGCGCCTGGTGGACGAATCCCGATTCAATCCGTGGCAGTGGGGACGCCGCCGCCGGGGACTCGCTCCGCGCGACAGTGGAAGCTGTGTCCCACGTCATCACAGGATCGACAAGGCGATCCATCAGTGCCGTGTAGGCGGCGAACAGGGTATCGACCAATCCCGGCGCGAATGCATCGTCGACGCTGTTCCAATGCAGGCATACGCCGTCCGCCGCGCGGGAGGTGGTGTGATCCAGGAAGACTTGCGAGGTCTGAGAGTGACGGAATCGCTCGCGCAACACGGTGTCTTCGGCCACGGCTTCGTGATCCAGCGTATCGGTGAAGACAAAGGGCACGAACACCGGCGCACCGCCGCCGCGGCGGCGCCCCAGCTCGCGCAACAGCGACACCGCTCCGTAGGCGCGGTGCTGCAGGTCGCAAGCCAGGCGACGCTGCACGTAGCGGACACGGTCGGCGAAGCTGACCGAAGGCAGTTCCAATTCCACCAGCAGCAGCGATGTGAAATCGCCGACCGTGCGCGCGGCATCCGGCGGCAGCTCGGAACGATCGTAGAGCGTCAGCATGATCGAGAAGCGGCGCTCCTCCGACCATTGCGCCAGCACCTGGGCATAGGCAGTGAGCAGAACAGCAGCCTTCGTCACGCCCAGCGCCCGGGCGCGGCCGTCCAGCCGGGCCCATGCGGAGTGATCCAGCGTGTGTGTCCGCCGACGATACTGCGCTGCGCGCGCGGGCGTTGCCGCCGCTGGCAGCACCGGCCCCAGCCGAAGATCGTCGACACGTGCCAGCCAGTAGCGGCGTGCCGCCTGGTAGGCGTCGCTGTCGCGACGCCGATCGAGGAAATCCACATAGTTCGCGAAGTGGAAGCGCGACGGCGGCGCCAGCGGCTGTTGTTGCAGCAGTTGCCGGAACTCATCGGCCAGGACGCGCCCGCTCCAGAAGTCGACCATGAGCATGTCGACGGCCATATGCACCGTGGCATACGCCTCATCGCGCGAAATCCGCACATCAAACAACGGCCACTGCGCCGGGTCGAACGTGTGCGCACACATGCGCTGCCGCCATTGCAGGCGCAGCGCCGCACTGGTGTCGGCATCGCAATGACGCAGGTCCTGCAGCGCAGGTTGATACTCGCCCACGGCCGAAAGCACGCGCTGTCGGCCGTCCGGCTGCACGATGGCCCGGAGCATCGGGTGCCGGGCAATCAGCATCGACACCGCCGGTGCCACGCGATCCACCAACGCGGCATCGATCTCCAGCTCGACATAGGCCGCCGTCGCCAGCCCGCCACCGGCGAGGCTGGCGGATCGTCCAATCCAGTACGCCTGCTGGACCTCGGTCAGGCCGAACGGCGCAGCCGGATCGGCTTGCGCACATTCGAACGACGGCGAGCCGGACGCCTGCACCATTTCCACCGCCGCGCCACCATCGCGCAACCGGGCGATACAGCCCCGCAGTGAGGGGTCGTCGAACAGTTCGAGCACCGGACAGGAAACGCCGAACACGTGGCCCAGGCGCTCGCACAGGCGTAGCGCCGACAGAGACGACCCGCCGAGCGCGAAGAAGTCCTGGTGCAAGTCCTGCACACGGACGCCGAGCACATCGGACCACAGCGCCGCGACCGCGGCATCGAACGGCGGCAGTGCAACGGTGTTTTCAGCTTCCGGCAGCGGACGCACCAGGCGCGCCGCGTCGATCTTGCCCGCCGCATTCAGCGGCATCGCCGGCAGCGGGACGACATGTGTGGGAACCATCGTCGCCGGCAGGCATTGCTGCAGACGCCGGCGCAGGACATCGGATGACAACGTCGCATCGGCCGCCGTCCAGTACAGGGTCAGGAACGCGTCGCCGTCGGCATCCCATTCCACCACGCAGCGGCACTGGGCCACGTCCGGCCAGCCGACTGCTACGGCCTCCACCTCGGCAGGCGCGAATCGCATACCGCCGATGTTGACCTGCTGGTCTGCACGCCCCAGGTACTGGATGCTGCCGTCGGGAAGGGTGCGGCCCCGGTCGCCGCTGCGCACCGCACGACGGCCGTCCGCAGCGGGAACGAAGCGCAGCGCCGTGGCGGCGGACGCATGGAGATAGCCCAGGGCCAGGTCCGGGCTCTCGATGGTGATATCCCCCGGTTCGCCGTAGCCGGCCACCTGTCCGTCCGCCGTGCGTACCACCAGGGCGGTACCGGCGCCACAGCTGCCCAACGGCACAACGCCGTCTGCGCACGCGCGCCAGGGCTCGCCCGGTTCCACGCACACATACTCGCTCAGGGCGCGTTGTGTCTCGGTCATGCCGTAGAGATTGACCACGCCGCACCGCGGCGCCAGCGTTCGAAGCGCTGCCACATCGCGCCAACGCAACTGGTCGCCACACAGAAACACCCAGCGCAGTGCCGCCGCGCACATGCCGTCCGGATTGTCCGTCGTCGCGTAACGAGCCAAGCCGGGCGTCAGGTTGGCGATCGTCACCTGCTGGGCCGCGAGCCACGGGCCGAGGCGGCCGGGAACCAGGGTCTCCGCGTCGGGAATGACCAGGCTTCCCCCCGTGCAGAGCGGCGTGAACACGTCGCGTTGCAACGGATCGGACATCAACCCGCCGAGCATGGCGAAACGGTCAGCGTCTGCGATGTTGAATCGGGCGCGCAGATGCGCCAGATGCCCCGTCAACGACGCATGCCGGCCCAGCACACCGCGCGGACGCCCGCTGCTGCCCGATGTAAAGGTCAGGCATGCCGGCTGGTCCGGATGCAGGATGGGCCACGCGCCATCACTGGCCTCTGCACATTCGCCCACCATCAGGCACGGGACCGACGCGTCCGGTACACGCGGCCGCAGTGTCTCGTCGGTACAGATCCATGCGGCCGTCGGCAAATCCGCCACGCGCCGCAAACCGCGACCGGAAATCTCATCGGCGTCGACGACGGTGTAAACCAGCCCGCTCTGCAGGCAGGCCAACATCGCCACGGGCAACCGGACGTCGCGACGCGCGAGAATGACGACGATCGCCGATGCCGAGGCATGCAGTGCGAGCAGCTGCACGGCCAGTGCATCCACCTGGTGCTGCAACTGGCGGTAGCTGACTATCCCGTCCGCGCTGACCAACGCAATGGCGTCCGGCCGCTGCGCAACGGTGCGACGGAACAACGACGGCACATCGGTCGGTTCCTGCGTCGGCGACGCATACCGGGGCGCTGTCGCGGCAGCCGCCGGCAATGCGATCTTTCCAATCGACACGGCAGGATCGGTGCAGACGGCCTCCAGCACCGCTGCAAGATTCCCGTGAAGGCGGGCAACGGCAGACTTTCCAAACTGATCGCTACGCGCGTGGTAGCTAACGTTCAGCGCGTCCTGCGCGCGCTGCACATAAATATTGAGCGCAAATTTCCCGTCGGACACCGGCACTGCCACGTCACTCACGGACAATCCCGAGAGCGTCAGCGGCTCTTGCGCAAAATCCAGATAGTTGAGCGCCACCTGCTGCAGCGGATGGTGGGATCCGTACGCCGGGAACGGCGCAACGTCGAGAATCTGCGCCAGCGAGAAGCCGGCATGCGCCGATGTGGCCACGACATCGTCCGCCACGCGCGCAACCAGTTGTGCAAACGTCGGGGCGTCGGCACTGCGGATGCGCAGGGGCAAGGCGTCCAGGAACAGGCCGACAACGCCTTCGTCGCCGGCGTGAATGCGATTGTTCTGGGGGCGGCAGATCACGCCGTCGCCCTGCCCGCTCATCCGGCATAGTACGACGCCCAGCGCTGCCAGCAGGAACTGGTAGGGCGTAACGCCCAGCGCAGCGGCGCAGCGGGCGATAGCCGCAGCCAGCGCCGTCGGCAGTGCGAACACCACTTCGTTCACACGGGCCGGACCGGCGTCGGGCGCATAGGCGCAGGGTGCCGGTACCAGTCCTTCGAAATAGCCGCGCCAGAAAGCCGCGTCGTCGGTTTCGCGTGCCCGGCGATGCCGCTCTACGCGCAGCGCCACGTCGATGAACCGCACCGCCGGTGCCGCTGCCGGTCGACGCTGGGCAACGCGGTCGTCGTAGGCGCGCACCAGATCCCGCTTGAGAATCTGCGCCGACCAACCGTCAGCCGCGATGTGGTGCACGACACACACCAGGATGTGATCGTCCACGCCGCAACGAACCAATCGCGCCCGGAAAACATTCGCCGCTGCCAGGTCGAACGGCTCGGCAACGATGCGTGCGACGGTCTGCTCGATGGCGGAGGCATCCGCGCCGTCCACCGTCTCGACGTCGAGCGGAACGGCAACGGGGTCGATCTCGCTCTGCACGAAAGCATCGCCATCGACGGCGTAGCGCATGCGCAGCGTCGAATGCGTGCGCAGCAAGTCCAGCAAGGCTTCGCGGAGCACCGCGACGCGCAGGTCACCACGCAGGCGGACGGCAAACGGCATGTGGTAGGCCGTGGACGCCGGCGCGGCCAGCTGGCTGCGCAGGATGCCCACCTGGTTTGGCGTCAACGGCGCCTCGCAGGGGCGCTGCGTTTCGTCCGTGGGCGACGACGACTGCTCTCCCAGCAGCGCAATCAGCGTTGCCTTGTGCGCCAGCAACGCCTCGCGCAGGGATGTGTCGACGCAGGTGGTATCGCCCAGGACGCGCAGCCGCCCTTCCACATGATCCAGCCGCAGGCCGCGTTCCTCCAGCGCATGCAGGAGTTCATCGAGGGTCATAGCTCAAGGATTCCTTCCGGTGTCGTGTCCGCGACGTCGCGTCGGATCCGCTCCACTGCGCGAAGGCGATCGATCATGCTGGCCTGCTGCTCCAGGGTACGGGCGCCGAACAACTGGGCGATGTCCAATTGGACGCTCCAGGTTTTCCCGATGGCGCGCCCCAGCTCCAGCACCATCAGGGAATGTCCGCCCACGCTGAAGAAGTCCGAGACGGCGTCAAAGTCGCGGTGCCCCAGCAGTCCTTCCCATACGCGGCCCAATTCCTGCACCGTCGGCGACAGCGTCTCCCACGTCACCGGCGCAGCAGCTGGATCCTCCAGGGACGCCAGCGCGCTACGGTCGATCTTGCCGTTCGGGCCCAGCGGCAGCTGGGGCATGACGGCGATCGTCTGCGGCACCATGTGGTCGGGCAGCTGTGCGGCGAGCGCGCGACGCAGCGCCATGCCCTGCGCCACGGCAGATTGTACAAATGCCGCAATGTGCGCACTCGCCCCGTCCCTGCCCTGGCGCAGCACAGCCGCCGCCACCTCGACGCCGGGCTGACGTTCCAGCGCGCTGACAATCTCGCCCAGCTCGATCCGGAAACCGCGCAATTTGATCTGGTGATCGTTGCGGCCGCGCAAATCGATGCGGCCGTCCGGCAGCAGGCGCGCCAGGTCGCCGGTGCGATACAGGCGATCGCCGGGCCGCCGCGCAAATGGATGCGGCACGAACCGCTCGGCTGTGCGCGACGGTGCGGCAAAGTATCCCCGCGCCAGGCCGCGCCCCGCCAGGTACAGCTCACCGACGCCGCCCCGCGGAACCGGCCGCAGCGACGCATCGAGGATCCAGGCCTCGCTTCCCGGCAGGACGTGGCCAACCGAGGGACTGCCTTCCACATCGTCCACGCGTGCCACAGTCGAATACGTGGTGTCTTCCGTCGGACCGTAGAGATTGAACAGGCACGTGCCGGGACGGGATTTGCGCATCAGCTCGACCAGCGAATCGCTCAGTGGCTCTCCCGCGACGTTGACGGTCTCGACGCCGGCCGGGAGGTTGCCCGACAGCAGCAGCTCACGCAGCGCCGACGGCACGGTGTTGATAAAGCGCAGTTCGTGCGCCGAGGCCGTGATGGCCAGCGCATGCGCCTGCAAGTGAATCGTTCCGCCGCAATACAACGTGCCGAACAGTTCGAAGGCGGAAAGATCAAAGCAGACCGATGTCGTGGCGGCCAGACCTTTCCACAGATTCTGCGGATAGTGCACCTGGGCCCACTGCAACAGGGCCTCCACGGCACCGTGCCGGATGCACACGCCCTTGGGAACGCCCGTGGAGCCCGAGGTGTAGATGACATAGGCCACCTGCTCGGCGGGCGGGCACATCACGACGCCCGCCGCGCTGTCCGACGATGGCGCGCTGCCGATTTCGAGCGTCGGCAACGATCCCGTCCCGCAGGGCACGCCACCTGCGTCGGTCAGCAGCAGCACCGGCCGCGCGTCGGCCACGATCCGCGCACTATGGTCCGGCGGATACGCCGGGTCGACCGGCACATAGGCCGCATCGGCCAGCATCACGCCCAGGAGCGCAGCGACCAGTGCGGGACTGCGCTGCATCCGCACACCGACGCGCTGTTCGCGTGCGACACCGCGGTTTCGCAGATCCGCCGCAATCGCCAGCGCCCAGCGGTACAGCGCAGCGTAGCTCAGGCGCGTGTCGCCAAAGACGATAGCCGTCGCGTCGGGTTGGCGCTCGACCTGTCGCGCAATGATGGTCAACCAGGTCGCATCGCCATGCGCTGGCAGTGCGTCGTCCGGTCGCTGCACGCTCCAGAGCGTTTCCGGAATCACGACAGCATCCCGAATGTCAGTGGCGTGGGTCGCGTCTCCGGCGAGCAGCCGGCACAGACTGTCCGTCAGCGCACGCGCGAGCGGCTCGGACATCGCATCGATGCGGTAATCCACGGCAAGCGTGATCCGGTCATCCGTCGCCACGACGGTGACGGCGTAGTGAGGCCGTCGCTGCGCCGCGAGCGGCTCGTACGCGTCGAAGCGCCACCCGGCCAATTCGTAGGTGTTTCTATCCGGGCGGAAACCACCACTGGGCAGGGCCGGCAGCACGTTGACGAGGATCTGCAGCGGATCCGCTGCGGACCCGCCAAGCGGTGGCGCGGCAGCAAAGGAATTGGCCTGCGCGCCTGCACACTGGGCGTGCACCTCGCTGACCAGTGTTTCCCACGACGCACCACCGGACAGGTCCACGATGATCGGTGCCGGTTCGACGCAGTAGCCCTGGGTGACGGAAAAGCGCGCAGCGCGGCCTGCCAGCGGAGCACAGACCGCTACCCGGGACTGGCCCGTCCAGCGCGCGACGACCGCCCCGACGGCAGCCACCGCCACGCTCAGCATCGAACCACTGCGACGTGCCGCCTGCAGCCATCGCGCGCCGCTCACGTCCGCGTCGAGACGGCAAGTCGGTCCGGCAGCGGAAATCAGGTCCGCCGCACCCGGCCACTGCGCGGGCGTCGGAAAATCGACCAGTCGTTCGTGCCAGTAGTGACGCATGGCTGCGCCGGCCGGCGACGCGAGCAGAGCCTGCTGCGCGCCGACGAACTCGGCGTACGGCGCCACATTTGAAACGTCGAAACCGTGATAACGCAGTGCCAATTCACGCACCGCATGGCATAGCGACGTGGCATCCGTAACCAGGTGATGCGCCTGCACGATCAGATGATCGCCCTGCAAACCGGGCAGGTAGTGCAGGCGGAACAACGCATCCGTCGCCGGATCCAGCGCCATTCCGGCAAGGATCGAGCCCTGTTCCGCGGCGTCGGCGTGCGGATGGACGAAGAACGCACGCGGGGCCGAGTCGGCGCGTTTCCAGGATGGGCCATCCGCGGTGCTGTGCACGTTCATCCGCAACAGGGGATGAGCCGCCAGGAAATCAGTAAACGCCTGCTCGATCCGCTCATGCGACAGGCTACTTGCCAGGCGCAGAACCACGCAGAGCGTCAATTCCGCCGAGTGCGGCCGGCGGAGCTGGTCGAACCACAGCGCCTGCTGATTGGCCGACAGCCGGCTGGAAGAATCTGCCGGTACAGCGGGTGCCTCCGCTGCTGACCGCACCGCGGCGGCGGCCTGCGCGAGGCAGACCGCACCGGCCAGCGACGTCGCATCCAGGTGCAGTCCGCGCTGTTCCAGCAGCCACGACTGCACCTGGTGCACGGCCAGCGAGTCCAATCCGTTTTCTGCCGCAGATGCCGCAAAATCCACCTGTTCCGCCGCGATGCCCACTGCTGCCATGGCATCGGCAAGCGCCCGCTCCGGCGTTGATTCGGCCGGTCGACGCGCAGCGGCGCGCGCTGTCGGCGCGTGCGCTGCCGTCCATTCGGCCGCGATACGTCCGCGCTGCAATTTGCCACTGGTCGTTCGCGGCAAGCTGCCGGCGCGGACGAGGCGCACCAGCGGCACTGCGACATCAAACGCCTCACCCACCGCGGCGCGAATCGCGCGAACGGCATCCACGGCGTCGCGCGTCGCTCCGCGTCGCCATTCGGCGACGACCGCAAGGCACTCCTGTCCATTGTCGGCAGCGGCCACCGCCGCGCACGCGGCCGGGTCGAGGCCGGGCACGGCGGCGCAGACCACCTGCTCAATATCGTGCGGATAGAGGTTACGGCCGCGAACGATGACCAGCTCCTTGCGCCGTCCGCATACGAAGAGTTCGCCGGCTTCCGTGAAGTAGCCCAGGTCACCCGTGGCCAGCCAATCGCCGACGCCATCGGCGGTGACCTGCGCAAAGCCCGTATCGCTGCGCGCCGCACCGGCGTATCCGTGGGCCACCGACGGGCCCCGCACCCAGATCTCGCCGACGCGGCGTGCTTCCAGGCGTGTTCCGGTTGCGTCCACGATCGCCACGGAGTCCTCACCGGTGACCTGGCCGCAACTCACCAGCGCCATGCCCTGCCCGTCGTCGGCGACAACAGCGCGGCCCTCGGCCAGCGCCTCCGCGCGAATCGACTCGGCCACGAACTGGCGCCCGGGCGGGCCACCGCTGACGAAAAGTGTCGCTTCCGCCAGGCCGTAGCACGGTACAAAGGCATCGCCCGGAAGGCCCTGCGCGGCAAAGCGTCGCGTGAACGCGGCCGCCACGGACGCATCGATGCGCTCTGCACCGCAGAAGGCCGTTACCCAACGGGAAAGATCCAGTTCTCCACATCGATCAGCGCGTTCCACGCACAGGCGATAGGCAAAGCTCGGCGCCCCGCTGACGCTCGCGCCGAACCGGGCAATCGCCTGCAGCCAGCATTCCGGCTGGCGCAGAAATGCGGCCGGCGCCATGAAGGTCATCGGAAATCCGGCATAGATCGGGTTCAGCACCGTGCCGATCAGCCCCATGTCATGGAACATCGGCAACCAGCTCACGCCGACGCTGTCCGGATGTGTCGCAAACGCGTCGGTGATCCGGCGCTGGTTAGCGAGGATGTTGGCGTGAGTGACGCGCACGCCACGCGGCTGCGACGTCGAGCCGGAGGTGAACTGGAGAAAAGCCAGGGTATCGCCTTCCGGTAACCTCCAGTCGATCACACCATCCTGCGCCGGCGGTGCAGACAGATCGACGTCGATCCGTGGCAGCGACGCCAGAGCAGACTGCCCAAACGCTGCGCGATCCCCATCGACACCGAGCAGGGCGTCGATCCGTGCGCTTCCCTGCAACGCCGCCAACCGCCGCCACTGCTCCGGCTTGCGCGGAACCGGCATCGGTACCGCAACGGCGCCGGCCATCAGGCAGCTCACGAATGCCACGACGAACTCCAGCCCGGGCGGGAACGCCAGCAGTACGTTCCTGCCGTACAGGTCCTGATCGCGCAATTGCTGCGCCAGCGCGACGCTGCGCTGCCACAGGTCGCGCCAGGACAGCTCGGTGTCGACAACCAGGCCATCGCGCAGAAACCGGAATGCCGTCTGATCCGGCGAACGGCGCACACTCGCTTCCAGGCAGGTGACCAATGTGGCGGCCTGCGCGACCGCGGCGCGGCGATCAGTCATGCAGGCAGAACAACCCTTCCTGGCCGGCGCGGCCGACATTGATGACGCCGTCGGTCAGCGAACGGGGCTTCATGCGGATCGTTCCCCCGGCCGGCGTGCCGCCCACGATGAACGCGCCCCATACCACGTCGTGGTCGGAATAGCCGGTCTCCGGATGATGGAACACATAGGGCTTGGACGACGCGCACTGCTGCAGCAGCCACTGGTGATCGCCCAGCGCAGCGTCGATGCGGGCCTGCCAGGTTGCGGCGTCCGAATAGCGTCCCAGCACGACACCGCGGCCACCGTAGTCGCGCGCCGGCTTCAGGACGAAGCGTTCACGCTGGCTCAGCGCGAGTTCGCGCAGATCGTGCTCGGCGTCTTCGAATCGGACCGGCCCCGGCAACATCAGGCTTGTCCACGGAATCAGCGCATCAATCACGCCGATTTCGTCGCGCGTGAACCAGGCATCGTCGCGCATGGCCGTCATCAGCGCGAAGGTGCGCTTGTCGCCGGAGAAGAAACTCGTGGGACCGTCGAAGGCGACCAGATGCCCCGCCGTGCAGGCAGCAAATGTCTGGCGCGACACGCCTTGCCCGTCATTCCGGACGAGCACGTGCACCGGCTGGCCATTGCAGGTCACGCCCGAGGGCCCGTAGGTCAGTTCAGATTCGTCGACGATCGTCGACGTGACACATTCCATGCCCAACCGCTGCGCCGCCTCGGCAAACCATCTCGCCACGTGCACGCTGGCGAACTCCCGGAACCGGGGATCGACGAGCATCGCCAGGCCAGCGCGACCACCAGCGGCAACATCGGGCTGTCGCCGGCAGATCTTCGCGACGTGGTCGAAGAGATAGCCAACGGTGTCCTTGCAACGCAGGGAAAGACCCTGGCGCTCCAGGTACTGCGCCGTGACCGGCGTGTCGAGATAGATCGGCAGCCAGGCCTGCGCGTAGAAGCCGCTGGCACCAGCGCCCATATTGGCTTCGAGAATCCTGAACCCGTCGTCCCCGTACATCAGGTCCAGCCGGTAGACCTCGTCGTCATAGCACGACGGCACGTCGAGCACCTTGACCGCCGTTTCGGCATCGGTCATACCCCAGAACCGCGCCGCCAGCGATGGCGCCGCCCGGACCAGGCGCAACGGCATGCCGACGATCAGGCGACCCGCCTGGCGCGTGACCTCTTCCAGGCGCTCCAGGAACGGCGTGCCGACCAGGAGCGGAACCGGCTGGTCCACGGACCAGTCGTGCAAATGGGGCATGCCGCGACCGGGCACCAGGGGGCCAGAGGCGAACGGCTGCTCCGCCAGATAGCGCGCGAACCGTTCGGATTCGGGCGACAGTTCGCGATGGCTGTCGAAGGCACTACTCATGGCGCGGTTCCTGGCAAAGGGAGAAAGCCTGTCGCGACGGTGTCGACGACAAGCACACGGTCCGGCAGATGCGACGAAGTGAATCCGGACGGGCGCGTCGCCGCGGTGTCCACATAGGACTCAACCGCGACGTACACGTCTTCCGGCAAGGCAGCGGCACCGACGAATTCCAGCGTCAGCGTGCGGCGCACATCCAGGCCATCGCGCAGGACGAAAAGCTGGTAACCGCCCGTCTTGATGAGACCCGTCGCGTCGATCCGCTGGCCATCGTCCAGCACGATTGCGCGCAGCTGCGCCGGTGAGGGAACGGCAATCGTCAGGGAATTGGCCCCCCTGTGGGATGCGAGCGTGAGACGCAGCGTGCGCGAACGCACTTCGAACTGTCCCAGCCGCTCGATCGCGCCACAGCACTCCACACGACGGAATACCTGAGACGACTCACCGCTCCAGGGAAACAGCGCGGCGTCGCGGCGTTCAAACCCATCGGGAATCGTCGCACTGTCACCGCGCACGGATTCATAGGCCTGGTTCGAATCACGCCGCACGATGCGATCGGTGTTGTATGTCGGCGTGTCGCGGCTATCCAGCTGACTGACGGCGAAGAACTGCACGGCGACAGCGGCAGCCAGCGCTCCCAACATCGCGAAGCCTCGGGTCGCCGGCATCGCGACGCGACCGGAACCGCTCCAGGGCAACCACACCACGAGCCAGAGCGCAGCGCCCAGGCCCGGAGCAGGAAGCCGGGAAACACCAGCCACCTGCACGATGGCATCCTGAAGCAAGGGCCAGCTGGCGACGAACGCCAACGCCGGCGCCACCAGCGGATACTGCGGCAGGTAGCGCCAGGCGAGCACGAAGAATACCGTTCCAGTCACGACCGGCAGAGCCAGTCCGGGCGCGAACCACGACAGCAGGAGTGCCACGAGCGACAGGACACAGGCGTTCGCCGGCGTGGCGTATTCCGACTGCCCGGCAAATCGCAGGGCAGCGGCCAGCGCCACGGCCGAAACAATCGGCCAGCCCATCCGAATGACAGGCGCACTGATACCGAGGGCTTGCGCTGCAGCGTCGAACGCCGCTCCCGCCACCAGCGCGACAGATACGACACCGAGCGTCCACAGTGTCCGCAGTCCCAGCGCGGCCAGCTGGTGCGGCTGCCAGCGACGAGCGGTGAATGCTATGACTGCGATAGCGACCAGCAGCAGCCCCCACATCACGGCTACCGGCATCCACAGGTGGATACCGGCAACGCGGGCGCCAATGACGGCGGGCAACCCCGCCGGGAGAGGCGCCGAATTCCAGTACGTGTGCGCGGACGCACGCAGCACTGCGGCCAGCCGTGTGAACTGCGCTTCGTCCAGGCGCTCCAGGCGATCGCCGGACAGGTGATAGCCACCGTCGCCCACGACGTGGCCCAGGGAAACACCCGCGATTCCCGCGCGGGAATAGACGGACAGGTCGGTCGTGTTCGGCATCAGCCGGTACAACGCGCCAATCGCCCCGCTGTAGGACAGGCCAGCCGCCGATTTCAATGCCACGGCAAACGTCGTCGCCGGGATGGCTCCCAGGTCGTAAGCCACCAGGGGGCCCGCCGCGCCGAGCGAGTCGAGGTTGACGACATAGCCCGCCCGATTCGCCAGCGGGTGCTGGTTGACGAAGGCCTTGGCGCCCCGCGCTCCCTGCTCTTCGGCATCGGTGAACAGAAGAATCAGGTTCTGCGTCACGTTCTCGCGCACAAAGCTGGACTGGGCAAATGCCATGACGGCCGCCACGCCCAGCCCGTTGTCGGCGGCGCCGGGGCCAGCCGGCGCGGAATCGTAGTGCGCACTGATAACCAGGGCCGGACGCGACGAGTCAGGCAGCCGGCTGGCGATGATGTTGCGCAGCGAGACACACTGGCGCGTGTCGCAATCGGTGGCGCGCTGATTCTCGACGGAGAAACCCGCCAGGCGCAGATCGTTCTCAAGCCGGTCTGCCATCGCGTCGTTGCGGAGGCTGCCGGTCGGGTGCGGTTGCTGCTCACCGAGCCACGTCGCCAGGTAGCGCTGGGCCGCGCGCCCGACCGCGACATCGTCCGTGCTTTCCACACCACGCGTGCCCAGGTTCGGGATCGCAGCCGCCAGTAGGACCAGGCCCATCGCCAGCACCGTTGCGACACGCCGGGAACCCGGCCGGCCCCGTAGCAGCGTCGGCAACGACGGTTCCTCCGTGGTGGAGGGAGAAGCGGCGCCCTCGGCGGGATCGATCGCAAGCGCTGCCGGAATCTGCCAGCGATCCCCTTCGGCAACCGGCGACGCCACGTCTTCCCGCGAGCGGCGGAACTGGCCGTCGGACAGTACGTACAGGTGATCGGCCGTCGCGAAGAAGGCCTCGTCGTGACTGACGACGATGACTGCCTTGTTCTCCCGCTTGAGGGCGGGAATCACCTGCGTGTACAGAAACCGTCGGAAGTGCGGGTCCTGGTCGGCCGCCGGTTCGTCGAAGAGATAGATGTCCTTGTCTTCGGCCAGCGTCGATATCAGCGCAAGCCGCCGGCGCTGGCCGGTGGAAAGACGCGTCTGGCTCCAGCGATTGCCCTGCAGTGCTGTCTTGCCGTCTAGTCCGAAATCGGCAAGCAGTGTCTCGATCGCCGCACGCCGTCCCGGAGTCAGGTGCTCCACGGACAACGGAAGCGTAGGGAACGGGAAATAGTCGAAAAACAACGCGGCAAACCGCTCCCTCAGGTGGAGTGCCGACGCGACGGGGTTGCCATCAGCCAGCAGCTGTCCCGACTCCGGTGCGTAGAGACCACAGATCAGCTTGCACAGCGTGGACTTGCCACTGCCGTTGCCTCCGGTAATGAACGTGACTTCGCCGCGACGCACGACCAGGTCGATCGGGCCGACCGAAAATAGCGGGCGTGCGCGTTCATCGCGGTAGCTGAAGCCCACGCCGCGCAGCTCGATGGACTCGGCGACCGGTACCGGCGTCTGCGGTGTGGTGTCATCGTCCAACACGAGTTCGTCGAGGCGTCGCAAGGCCACGCGCGCATAAGTGAAGCGCTGCATCACATTGATCAGACTTCCAACCGGCCCGCGCAGGTAAAAGGTGACAAGCAACGTCTGCGCAAGCACCGCCTTGTCCAGGCCCAGCAGCGCCGACGGCAGGCTGACCATCATCACCAGCAGCAGCAACAGGAAGATCTCGGTCCACTGCCCCGAAATTTCCCAGTGCAGATCAGACCGCACCACAGCACGCCGGATAGTTTCCAGCAGGCTCTCCATGTCGCGATGCAGGAAACGCGAGCGGCGACGCTCGCTGAGCATGAACTCCTTCTTGCCGTAGGCCAGCGCTTCGTAGGCCTCGATCAGGCTGTCCTGGGTGTGGCGCTCGTCATTGAGAATCCGCGCCGCACGGCGCTGGAACACCACCGAGACGGCTACGCCGATGCCAGCGACGCCGAGCACAAACAACACCAGTTTCCATGACAGATAGGCAACGTAGCCGATCCCGCACAGCAGCAGCAGGGTGCTGAACAGAGCGATCGGAATGCTCGCGAGCGCGTGCGCCACCTGGTACGCATCGACGGTCAACGCGGAATAGACACGCGGCGGACCGATTTCCTCGATGCGCCGCACCGAGGCCCCCATGAACCGCGTGATCAGGTCACGCCGAATCCGCAGCGTGGCGTCCTGGGCGAGTGTGCTGAGCAGGTAGCGCGCCGACGTATTGAGGACAAGCAATCCGAGCAGCAAGAGTGCAGCGGACCAAAATCCCATGCGCGGCGCGGATGCCGAAATCGAACGGCCGATCTCGGCGATGACGAAGATGCCAACTGCGGCCGCGACGGCGCTCAACGCCGCTGCGAACAGCATTGATGGCAGCATGTCGCGCAGCGCGAACCATTGTGCGCTGCTGCCGGGCATAGCTGGCGACGGCCGCCCGATGACCTCTTCGACGGTCGCACGCGACTCCCTCGCGTCAACCGCGCCCTCCCCCCGAATGACATGCGACTTACGCTTCGCCGAGCGCTTTTCGCAGGCTCAGCGGACGCATGTCTGTCCACACCTTCTCGATGTAGTCCAGGCACGCTTCGCGCGGCTGCGCCTCACCCACGGCGCTCCACCCTGACGGCAGCTCCCGGTCGGCCGGCCAGATGGAATACTGCTCTTCGTGATTGATGACGGCGAAATACAGCAAATCCGTGTTGGTATCCATCGTTTCTACTCCTGATCGAAACAGTATCTCGTGTGCTCAGCTGTCTTTGAGGTAGCGAACCGGGCTGGCCGCCGCTACCCGGGCGGTAAACGCCAGCAACAATAGAAAGGCGCAGCACAGGCTCAGCAGGGCGCCTCCGGCAAACCAGGACCACGACACCGGCACGCGCAGGTCGAAATTCTGCAGCCAGCGCAGGATCATCCAGTACGACAAGGGCAGGCTCAGCACCACGGCGACCAGGATGTGCCGCATCTGCTGCATCGACACCAGCTGCGCAATCTGCAACGGCGATGCGCCGACCACGCGGCGCACGGCCAGCTCCTTGGCGCGGCGGCGCATGACGAACGCCGCCAGGCCCAGCACACCCAGAACGGAAATCAGCAGCGCTGCCCCCGTGAACATCAGCACCATGCGGAACTGCTGCTGCTCGCCGCGCAACTGGCCGGTCAGGCGAGTCGTCATCGGCGTGGCATCGCTGACGAAGCCGGGCACCAGACGGATCCAGAGCTGGCGCACGTTCTCCTGCAACTGCGGGTTGCCCGGATCCGTCGACGACACCAGGAAGAAACGCGGCTCGTGCCGGTTGACGTTCCAGTCGACGCGCGCCCGGTAGACCATCGGCTGGACAGCCTCCTTCGGGCTGCCGTAGCGGATATTCTCCACTACGCCGACGATGCGCATGGCCAGGGCAGCCTGGTTCTTGTCGGCGGCACGGACAACCTGGTCCAGGGCCAAGTCGGGCGATGCAAAACCCAGTTCTGCCGCGGCGGCCTGGTTCACCACCACGTTCACCTCACGCTCCTCGTCAGCCTTGTCGGGAACGCGATAGCTGTCGGAGCCGAAGTTCGGATCGAACAGGCGTCCGGCAACCGACCTGACGCCCAATGCACTGAAGAATCCGAAGTCGATGTCGTTGATCACCACACCGCGCGCATCCGTAGGCGCCGCGCCCTGGCGCAGCAACTGCTGTGGCGAGGGCGTCTGCGTGGTGGGTAGCGCGTTGGCGATCGACACCCGCGTCACCGTGGGCAACGCCGCCAGCTGCGCGCTGATTTCGCCGAAGGCGTCGTGACTACCTTCGCCATTGACGACGAGCTTGTCGTCCATGACAAAGCCGCGCGGCAGGTGGCGCACATAGGCAATCTGCGAATAGATCGCGAGCGAGCCCACGATCAGCGCCGTGGACACCAGGATCTGCAGCATCACCATGATCTGGCGAAGGCGCCCGCCGGAGAGCAGGCGTCCATCGGACGTCGCACTCTCGCGCAGCAGCGCCACGGGCTCGGCGCGGGACAGCAGCAACGCCGGAACGCTGCCGGCCACCGCCGTTGCAAGCACAGCGGCAAGCACCACCTGGCCGATGACCATCGGCGCCAGAATCGTATCGACGGCAATGGGGCGCGCCACAAATGACGCAAATGGCGAGATCAGCAAGGCCGCGACGCCAAAGCTGAGAACGAGCGCGACGGTCGCAAATGCCAGGGCTTCACCGATCAGCTGTCCGTTCACGTCGGTGCGCGTGGCGCCCAGAATCCGGCGCATTCCGACTTCCTTGGCGCGGCGGGTAGCCTCGGCCACGCTGAGGTTGGCGAAATTCACGCCCGATATCAGTAGCAATACGAAGGCGATTGCGAGGAATACGAGCAGCTGTACGCGATCGCCCTTCTTCGCGTGGTCCAGATAGGTGCGGTACTTGTTCGAGTCCAGGTACGCGTCGGTCACGTGCTGCAGAAAAAGCGGCAGTCGCGCGGCATAGTCCTCGCCCTGGTGGCGCACCAGGGTATCGCGCAGCGCGGCATCGGCTGCGGCGAACCGGTCGGCCCGGTCAAACAGCAGATACGTCGGATAGCACTGGCAATTGTCCCAGCCAGTGATGCGTTCGCGGTCGACGTTGCCGTTCTCCTTGGCCATCTGGAAGAACGATTCCAACGGCAGGAGCACATCCGGCGACAGGTGCGAGTCCGCGCGCCAGTTCGGCATAACGGCCGTGACCGTCACTTCCTGCTTGCCCCCCAGCAGCAAGCGGCTGCCCACGACATCGGTACGGCCGAAATACTTGAACGCGGCACGCCGCGACAGCACCGCCGAATAGGGGTTCTCCAGCGGATTGCTGGCACCCGCGTCGATCGTGACGTCAAACACCTGCAGAAACGCAGGGTCGACAAACAGGGCGACTTCATTGAAGCGCGCCTGTCCCTGCTGAAGCATGATGCGCAACGGCTGCATCCGCGCCGTCGCGACGACGCCGGGGATGTCCGTGCGCGCGGCGTCGGCGAAGGGGTACGGCGGGCTGACCGAGCGCTGGCCCGTTTTCACATCGCGAATCTGGATGACGCGCGCAATCCGGTCGCCCTGGCTCAGCCAGGCGTCGTAGTGCGATTCGTAGTTGACGAAGGCAAGGATCAGGATGCAACCGACAAAGCCGATCACGAACCCCACCAGTTTCAGCAGCGCGGTCCAGGGCTGCTGCAACGAAGCGCGCAGCGCCATCATGACCGGGGCCATCAATGCGGACATGTCCGGCTCCTCAGCTCGACGCGTGCAGCTGCCCGTCGCGCAGACGGACGATCCGCCCTGCCCGGCTGGCATCATCGTCAGAATGCGTGACCATCACGATGGTGGAACCCTGCGCGTTCAGCGTGGACAGGATCTCCAGCACTTCTTCGCGATTGCGCGAGTCCAGGTTGCCGGTTGGTTCGTCTGCCAGCAGGAGTTTCGGACGATTGACGATTGCGCGCGCAATGGCGGCGCGCTGTTGCTGGCCACCGGAGAGCTGTGAGGGCATGTGATCGCCGCGCGCGCTCAGGCCGAGCTTTTCGAGCGCCTCATCGGCCATGCGCG
The DNA here is from genome assembly GCF_025398735.1 of Tahibacter amnicola. Taxonomy (NCBI): domain Bacteria; kingdom Pseudomonadati; phylum Pseudomonadota; class Gammaproteobacteria; order Lysobacterales; family Rhodanobacteraceae; genus Tahibacter; species Tahibacter amnicola. The sequence continues at coordinate 4,125,355 of NZ_CP104694.1, forward strand.
AGGCCTCCTTGCCACGGATGCCGTGGTAGTACACGCCCAGCTCGACGTTGGCGCGAACCGTCAGTTCGTCGATCAGGTTGAAACTCTGGAAAATAAAACCAATGTACTTTTTACGCAAACCAGTGCGATGGTCTTCGCTGCCACCGACGGTTTCATTGCCCTCCAGCTGGTAGCTGCCACCGTCGGCGCGGTCGAGCAGGCCCAGGACATTGAGCAGGGTCGACTTGCCGCAACCGGAAGGCCCCATCACCGCGACGAACTCGCCTCGTTGGATCTCGAAAGAAACGCCTTCGAGCGCCGTTGTTTCGAGCCGGTCGGTACGGTAGCGCTTGTGCAGCGACGTGACGCGAATGATGGGATCGGACATGGAGAGTTCGCCGTGAGAGGAGTTTCAGTTCAGCACGCGGATTTCCGCGGCCTCGCCAAAGGTTTCGTAGGAGGAAGTGATGACGTACTCGCCAGCCTTGAGACCGGAAAGTACCTCGATGGCCGATTCACTCTGCCGGCCGAGCTTGAGGTCGCGGCGTTGTGCCGTGCCGCGGCTCTCGTCGTAGACGTAGACGTAGCGACCGCCGGTCTGCGCCACGTAGGGCCCCGACGCAACCTGCAACGCAGAAGCCCCATTGGACAACTGCAGTTGCAGCGACAAACTCTGGCCCATGCGCAGGTCAGCCGGCTTCTCGCCGACGAAATCCAGGTCAATGCGAAACTGGCCGTTGGTCACCTGGGGGTAAATACGCTTGACGGCCAGCGGGAACGACTTTCCGCCGTAGAGAACAGTCGCGTGCTGCGCCACCTGCAGCCGCGGGATATAGAACTCATCGACGTTGGCCTGGACCTTCAGCTGCGATTCGTCGTCGATCTGACCGATCACGTCGCCTTCGCGCAGGGTCGATCCGACTTCGGCCTTGAGCGAAGTCAGGCGGCCGTCGATGGGCGAGCGCACGGCCAGGCGATCAAGCACTTGTTGGGCGATATCGATGTTCTTGTGCAGCATGGACACAGTCGACTGCAGCTCCCGCTCCTGGCGTGAACGCAAGGCCAGGTTCTCGGCCAGCGAATGCTCGACGAGCTTCTTGAGCTGCTCCTGTTGCTCGACATTGCGTTGCGCGTCTTCCAGCGTTTCCACCGATACCGCGCCGGTCTTGCGCAGTTCGGTCAAGCGTTTGAGCTGCCGCCGGTGTTTGTCGAGCTGAGTCTGCGCGGCGAGCAGTTCGCGTCCCAGTTCCAGGCGTCGCTGCTCGGAGGAGATCTGGTTTCCGAGCAGGAGGTTGGTCTGCTCGGCCAGGTCGGCCTGGCCGCGCACCACGGCCAGTTGCAGCGAGGTATTGCTGATTTCCAGCAGCAGGTCGCCCTTCTTGACCGCCGTGCCTTCCTTGATGTGGATCTTCTCCACGCGGCCGCCTTCGCTGGCACCCAGCACGACCGAGGTCTCCGGCATGATGGCGCCGCGCAGATTGACGGCGTCCTCGAAATTGGCCTGGCGCACCTGGGCGACACTGATGGAATCTTTCTGGACGCCCGGCAAACTGCGGCTGCGGATTTCGCGTACCAGCAGCAACGCCGCGAACACGCCACCGACAACCATGGCAATGCGACGCCAACGACGCGCCGGGCTCACTTCAATCGGTCTATCCATGGCAGATGGCCGGAACAGTGGTCATACGAAATGCAACTCCGGGAGTTCCTGCGCAGCGCCAGCCAGTGGCGGACGATATTCCGCGACATGCTGGACAACCCAACGCAGGAGTTCATCGCGATGCGTGTTGATGAAGAAGTGTCCGCCGTCGAAGGCATGCTGCCGGAATGACAGGGAGGTCAGCTCGGCCCAGCGTGCAATGTCGCTTTCGGGAAAATCGCCGTCCTGCCGGCCGGCAAAGGTGACAAACGGCACCGCCAGTGGCGGTTCGATGACGTGCTGGTAGGTGTCGTTGATCGCCAGATCCGCCCGCAGCGTCGGTTCGACGAACTCCAGCAGTTCGGGCAATGCCAGCATTTCTTCGGGCATCCCCCCCATCGCCACGAGTTGCGCGAAGAACGCCGTGCGCGGCAAGTTGAAGACAGGTTCGCGCCGCATCGGCACGTGCGCCGCCGAGCGGCCCGACAGCATCAGCAGGTACGGCAATTGACCGCCTCGCCGACGCAGTTCACGCACCGTCTCATAGGCCATCAGCGCGCCGAGGCTGTGCCCGAAACACGCAACCGGACGCCGATCGGATGAGACCAGCGTATCGGCGATGTGGGAAGCCGCCCGTTGCGAATCGCGAAATGGCGCCGTATCCACGAGCGATTCGCGACCCGGCAGACGGACGATACTCAGCTCGATGTCCAGCGGCAGACGATCGAGCCAGTGATAGAACACCGCGGCGCCACCGCCGGCATAAGGAAACACGACCAGGCGGCTACGGGCTGTCGGGTTGGGTCGCGGCGTCACCAGGAATGGCGAGGAGGTCATGGGCTTTCCGGCCTCGCGCCGCGGACTTTGCCGCCATAGTGGTGAACCGGCACGGTCACTGGACCAGCGCCTGCTGCTGCGCACGCTTGGCGTAGGACGCGTGCAGGACGCGCTTGGCGATCTTGCCGCCATGGCGTCGATAGAGGCGATGCGTCAACCAGGCCACCCAGGCCGGTACCGGCCGGTAAAAATCCACAATCAGCACAATGCGCTCAGCCTCGGCTTCCTTGGTCACGCCATGCTCGTAGGTGGCATCCATCACGAACGCCTCGCCTTTGCGCCAGTGCGCCCTTCCGTCGCCCACATCGATGTAGCACGCCCCCTCGGCAGGTACGACCAGGCCCAGGTGCATGCGCAGGGTGCCGTTCTCCGCATCGCGATGTCGCGGAATGTGCTTCCGCTCGGGCGGAAGCCGCGAAAACATAATGCTGCACATGCCCGGTGCAATCGACTCCGCCAGCTTGACGGTTTCGGGAAAATGTTCCGCTACGTTGGGCATGCGCTCGCCGTAGACCAGCAGATGCAGCAGCTCCCAGCGATCAGTTCCGTACTGCGACGTACGGCCAGGATCGAGGTCTTCCTTGTCCGGCATGCTCATGCCGTTGCGAAGGTAGCGCTGGAATTCCGCCAGCACCGTTTCATGGGCTTCCTCGAATTTCGACAGCCAGGGCAATGCGTCGCGACGCCACAACGGGCCGCGTCCGATCAGCGAAAATCGCTTGAGAAGCGGGTCGACACGCCGGAAATAGGTTTGCCACAAACGAGTCGTCACGCGTCGCGTCCTGTCAGTGGTGGAGGGAACCGCCTGCAGGGCAAACCTGTCAGGTTGTGTATCCGTGTTGAACTCTGCTGCCGGCAGGCGGGCGACTCGTGAAGTGTCGGACCAGTACTGGCAGTCGATCCATTCATCGGCATGTTCAAGCCTTCCTGGATCATGCCTTGGACGCCTGGCACAGACGCGCGTAGGCCGATTGCATCATGGCCTTCGCCTGCAGGCCGACATGCACGGCATAAAAGCGGCGCTGCAGCCACGCGACCCACGAAGGCAACGGATGCAGGAAATCGACGATCAGGATGATGCGTTCCTCGTCGGCGTCCTTGCGTACTTCGTGCTCATTGGCGCCCACGTCCATCACAAACGCCTCGCCCACTTTCCACGCCAGCGGCTGGCCGGCAATCTCGATCTGGCACACGCCCGACGCCGGCACTTTCAGTCCCAGATGCATCCGCAGCGTGCCGGATTCGCCATCCCGGTGACGCGGAATGTGCTTGCGCTCCGGTGGAAGCCGCGAAAACATCACGGTGCGGATATCGGGAATTACCGCCAGCGCGGCCAGCGTGGCCGGAAAATGGGGAGCGACCGGTGCGATGCGCTCGCCGCACAGCATCAGGTGCAGCAGTTCCCAGCGCTCGGGACCATAGTGGGACGTGGTGCCGGGAGCGAGGTCTTCCTTGTCCGGAACGCGATGGCCGCCATCGAGCCAGCGCGCGAACTCATCGCTGATCGCACCGTGGGCCTGTTCGATACGGGCCAGCCATGCCAGCGAGTCGCGGCGCCAGACGGGCCCTGAGCCGATCGGTGAAAACCGTTTCAACCAGGGGCTGGCGTAGCTGAAATAAAGCGACGCTATACGCTGCAGCATCGACTACTTTCCCGTCTTTCGTCGAACGATGTTCCACTCAGCCGCTAGCGGCGTGAGCCAACGAACTATAGTACACGACTTCGTAAACATGATGCAGGTTGTCCTCTGCGGCAGTTTGTACCCGCGGCCCGCCGCTGCCGGCGCGATAGGGGAGCGCTTCAGCGTCATGCGGGCTGACCCGAAACGAATACGGCGTCGGAAATTCCGTCCATCGCCGGCACCACGTGTTGCACGTGCGCCACGATGGGCGCGATGTGTTCCGCGTCAAACAGCGTGTTGTGTTCGCCGGCCAGCCAGTGAACGCTGACCGGTCTGGCGCAGAATGCCTGCCAGCCCAGGTCGGGCACCACGTTGCTGTCGCGGTGAAAACCCGCATCGTCGATGCGAAGCAAATCGACCTTGCACTGCAACATGGCGGACGGGCGGTAGGCATTCTTCGCGACGTTGGTCAGTATCACCTCCAGTACGGCGCGCCGCATCATCGCTTCGGTACCCGGCTCCGCGCGCGACCAGTCGATGCGTTCCGCCACGGCTGCCGCCTGTTCCTCGGGGCTCAGCGCAGCAACGGTTTCGAGCCAGTCGCTGCCGACCGTCTGCAAGCTGACCATCGACAATTGCGTTTCGATAAAATGACGCTGGTCCACAAAGCCGTCATCCACGCCCGGCGGATGACCGTCGATGATGACCAGGCGCTCCACGCGCCGGCCGGCGGCTTCCAGCTGTGTGGCCACTTCGAACGCGATCATGCCGCCGAAACAGTAGCCCAGCAGCGTCAGCGGTGCGCCCTCGTCCGCCGCACGAATGGCCGCGCAGTATTCCATGGCCATCGCTTCGACGGAGCGGTGCGGTGGCAATGCGTCAGGCGCAAAGCGGCGTGACTGCACCGCATGGATCGTGCGTCCGCCGCCCAGCGCATCCGCAAGCGAGCGATAGCACTGGATTCCCCCACCACCCGGATGGATGCAGGCCAACACAGCCCCCCCATCGTTGCGCGCCAACGTGACCAACGGCGTCCACGAAGCGGGCCGCGCCTCCACCAGCGACACCAGATGAGCAACGGTCGGTGCGCGCACGAATTCGGCGAGGCTGACATGTCTGCCAAACCGGCTGCGCACCAGACTGACCAGCTGCACCGCCTGCAGCGAATCCCCCCAGAGCGCGGAAATCCGACGATGCCTCCACTGGTGATCCACGTCCCAGCAGTTCGCGCCACAGCGCGATCATTTGTTGCAAGATGGATTCGTTGCCACCCGGAGCGGCGGCCGCATCACGGTCAGTCGACGGACCGGACGTTGCTGCCCGGCCCAGCCACTGGTCCATGCGCTCGTCGAGTGAATGCCGCGATACCAGCCATTGGCCCGGTTGGCAGCGAAGTGCCGAACACAGCGCGCGCACCGCTTCGTCGCTGCCCATGCCATGCCGCGCGACGGAGGCACCAAAGGTTTTGTCCGCATCGCCCCAGGCATCCCAGTTCACCGCGAACCACCGGGTACCGGTATGCGTGGCTCGGTTGCGGCACCAAGCGTCCTGGAATCCGTTAGCCGTCGCATAGCCAAAATGGCCAATGCCGCCCAGGATCGACGACATCGACGACATCACTGCAACAAATGCGGGCCTGAGCGCCGCACACAGCGAGTCCAGATGCACCAGGCCATCGGCCTTGATCGCCAGCTCGGCCCCCACGTGGCGCTGGTCGATGTCGTCGAGCAGCGCCATGGCCCGCATACCGGTTGTCGCCGCGTATACGACACCGTCGAGCGCGCCGAAACGGTGCAAGAGCGCATCCTGCAGACGCCGCACGTCCTCCGGATCACTGGCATCGCCGCGGTAGTACACGACCGTCGAACCGGCATTCACCAGACGGCGCAGGTGCGCGCCGCGCTGTGCCGCCGCCTCGCTCGAGGACAGAATTGCCGCACATCGATCCGGCGGTGGAACCGCGGCGAGGACAAGACCGTCCGCAGCTCCCTGTCGGGCAACAACACGAGAAACGGCAAACCCCATCTTTTCGAACACGTGCTGCCAGGCCGATGCCTCCAGCAGAGGACCATCGCTACGCAGCTCGAGATCCTCGTAGCGCCACCAGTCGTCCGTCAGCCCCCAGACCAGCTCGGTCCAAGGCATCCACTGCATGGTTTCGACCAGTGCGAAGGTTCCGCCAGCGGACAACAGGGTGGACAGATTGTCGATCGCGCGCTCCAGCCGCGCCGCGATGTGTAGCACGTTGAAGCCGATGATGACGTCGAACTCACCCGGCGAAAAACCCTGCGATGCAGGTTCACCCTCGATATCGAACACGCGCGCTGAAATCCATTCGTAGCCATTTTCCGCCGCCAGCCGTCGCCCTCCCTGCACGAAGCTCGGACCGATGTCGGTGAAACAGTAGCTGACGTTCAAGGTGTTCAGCAGCGGCGCCAGCTGGCGCGTCAGCGAGCCATTGCCGCCGCCGATCTCCAGAATGCGTAACGGCCGGCCACCGGTCGACGCCGCCAGTTCCGTGAGCGTGCGACGCAGACGATCGACCGCATCGCGAAAATCACGTTGCGCCAGGTGGCCCGGCGCGGTTGCGCGCAGGAATCGGGCTGACCCGTCCGGATAGAGCACCGAGACGCCACTCCGGCGTCCATGGAGGACGTCGTCGAAATGCGCGGCGCAATGCAGCAATCGCCTCGCTGGCCCCGCAAAATCCGGATGCGCGAGCGCCAGTTCCCGTTCGATCTGTGCGGGCGGATGGCCGTCGACGGTCGCGACCACGACCGTGTCCTCGTCGCGGATGAAGACGCCGCCATCCACGAGTACGCGCACCATCACCTGGGCGATGCGGCGCAACGGTGTCGCCGGGCACAGCGTGGCGGCGACCTCGGCAACGCGATAGCGCGCGCCCGGCGCAAACCGGGGCAGGTGTCGTGCAACATAGGCCTGTACGATGGCGACTGATAGCCGCGCGAGCGCATCATGTGCTGCCGCGATCGCCGTGTCGTCCGCTGCCGGTGCCCTCACGAACCCGGCCGCGGCCAGGACGATACGGCGCGCATCCACGCGGGGTCGCGTCAAGTCGATCTCTTCCACGCCGCTGCCGGCCGGCAAGGGATGACGTCCGAGCAGCGCCAGCTGCAACGGCATCTGCGCACTCAGCGCGGTGGTGAGAATCTGGCCAACCTTACCTTGCCCGCCCACCACGAGGTATTTGCCGTCAGGCCTGAACGCCTGGGCGGCGGCGGTTTCCTCCGGTCGTGCCGGGATGTAGTCCCGCGCCATCCACTGCGCCGACAACCACAACTCCCGGAATGACTCGGTGCCGCCAACAGCCGCCGGAACGCAGGACAGCTCGGATGAGTTGTCCACAACGATAAACCGCGTCCGGACGCCGGACACTTCCTGCGCGATGACGCGCAGCGCCCCCGCCAAGGCCGCGCGCGTCGGCTCGACCTCTCCGTCCTGTCCCGAACTGAGGGCGATCACGGCCAGTACGTCGCCCGCCGGACGGTCGCCGCTTCGCAGCACGTGCCGCGACAGCCCGAGCAGGAAGGATAAGTCGCCTGCACCGCCGCGATTTTGGGCGAGGCTCCAGCCATAAAGAATGCGGTGGTTTCCGCTACCCGTTGCTGCCAGATACGTAGCAAGCCGGATGAGGTCGTCACCGCCACCTCTCATGGTGACCTTCTGGGCCAGGACGGCGAACTGGCTGCCGGGCGCAATGCGGACGACGCCATGGCCCTGGCCACGCAGGATCTCGCACAGGCCGGCAAGGCCATCCACGCTGCCGTCGTCGAAGACCAGCCAGGAGGCCGTGTCCCCACCCGGCGAGAGGCGCAGATCGCACGGCCGCCACACAGGCCGGTAGAGCCATCCCGCGCACTCATCCTGCGGTGTCGCACACGGCGCGGCAGCCCGCTCAATCCAGTAACGGCGGCGCTCGAAGGCATACCCCGGCAGATGTATCCGTCGGCGCGACTCGCCTGAATAGAATGCTCTCCAGTTGACCTCGCCTCCGGCGCACCAGAAGCCCGCCAGGCGCCGATAGGCGACCACCGTCGTGTCGTGTGCCGCCCCCGGGATGTCGGCGATACGCAGTGGCAGATTCGCAGCCGTGGCGTGTGCCTGCGCCAGCCGCGTCAGCGTCGTTCCGGGCCCGATTTCCAGCACTGTCCGGATGCCCCGCGCTGCGAGCGTCTGAAGACTGTCGGCAAATCGCACGGCCTGCCGCGCATGCGCAACCCAGCAGGCAACATCCGCAAGCTCACGCCCTGTGTTCCACGCGGCATCGAGGTTACCCACCAGGGGGACCTTCAATGCACCGAAGCGCACCATCGACAGCGAGGACCGCAGCGCATCGAGTGCCGGTTCGATCAGGTGCGAATGGAAGGCCCGGGTGACGCGCAGCCGTCGCGACTGCCATCCATCTTCCAGGGCCCACCGCTCCACATCGGCGATCTGCGTGGCGCTACCTGCCAGAACCTGATTCATGGCGCCGTTGCAGGCGGCAATGTCGGCGCCGCTGCGCGTGGCAAATCCGATGGCGGCCGCCTCCGGACAGAACACCGCGAGCATCTCGCCCGGCGGAGTCGCCTGCATCGCGATGCCGCGCGCATGGACCAGGCGCAAGGCATCGTCCAGCGAGAACAGTCCCGCCAGGCACGCAGCGACATATTCACCCAGGCTGTGGCCCATCACGCAAGCCGGCCGGACGCCCCAGGACTCCAGCAATCGCGCCTGGGCATAGGCGAATACGAACAACAGGGGTTGCTGGTAGTCGGTATCGTCGAACCGCGGCGGCAAGGGATCCGGCGATTGGAGCACGTCGTTCCAGAAGACGGTCTGATGGACGGCATCGATGGCCACCAGATACTCCCGGCACTGATCCACACTTCGCCGGAACGCCTCTTCCCACTGGTAGAGCGCACGCAGGCCCGCCACGCAATTCTCACCCTGGCCCGCAATCAGAAAAGCAACCGGACCGATGCCTTCCTCTGCACACGCCGGCGCCTGCACGGCGTCGCGCAAGGACCTGCCCACCGCCGTGGCGTCCGCGCCCACAGCCGCGGACCGCCACGCATGCGTCTTCCGCCCCACCGCCAGCGTGTAGGCGATATCCGCCAATGCCCCTTGATTCCGCGTGACTTCCGGCACCAGGCGCTCGACCGTATCGCGCAGGGACGGCGCCGTGCGCGCCGACGCGACCAGTACCTGCGGACGCGCACTGGCGCGCAGCACGTGCGCTGGCGGTGCCTCTTCGACGATGACGTGGGCGTTGGTGCCGCCGATGCCGAACGAGCTGACACCCGCCAGCCGGGGTCCCGCTTCTGCCGGCCATGGCAGGGCCCTACGCGGTGCACGAAGCGGCCCCTGATCCAGGTCCACCTGCGCCGGCGAGCGAGCGAAGTTGGCCAGTGGCGGAACACACTGGTGAACGAGCGCCAATACCGTCTTGATCAGCGCCGATGCGCCGGCCGCCGCATTCAGGTGTCCGGTACTGGCCTTGAGAGCGCCCAGCATCAACGGGCGATCAGCGTGGCGCGTACCGAAAACCGCCTGAAGCGCATCCAGTTCCAGAGCGTCCCCCAGAGCGGTGCCGGTACCGTGCGTCTCCAGAAAACCAAGCTGGTCCGGCTCGACATCCGCGACGGCCAGGGCTTCCCGGATGACTTCGACCTGGCCGTCACGACTGGGCGCAGTGAAACCAACCTTGCCCGCGCCGTCGTTGTTCACGGCCGTGCCGCGAATCACCGCGTGGATCGGATCGCCATCGCGCAGTGCGTCGTCCAGGCGCTTGAGCAGCACGACCGCCGCACCGCTGCCAGGAATCGTACCGTCCGCATCAGCGTCGAACGGCCGGCAACGTCCCTGCCGGGAATTGATGCCACCGGTTTTGTGGACATAGCCAAAACGCTGCGCGAGGACCAGGGACGCACCGCCAGCCACGGCAAGGTCGCATTCGTGGCTGAGCAAGGCGTTGACGGCGGAATGAACGGCCACCAGCGAGCCGGAACACGCCGTGTTGATGTTGAGCGCCGGGCCGCGCAAGTCGAACTTGTAGGCCAGATGCGTGGCCGGGAAGTCCTGTCCATTCATCGTGCCTAGCAACATGCCGCCCAGCACATCGAAGAGATCCGGGCGTGATGCCAGGTTGAGCAGGAAGTATTCGCTCTGGTTGACGGCGACATAAGTGCCGGTCCGCGCAGCACCCGGCACCTGGCCGGCGTCCTCGAACGCCGCCCAGGCGGTTTCAAACAGCATCCGGCGCTGCGGATCCATCACTTCGGCCTCGCGTTCGCCGAAGCCGAAGAAGGCTGCGTCAAACCGATCGAAATCGACAACCGGATTGGACAGCGGAACGAAATCCTCGCGCCCGGCCAGCGGCGCGGGTACCTCCGTTTCGCGCGGCCGTGCCAGTCGCGCCGACTGGCGTCCTTCCAGCACCAGTTGCCAGAACTGGTCACGATCCGCCGCGCCGCTGCAGCGCACGGCCATTCCGATGATGGCGATACGGTCGGTGCTCATCGATGTCCTCCCCTGCCCTGCACGCGTGACTGCCGGCGCAGTGCGGCGCGTTCCCGCGTCGGGTCGGCCACATCGGCGTTGGCCGCGGCTGGCATTTCGAACGAAGCGAGGTGTGCGGCCAGCGAACGCACGGTCGGAAAACGGAACAGGTCGGTAATTTCCAGCGATCGACCACATCGTTCCTCGACACGCGATTTCACCTGCATCAGACGCAGCGAGCTGCCGCCGGACTCGAAGAAGTTCCGGTCGATGTCCTGTAGCGGCGCACCGATGACGTCTTGCCAGATGTCGCGCAACACCTGCTGATAGGCCAGCTGCCGCTCGGATTCCACGCCATCTTCAACCGCCCGCAGCAGCGAAATGTACGCGGCGTAGCGATTGCCAAAGGGGTCGCTGAATGCCTGGGCGGGCGCCCCCGCCTGCGGCTGCGCGACGGTCAGCTCCGCGCGAACCTGCGGATCATGCAGCGGGCCCACGAGCGTGCGCAGGACACGCAGGTGACCTGCGTCAAGCCCGATCAACAGCGAACGGCAGGTACTCGACAAGGCGCGGTGCAGAGACTGCATGGCCGCCTCGGCGTCCATCGACAGAAAGCCCCTGTTTGCACTCAGTTCCGCCAGCGCATTGCGGCGGCTGAGCCCCAGCCCCTTCCATTGCGACCAGCCCAGGTAGCGCACATCCACCGCGGAGTCGGCGCCGAGCCGGTCAGCGATCGCCGCCTGGGATGCGCACGCGGCCGCATAGGCCGCCGCGCCGGCGGCGCCGAAATGACTGTTGACGGAACCGAACAAGACCAGGACGCTGCGCGCATCGCAGCGACCGTGGCGCCGCAACAGCGCCAGCAGGTTCAGCGTCCCCTCGCGCTTGGCGCGCGTCAGGCTGCAGTAATGCGATTCGTCCAGTTCAGCCAGCGCAGCGGTACTGAATTCGCCTGCCAGATGGAACACACCGTCGACCGGTTCATCGTCTTCCAGGACCGGCGCCATCGCGTCGGCGAAATCCGGGCTTGCCACGTCGGCCACGATGAAACGGCAGGATTCGCTCGCCGCCCAGCTGGCAGGAATGGAACGGCCGACACCGACCACATGCGCATTCCACTCGGAGCGCAACCACTCGCAAACCAGGCGCCCCAGGTCACCGCCGGCCCCCGTAACGATGTAGCGTCCGTGCTGGCGCAGCGGCGACGGTGCCGCATTGGTGGCGAATGCCTCGACGCCCAGCCGCTGAACCGCGCGGCGCCTGTCGTGCAGGCGCACGACAGGTTCGTCGGCGCGGCTGGAAAACTCAGCGAACACCGCAGCCAGCTGCTGCTCGATGTCCGCACCTGTTGGCACATCGGTCCAGCAGACGGGCGCCTGCGGTCGTTCCTGCCGCACCGAGCGCACGATGCCAGCGATTGCACCGCATGCGGCGGTTGTATCGAGGCAGGCATTCCCGTCCCACAGGCCGCTGCTCACGAGCAGGAGCGGCGTGTTTGCAGCCGGATCCAGCCAACCCAGCCCACGCAAGGCGTGGCGGTCCGCCGCACGCGCCGCGTCGTCGGACGGGCCAGGCAGGATGACCAGCACACCGTCCCCTGCCGAAGGCGACGCAGCCGCATCCGTCACGCAGGCACTATCACCGCGCGCCACCAGCCAGCGGCAGGCGCGATCCGCCACGTCATTGCTCGGCGCAACGACGATCCACCGGCGGGAAGGCAACGGCAAGGTGGGACGCCCCTGCTGCGCCACCCACCGCGACGCGAAGAACCAGGGCGGCAGTGCACGAAGTGCACTTTGCGCACTATTGGCCTCCACCATCGCACCGGAAAATTCGCCCGCAGCCAGTCGCTTCTGCAACGCACCGCGCTGCGCCTTGCCGATCTGGGTCCGCGGAATATCCTGCGCCTGGACCGGAACGACCAGCGCATCCACCTGCAAAGCGTCGCGCAGGCGTTCCCGCACGGCACGGCTCAGCGCGTCCACACTGGCGGTACCGGTCGGAACGACGAACACCGCCACCTGGTCGGATACGGCGCCAGGCGGACGGTACGTTGTCGCCGTGGTCTGTGGCGTATCGACACCGGCGATGTCACCGACGGCGTGTTCCACCGCCTGGCAGGAGATATTGCGACCGTTGACGATGACCACGTCCTTGTCGCGCCCCACGATCGTCAGCCCGCGATCACCCCACTGCGCGAGGTCTCCGGTGCGGAACCAACCGTCCGTCGTGAACGATTCGCCGGCGTCCTCTCCCAGGTATCCCTGCAGCACGAATACGCCGCGTACTTGCAGAGCACCGGCCGTTCCCCTCGGAACCGGCACGTCGTTGACGTCAACGATTCGAACCGCCAGGCCCGGAATCGGCGTACCGACCGCCGTCATCGCCGATTCGCGGAACTGGCCGGCGTGCGTGGCGCGATGGATGACGGTCAGAGAACAAGTCTCGGACATGCCCCAGGCCGGCTTCATCACGTCGGGCGCCAGACGGAACGGCGCGCACAGGGCCAACAGCCGCTCGGTCACGTCCGGCATGACTGCTTCGCCGGCATTGATGAGGAACCGCAGGGAAGACAGGTCCCAGCGTCGTCCGGCCTGCGTGGCGAGCCGCGCATTGATCTGCGCGAAAGCGAAATTGGGCGCCCAGCTGACGCTGACGCGGTAACGCTCGATCAAGTCCAGCCATCGCAGCGGATCGGAAAGAACATGCTCCTTCGCCACGTGTATCTGCCGGCACATCAGCTGCACGTCGCGCAGGTGGAACATCACCAGCGCGCCGACATGGTCCAGCGGCATCCAGTTGAGACTGACGTCGGCGACCCCCAGTCCGAATCCGGTTCCCGATGCATAGCCATGGCTGACCAACGCACGATGCGATTGCGGTACCAGCTTCGGCAGGCGTGTGCTGCCCGACGTCAACATGATAAGGGCGACGGCATCGGCATCCGTTGCAACCTCTTCGTGCACGGCGGCGAAGGGCGTCGGCGTGCCGTCCTCCAAAGCCAGCACCAGGGCCGGCCCGACCAACGCCGGATTCTGCGGCGCTGGCGCGGTAATCACCAGGTGAGCACTCAGGCGTTGAACCAGTCCCAGCACGCGGGACTGCTCCGATTCCTCCGCGAGCACCTGCTGCGCGGCGCCCATGCAGGGAACCGCGCGTGCGTAAACGCAAGCCCAGAACGCCCGGATGATTTCCAGCGGCTCGCGGCAGTGCACCACGACGCGCTGACCGGGGCGTATCCCAGCCTGGCACAACAACGTGGCATCACGGCTGGCCTGCGCGTCCAGCGCGACGTAGCTCAACGCGGACTCGCCCAGCGTACTGATACACAGAAGTCCCTGTTCGGGCGCAATGGCGGCCGCGCGCTGCAACAACGCACGTAGATCCATCGGTACGGCATCGGGAACGACCAGCGTGCCCCCGTCGATCAGCGACGGCGGCGCATCCGGGCCGGGTCGCGCGATCGCGGCTTCCGCCGCCACGGGCGGCGGTGCGAGCAGTACCGGGCGCGTCGACGCCGCCGCGGGGATCACCGTCAGCGAAGCCGTACTGGCATTGCAGCGTTCCCGCAGTATCGACTGCGTACGCGAAATTTCGTGTTCATCCAGGACGGGATATTCCGAGAGGCGGTCGATATCGACTTCGCCGGCGTCGTCGCGCGGCAACCGCGGCAAGCTCACCTGCGACAGTGACAGGCCGCGTGTCTGGGCGAGGCGATCCATGGCGATTCTTACCGCAACGGTATCAACACCTTCACCCACGGCGTAATAGACGACCAGCCGGTAGATGCCCTGGCTGTCCGCACGAGCCACTACCTGGAGTTCCCGCACGGTTGCGGCCTGGGACAGGCCAATGATCAACGCGTCGATATCGACCAGGCCGCCATTGATGCGAGTCATCCCGCCGTGACGGGCCAGGATTTCGATACGCCCGTCCGGCAACCGGCGCGCGCGAACCGGTATCGTGGAAGTGCCGAGGACGATCAATCCCGTGACGCCGTCCGCAACCGCGGCGCCGTCCGATCCCGCCACGGCATACGGCCGCAATTCGCGGAAGCCCGCAACGGCTGGTTCATTGCCGCGCCGTTGAACGGCAAAAAGATCGACGTCCACACCGTCACTTTCTTCAATCAGCCACCACGTGCAGGCGTCACTGCCACCGGGTAAACGTATTCCGCCCACCGCGCCGAATACCAGCACGTGCTGCGTTTGTAGAGAAGTAGCGTTCGGTACTGTACACAGAAGCACTTCCGCGTCTGTGGCAGACTCCACGAAGCAGCCACCGCACAGCAGGCTCAGTGCCACTGCCAGGTCGGCCAGGGAGGCTGCATCGGTCGAGATGCCGAATCGGCGGCCGGGGCGAACGCCGATCAATGGCAGCAAGGCCCTGGCGCGGCGCAACGTGGCGCTGCCATCACGCTCCAGCGCCTGCTGCAAGGCAGCAGAAGCCCGCCCAGCCTTCACCGCATCGACGAGATCGCCATACAGCACTTCGCCGGTCTCGGTGGAACAGGCGCGCAATTGCGGTACGGCACGGGCGAGCGCCTCGGCGAGCGCACGCATATCGCCCGGAGCGGCATCCGTCGTCGCCATCATTACGGCTTTCTGCAAACGGGCGCGCTCGATCAGGTCGGCCGTCATCGGCAGTTCACGGCTTGTCATGCGGATGCTTCCTCTTGACCATCCAGCAGCTTCTGCAACTCGTCCAACGTCAGGAAATCCAGGTCTTCCGGATTAGCGTCGGCGTCCGCGGTCGGGTGCGGAGCCGGTGACGACGCGACGACGTCCACCATTGGCGAGTCACCAGCGCCGCACAGCTGCGTGACGCCGTCGCGCAATGCATCCGCGAACCGTTCGACCGTCCGTGTCGCCAGTCGCCGGCGATCGAACTCGATCTCGCCAACGTACCCGTCGGGTGTCTCACGCAGCGATACGGTCAGGTCGAATTTCACGGCCGGACGCACGCTGTCCTGCTTCACCACCGTAATGCCGGGCAATTGGGCCGGCTGCGATTCGGTGTTCTGCAGCGTCAGCACGGCCTGGAACAGCGGCGTGCGTCCCAGGGGGCGCTCGATATCCAGCGACTCGACAATATCGGCCAGCGGCGCCTGCGCATGTTCGATAGCAGAAAGCAGGTCTTCCCGCAGCCGATCCAGTAGCGCATTCCGCGGCTCGGCAGCATCCAGTCGTACGCGGAGGGGCACAGTCTGGGCGAAGAATCCGATCAGCGGTTCGATATCCGGATGGGGTCTTTGGGCAACAGCGGCACCGATGACGATGTCGGTATCGCCACTGAAGCGCTGCAGAACCATCGCATAGGCCGCCAGTACGAGGACAAATGGCGTGACGGCACGCTCGCGTGCCGTCTGTGCAATCCCTGCGGCCAGCGCGGATGACCAGCGCAGGGCCACCACGCCGGCGGCTTCGCCCGCCGCAAGGCCCACATCCCCATCGGCACGCAAAGCCAGCACACCGCGGTGCCCCTGCAGCTGGGCGCGCCAGTAGGCCAGGTCACGAAGACGAGCTGCGCGCTGGGCCGGCTCATCCAACCACGCTGCCACGTCGGCTACCTGGACCGGCAACGGCGACAGCACCGCCGACCGGTCACCCAGCCCAGCCCGATACTGGGTGCAGATCTCGCGAATCAGCAGGCCGATCGACCAGGCGTCACTCGCGATGTGATGGATATCGATCTGCAGCACATGCACCTCATGCGCCTGCACACACAGCCGTGCGCGGAAAGGCGGCTCGCGGCGCAGATCAAATGGCTGATGCAGCGCTGTCCCCGGTTCGCGCAAATCCTGGTACACGACCTGCGACGCCTGTCGGTCCACCAACACCTGGCGTGGCTGTCCGTCGATGACCTCATACAGGCTGCGCAAGGATTCGTGCCGGTCGATGGTCGCCCGCAGAGCGCCCAGGAAGGCATCCACGTCCAGTGCGCCTCGCAGCTGCAGCGAGAAGTGCGTTCCGTAGGCGCGATTCTGTTCCGGGTCCTGGCACAGGTACCACAGGCGCAGCTGATCCGGCGTCAGCACCACACCTGCCCGGCGCTGCGCCTCGGAAAGCACGGAGATACTGCTCTGGACGGCCCGCGCGGGCAGCGCCCGGACAAGCGCCGCCTGCCGTGCAACATTGGCATTCTTGTACAACTGCGCAAACGACAGAGAGGCGCCGTAGCGTTGCCGCAGCCGCGTTGCCACCTGCCCCAACTTGAGCGAATGCCCGCCCAGATCGAAGAAATCCACATCGGGATCGGTCACCGGCCGCCCGAGCACGTCACTCCAGACGGAGAGAATTTCCTGCTCCAGAGCATCCGTGGCGCGCATCGGCCTGGCCGACGAAGTGCTGCCAATCTCCGGCAATGCCGCCACATCCAGCTTGCCGTTGTGGTTGCGCGGAAAATCTGCGACGAAGCCGATTGACGTCGGCACCATGTGATCCGGTAGCCGTTCGGCTAGACGACGCCGCATTTCCAGCGCAAGCGCATCCTCGCCCGTCGTCCCGTGGCTGGTGATGACGTACGCCACGATCTGGCGATCTTCGCCCTGGCCGCGGATCAGCACCACGGCTTTCTCGACCGATGCCAGCGCGCACAGTTGCGCTTCGATTTCGCCCAGCTCGATGCGGAATCCCCGCAACTTGACCTGGCGATCGGTCCGTCCCAGGCACTCCAGTTCGCCATCCTCGCGGTAGCGCCCCAGGTCACCGCTGCGGTAGTACCGCACCGGCTGCCCTTCCCACGGCCGCGTGACGAAGCGCTGCGCCGTCAACTCGGGCCGATCGTGGTAGCCCATCGCAACGCCGTCTCCGGCCACCCAGATCTCACCCGGCACGCCAACCGGCAGGTCGCGTCCAAGCGGGTCGAGGATGCGGACCTGGAGATCCCGGATCGGACGGCCGACGCGACGGCAGTCCGCGCGGATGTCATCGGCAACGACGCGATACAGCGTCGTGTGCACGGTGGTTTCGGTAATGCCGTAGAGATTCCACAGCGCGGGTGCGTCCAAACCATGGCGATCGCGCCAGGTTGCCAGCGCCGCGAAATCCAGCGCTTCGCCGGCAAAAAGGACGTGCCGGAGCGCCAGCGGCGTCACGTCGGCGCGCTGTGCCTCGGCCCGCATCAAGGCTTCGAACGCCGTCGGCGTCTGGTTGAGAACCGTTGCGCCGGTAGCGACGAGGAGATCCACGCACGCGGCAGGATCACGCGTCGTCGTCGCTGGAACCATCACGAGGCAGCCGCCGTGCAACCAGGCACCCCACACTTCCCAGACCGATACGTCGAATGCGTAAGAGTGGAAAAGCGGCCAGATGTCGCGTTCGTCAAACCCGAACGCGTCCCGCGTTGCGGCGAACAGGCGCAACACGGAGCGATGCTGCACGGCAACGCCCTTGGGAACACCTGTCGTTCCCGAGGTGTAGATGAGGTAGGCCGCCTCGGCCCGTTCGGTGCAAACCGGGGGCGCGTCTGCTTCGTCCGCCGCATCGGTGCTGTCCATCCGTACGCAGGACACATCGGCCCCCAGGGCCTCGATGTGGGCGCCCTCGGAAATGACGCACCGGCACTGCGCATCAGCAACGATCAGGCGTCGGCGCTCCGGCGGTGTCGCAGGATCCAGCGGCACGTACGTTGCCCCAGCCTTCACGGTGCCCAGCAGCGCAATCGCGAGCGACACGGTACGGTCCAGGCAGATGGCGACGCGCTGCCCGCTGGCACCCACGGCGCACAGGCGATGAGCCAGCGCATTGGCGCGGCGGTCAATCTGGGCATAGGTGTAAAACTTGTCGCCACACCGGACTGCCGGGCGCCCGGCGTGGCGCGCGACCGTCGCCGAGAAGGCGTCGGAAAGATGATTCACCGCCAATGGAATGGGATCGAAACGCAGACGTTCGTGCAGGTCAGCCAGTTCCGTTCTCGTCAGCAGATCAATGTCCGACTGGCGCTGCCGCGGCAACGCTGCGATGCATTCGAGAACCTGGCGCCAATGCCTGGCAATCCGCTCGACGTCGGCCGGAAGAAAACGGTCCGCACGGCCCCGCACGCGCAGTCGCAGCGACTGGCCAGGAATGGCCAGCGCCGTCAGTGGGTAGTGTGTTCCTTCATCGCTGGAGACGCTCTCAACCTGCCACGCCGAGGTTTCCGGGGCACTGACGCCGTCGACGCGGTAGTTCTCGAATACGACAACGGAATCAAACAGCGACGTGCCCGGGCCGAAAGGACTCTCCGCCTGGATCTGCGCCAGCGGCACGTAGGCGTGATCGACGCTGCGAGCCTGCTGCGCGAACAGGCTGGCTGCCAGCTCAATCGCCGGCCGCTCGTGCGCGATACGAACACGGACCGGTATCGTGTTAATGAACAACCCCACCATGCGCTCGCTGCCCGGCAACTCTGGCGGACGCCCCGCCTGCGTGGCACCAAACACGACCTCATCGCAACCGGTGTAGCGGTGCAGGACATAGGCCCAGGCCGCCTGCACCAGGGCGTTCACCGTGACATGGGACCCGCCGGCAACAGTCTTTAACATCGTCGTCGCCGCTTCATCCAACGCCACGGTCACCGTTGACGTGGCGTCCTCCGGCACCGACGGCGTACGCAGCGGCAGGCGCGTCGGTTCGTCCAGCCCGGCCAGGAGGTCGCGCCAGTAGGTACGCGACGCCTCGTGGTCGCGCGACTGCAACCACCTCGCGTACGTTGCAATTTGTGGCGGCGCATCGAGGTTTTCGTGCGGCGATGCATAGCTGCGCAGCACATCGCCCAGCACCAGCGGAAGGCTCCACCCGTCGAGCAGAACGTGGTGATAGGTCCAGACCAACTCCACCGTCTGCGCGGGCAACTGCACGACCGTCAACCGCATCAGTGGCGATGCCGCGAGGTCAAAACCGGCGACGCGACCCGCCTCTCGCACAGCTTGCAGGCGCGACTCCGTCGTCCCGGCCGGCTCGCCGCGGAGGTCAATCCGATGCCACGGCAACGTCACGTCGGCGTATGCGACGCACAGGGGCTGGTCTTGGTCGAGGTCGGAAAATGCCGTGCGCAACGCATCGTGCCGCAGCAGCGTCCGCTGCCACGCCAGACGCATGGCCTCCAGGTCGACATCACCCTTCAGGCGTAGAATGAGCTGGTTGACATAGACACCACGCCGCGTCTCGAGCTGGCTGTGCAGCAGCATGCCGCGCTGTGTGGGCGTCGCCGGCCACGCCGCTTCCACCCGGTGTGACGGCACCTGCGCGATCGCATCCAGCAGGTCTTCGAGCAGGGCGACGATGTCGTCGGCCATCGCCGCGGCCGCGGGTTCGTCCATGACGCCCGTCGCGTAGTCGAGTCCGAGTTGCAGACCCTCGCGCGTACCGGCGGCGCTGATCAGCACGTCGCAGTCGCGCGCGTTGAGCGGATCCACTTTCACGCCACTGGAACCCGGACACACACGCAGCAGCCCGGCCGCGGCATCCTGGCGTCCGAATTCGCCGAAGTAGTTGAATGCAATACGCGGTTCGGCCGCACACAGCTCCGGCCTGCCGGCCAAGTAGCGCAGCACGCCGTACCCGACGCCGCCATGCGGCACGTTGCGCCACTGCGTCGCGATCGCCCGGGCGACCGCGATCGCGTCGTCCCCCACCGCGTCAAGACGAAGGGGAAACAAGGCCGTGAACCATCCTGGCGCGGACGCCAGATCGATCGATTCGACGTCTCGTCCGTGGGATTCCATCCGCAAAGTGACTTCCTGGCACCCGGTCCTGCGCCGCTGCGCGAGGTAGATGGCGGCAAGCAGGACCTCGTGACGACTCAGGTCCGCAGCGACGAACGACGCGTCGTCCGCCTGGACCCAACGCACGCAGGTGACACTGCGGTGCGCCGAGTCGCGGCGCAGGGGACTCGTGCTCGCAGCGGCCGCTGGTAGCCCTTCCAACTGCGCGCGCCAATAGCCCAGCTCGGAAAGATGGCGGCCATCGGCTGCCGCCGCATGCAGCTGTTGAGCCCTCGCCTTGACCAGACCAGCAGAGCCGCTCACCGGTGCCGGAAGGCCCGCGCCAGTGGCTCGGAAGGACGCTTCCAGATCCCGCAGCAAGCCCTCCCACGACACCGCATCAATGACCAGGTGATGAGCCACCAGGACGAGGCGGCCGGGCGCCGTACCGCAATCCAGATAACCCGAGCGGAACGTCACGCCGCGCGCGAGATCCAGCGAGGTGTGCAGACGAAGCGCCAGCTCCGCCAGCGCTTCGTCCCGCCCGTCGGCATTCGCGGCCTGGACGACAAGCATGCGCTCGTCCGGCGCGACGATTTCCGCTTCATAGTACGCAGCCGGCGCGTCGCTGCGGGTGTCGAAACGCAGGCGGAACACGTCGTGCGCGGCCAGTACGGATACCAGCGTCTTCTGCCAGACCGCCGCATCGAAGCCGGCGGGAACCTCCAGCAACAACGACTGATTGTAGTGCTGCGGATTGTGCAGCGCCTGGGCGAACAGCCAGGCCTGTGCCGGCAGCAGGGGCTGCGTGCCATCCGCGCGACGCAGGGTTTGCAGCTTGCCGGTTTGCTGCGCCATCTCGGCAATGGTGGGCCCGCGATAGAAATCCCGCAGCGTGGCCGCAAATCCCGCCTGCCCGCTCTGCGCAATGACGCGCAGGGCCAGGATCGAATCCCCACCCAGTTCGAAGAAGTTATCGTTGACGCCGATGCCCTCGCGCCGAAGTGCAGTCTCCCAGATCGACGTCAACACCTGCTCGGCCGCCGTGCGCGGCGCGACGAACGCCATGCGTGCAAAGTCGTTCTCACCGGGTGCCGGCAACCGGGCTCGATCGAGCTTGCCGTTGGATCCGGTCGGCATCCGCTCCAGGTGCACATAAGCCTGCGGAACCATGTAGGCAGGAACCAGGAGGCTCACGTGCTGCCGCAGGGCGGCCGGCGAGAGATCCGTCGCCGCGACGTAGTACGCCACCAGGCGCGGTTCACCACCGTCCGGGGGGCTGCAGAACGACGACGCAATCGGTCACGCCGGCATGCGCGGCAACAGCGGCTTCAATATCACCCAGTTCGACGCGGTAACCCCGGATCTTCACCTGGTTGTCGATGCGTCCCAGGATCTCGATAGTGCCGTCGGGAAGGAACCTTGCTGCATCGCCCGTGCGGTAGAGGCGCGTATCCAGGCCGGCGTGATGGAAAAACTGTCGCGCGGTTCGTTCCGGATCACCGCGATATCCCCGCGACAGGCCAACGCCGCCGATGTGCAGCTGTCCCGTGACGCCGGGCGGCACCAGGCGATCGGACGCATCCAGTATGTACATCGTCTGGTTGGCCATGGGACGGCCGTACGGCACGCCACGCCAGCCGGACGTATCGACGCTGACCGGATGCAGGACGGACCAGATCGCCGCCTCCGTGGCGCCGCCCAGGCTGGTCACTGCAGCGCCCGCAAACCGCTGTTTCAGGCGTTCCGGCAAGACCGGAGGAATCCGGTCGCCCGAGAGCAGGAAATGACGCACCGGAAGGATGTCATCCGCGTCGTTTCCAGCAGCGTCGAGCAGGATCTGCGCGGCCATCGGCACACCGTTCCAGATCGTTACGCCGTGCCTGCGGATGCAGTCCAGCCACTGGGCAGGATCACCCGACGACGCATCGGACAACATGACGACACACGCACCCGCCGCCAGCGCTCCGAAGATGTCGTACACGGACAGATCGAAGGTCAGCGACGACACCGAAAGAACGCGATCCGCGGGGCACAGACCAATCCGCGCGTTGATGTCGATCAACGTGTTCACGACCGCGGCGTGGGTCATCTCCACACCCTTCGGGCGGCCGGTCGATCCGGATGTGTAGATCACGTACGCCAGCTGGTCGGGGCCCTGGCGCCGCTGGGCGAGGACCGCTTCGGCATTGACGCTCGCGACTTCCTGCGACGCTCGACTTACCCGGAAGACCTGCGGCACATCCGGGAGCAGAGCAGGGTCGCCTATGGCATAGCGTATCTGCGCCTCGTCCACGACAGCATCACGCCGTGCTGCCGGCCAAGCCGGTTCCATCGGCACGTACGCACCGCCGGCCAGCAGAATCGCCAGCGCCGCGATGACCTGGTCACGTCCGCGCGGCAGACACACCGCAACCAACACCTCGGGACCAACGCCGGCCGCCACCAGCGCCTCGGCCAGTGTGCTGGACTGTGCCAGGAGACCGGCATAGTCGAGCGTACCGCGTTCATCAATGACGGCGGGCGCGCCGGGCGTGGCTGCCGCCTGACGCAGGAAGGAATCCTGCATGCAGCAATGGAAGTCCCACGCTTGCGCCGTGGCGTTCCATTCATCGACGATGCGCGCGCGCAACGCATCGCGGACGAGGTCGACCGGTGCATCGAGGCTGAGCATGCCGTGCAATGCCAGCTGCATCAGTTCACCGACGGAAGCCGCCTGCTCGGCCGCAAAACGCGACGGATCGTATGCCAGGTGCAAGCTCGCACCACGGCCGGGACGATCCAGCAACACGTTGACGGTCAATGCGAATTCGTTGAGGTTGTACAAGGTCGGCCGGCTGCCCGGAATCGCGTCACCGACAGCACCGACCGCGTCAGTAAAATCGTTGAAATTGAAAAAATGATCAAAAAGCGACGCGCCTTCCGCCAACCGTTGCACCTGGACCAGGGGCGTGTGCCGGTGCGGCCAGAGGGTCAATTCCACGGAATGGGCAGCGTCGATCAACGCGCCCCAGTTGGACACCGCAGTATCGATGCAGACAGGAAGCGTCGTGACATACAGCCCCAGCGCCTGCGTCGCGACAGTTTGCGCATCACGACGGTGCGTACAGTAGCCGGTATGGAGTACCTCGCGACCGCACAGCCTGGCGAGGACGATCGCGTAGGCTGCGAAGAAGATGGCCTTGGCCGGCACCCGCCGGATGCTCGCGACGCTGCGCACGCTATCGATCAACGCCGCGTCCAGATCGATGCGCAGCATCGGCACAGATGCGATACCAGCCTCTCGACGAACACCGCCATCCGGCAAGGTCGGCAGGTGGCACGCGACATGGTCGGCAACGTAGGCAGCCCAGTAGCGCTGCGTGTGGGGATTTTCCAGCGCGGAGCGCTCGGTCATCACCAGTGGCGCCATGTTCGGCGTGGGCTGCGTGCTGGCGTGCGCAGAATCGGAAGCAACGGCGCCGCCACTGGAAATTCCGGCCTGCGCGAACAGTGTCGCTACGCTCCATCCGTCGAGAATGGCGTGGTGGGCGGTCCAGATGATTTCCGTCAGCGCCTCATCGAGACGCACGATATCGATGCGAAACAGCGGCGCCGTATCCAGCACCAGGGGCGTGCGACGCCGTGAGGCCAGCAGACTGTCGCGCTGCCGCTCACGTTCCTCGCGCGTCCGATCGCGCCAGTCGTGACGGATCACGGGCGCGTCGATGCGCGAATGGACGACCTGGTGCTTGGCCAGTGGGCCATCCCAGTGCAGGCTGGTGCGCAATACCGGGTGGCGGGCGATCAGACGATCGATGACCTCGCGCAGCCGTGTTTCGTCAAATTCACCGGGAATCTGCCGCGAGCGGACGATCAGGTAGCGCGGCATCCCGCTATCCAGCAGGGAGCTGGCAATCATCGCCTCCTGCATGGCCGTTAGCGGATAGGCATCTTCCGCGCCGGCCGGCCAGCCCCCGGTTGGCGCGATCGTGGCGAGGGCGAAGGGGGCAGGCATTTCCAGGGTGCTGTCGCCCGTCAACGCGCCACCGTCGATGGCCGCGGCCAGGTCGGCCAGGCGCGGCGTCTTCATCAGTTGCGCGGCCCCCAGTGACAGCCCCTGCTTCGTCGCCGCGGCCGCCACGACGATCGTACGCAGGGAATTTCCGCCGAGCGCGAAGAAGTCAGCGTCACGGCCAACGGACGCTACCCCCAGTACATCACCCCAGATCGCCGCGAGAGCCGATTCTGTGGCGGTACGCGGCGGATCGTGCGCAGCGATGGCCCTATCGCTGGGCCAGGGCAACGCGCCTCGGTCGACCTTGCCGTTGGGTTTGAGTGGAATCGCATCGACGCGGACAACGCGAAACGGAACCATGTGTTGCGGAAGTTTGTCGCGGAGCGCGCGAAGGATCGTCGATTCGTCAATCAGCTGTGTATCGGTGACGACAAATGCACACAGCTGAGTGTCACCGGACGGCCGGTCCATCGCGCGGACGGCGGCCTGGCTCACGCCGGGAACACAGCGCAGCGCGACATCGATCTCGGCCAGCTCGACGCGATAGCCCAGCACCTTGACCTGGTCGTCGATGCGGCCGAGAAATTCCAGCAAACCATCGACACGCCGGCGCACACGGTCGCCCGTGCGATAGGCGCGCGTGCCGCCTGATACGTATCCCCCCTGTCCGACATCACCGCAGTAGCCGTGACCTACAGTCGGTCCTTCGATCACCAGCTCGCCGACAGCACCCGGCGGTTGCTCAACTCCCCCTGCCCCATCACGCGCAGCCGTACCCCGGGCAACGCCATGCCAATGGGAACGCGCGCACCGGCAACCGGTGCGTCGATCTCGTGCACGCAGCACGACACGCTGCATTCGCTCGGACCGTAGGAGTTGACGATGCGGCATTTTCCAAAATGATCAGCCAGCGAGCTGATGATTGCCGGCGCCAGCGCTTCGCCGGCAAGAATCACCATCTGGCGCGGCTGCGCCGTGCCGAATGTTCCGGGCTGGTACAGCGAGAGGTAGTGACTAGGCGTGAACTTCGCCACGTCAATCGGATTCTCCTGCACGTAACGGGCGTATTTTGCCGCGTCGCGGCTGGTTTCGCGGTCGATCAGGTGCAGTGTGCCGCCCGTGGCCAGTGCGAGAAACACATTGCCCAGTCCGATGTCGGTGGACGGATGGGTTGCAATGCCATACGTCCAGCCCGGCGCCAAGGGGAATCGACGCGTCATGGCGTCAATAAAGAACGCCAGGTTGGCGTGGCCGATCATGACGCCCTTGGGGACGCCGGTTGATCCCGACGTGTGCACGATGTACGCGACGTCGTCACCGGTCACGATGGTCGCAGACGCGGGCTCACGCAGCTGCGCGAATCCGCCGGCGCGGATGTCGACAGTCGCACAGCCGTCGGGAACGCCCGTGGTATCGACTCCATCCGTCACGACGCAAAGGGCAGCACATCCGCGGATGATCTGCTGCAGACGGGAAACCGGCACTTCCGGATCCACCGGCACGAATACCGCGCCTCGGCGCCATATCGCCAGCATGGTTGCGACGAGCGGCGCGCCACTGCGCAACGCCACCACGACGCATGCACCGGCTGCCACGCCATGCAGCGCCAGCACCTGCGCCGTGTGCGCGGACTGCCTGTGCAGCTCCGCGTACGTCCACCGGTGTGTGCTATCAACGACCGCCAGGCAATCCGGCCTCGACGCTACGTGCCGTGCAACCAGGTCATGCAGGAAATGCGGAAGGCCCTTGGCCAACGGCTGGACTTCCGTGCGCTCGGCCGGCAGCAGTGCAACCGTGGCTGTCGGCAAGGCCGGATCACCGATGGTAGCAAGCTGCATTATTGCGTCGGCGATGGTTTCGACGGACGACGCATCGAACAGGCGCACGTCGTAATCCCAGCACAATTCGATGCCGTGCTCGTCGCGGCGTGCGACCAGGGAGAGGTCGAACTTCGGCGCACGCCGCGGCAGCAGGTCCGCCGGCAGTGGCGACAGCTTCGCCTGCGCCAGCTGCAAGACCTGCGCGCCGCCTTCCTGGTACGAGAAAAACAATTGGAACAAAGGATGGATCTGAGGTGCCCTGGCGATTCCGAGGCGATCGACGATGACGTCAAGCGGCACATCCTGGTTCGCCATCGCCCCTACAACGACCGATCGAACCTGCGCAATTGTGTCGTGGAGGGTGGCGCGGTCGGACAGGGCAATACGCGCCGGCAAGGCGGTGACCAGGTAACCGATCAGTCCCTGCAGTTCTGGCCGTTGACGGTTTGCGCTGGCAAAACCGATCGTCACATCATCCGTATCACCGAAGCGCGCCACGGCAGTGGCGTAGAGCGCCAACAGCGCGTGGAACACCGTTGCATTGGCTGCCCGTGCGATCTCCTGCAGACGCAGCACCGGCGCCGTGGGGAGCCGGCGGATAACACGCCCCGTCTCGGCGGGAATAGCCGACTGTCGCGGCCGGTCGGTCGGTAGTCCGTGAAGCAGTGGCAATCGGTCAAGCGCCTGGCGCCAGTAAGCCACCTGGCGTTCCCCTTCAGCCCCCCGCAGGATGGCCTGCTGCCACCGGCTGAAGTCCGAATACTGAACGGGAAGCGGCGGCACATCGGACGAATCACCGCGCAGCGCGCGCGCGTAGGCGGCGCCGAGTTCCGTTGCGACGACATTTTGCGACCATGCATCCCCCATGGCGTGATGCATTACCGCCAGCGCGACGTGGGATTCCGCATGGAGTTTCACGACGATTGCCCGCGCCAGCGGCGCGCAGGCGAGGTCAAACGCGCGACCGCATTCGTCGGCGACCAGTGCGCGGAGCGCGCCGTCGCTGTCATCCGACTGCGACAGATCGGCGACAAGCAGCGGTATTTCAACCGTTGGGAGGATGCGCTGCACAAGTGCGCCGGCCTCTTCGACCAGCTGCGTTCGCACAATCTCGTGCCGGTCAGCCAGGAAGGCCAGTGCAGACTGGAATGCGGGGACCGAAAACGCACCGTCGATGCGAAATCCGGTCACGATGTTGTATGCCGGCGTCTGCGCGACCGCCTGGGCAAACCACAACGCGCGCTGACCTTCAGAGGCCGGACACTCGCTGACCGGATCGCGCACAAGACGCTCACCCGCGACACTGCGCTGGCGCAGCAGTGCTTGAATCTGTTGTCTGGTATCAGTCGACACGGCAGTCACTCGCAGGGCGCCCGCGTAGCGGCGCTACGTCCGAAATGGAGTTACTTCCGGACGCACGAGAATCAGATCGGCTGACGCCGAAATACGCGAGAACGTGCTGCAATGCACCAGAAGCCTGGACGCGCTGGCGCACCGATGGGTGCCTGCGCCAGGTCGTGTCCACACCTGCAGAACGCCGGAAAGGCCGACGTCGCTGCTACTGGATCAGGTGGCCATCGGCCACTATGCACTGCGGAATGCGGGGCAGATTCCAGGAACTGCCTTCGACGCGCTCTCGCCTCCTGCTACGCGATTTCACCAGCCATTCCCCTGAAAATCGCCGGGTTACGTACTGGCGTAATACGCGTCACATCGATTTCCGTTACCCCCGAACGACCTACTATACCATCGGCATCCGGGGATTATCTAACGTCGTACCCATATGCCGGGGTACGCGCTTGCGACTATGGGAAGACCTGGACATGTGGCGGCACGCAATACCTTTTCATGTCAATTCGTTGCCGAATTTCCGTTGTATTCCGGCCGCTTGCGGCATTCCGGCCGGTGCTGGCCCGCGGTTCGCCGGCAGTCCGTGGTCGATTCGACGGCAGCAGCTCCATCCAGTCGGATTATTCCTGGCGCAGAGACTTTAAAGAACGATTTTCCGGGCGCCCGCCCATAATCGCCATGAGTGCTATCTATCCGTCGCAGTCTGGTGCTCTGCCGAAAACACGCCATGACGGTAATCCGCGACGTATTTTCCATACGCCACCGAAATGGTTTTCCGGATTCAGGAAACCGTTGCAGGTAATTCCCGACCGATCAGAACTCGGCCGCGCTGGCGCGGAGCACCGTCACCTGCGGCGGGCTGTCGAACGGAGAACCGGGCTGCGCGTCGTACGAGGCAGCCACGGTTGTTCACAGTGCCGCTTTGTGTAGCGGCACCGTCCGCGCCGTTGCAGCGCGGACGGGTGTTGCAGGGCCTCCGGATCAGGCCTCCGCCGGTTCCTTGTAGGCATCCACCGGAATGCACGCACACATGACGTTCTTGTCGCCGTAGACGTTGTCGACGCGGGCGACCGGCGGCCAGTATTTCTGCAGGCGCAGGGTGGGCAGCGGGAAAGCGGCCAGCTCGCGCGTGTAGGCGTGGGTCCACTCGCTGGCGGAAACGGTCGTCGCCGTGTGCGGGGCATTCTTGAGCGGATTGTCCTCGCGATCGAGCTTGCCTTCCTCGATTGCGCGGATTTCTTCGCGAATCTCGATCATTGCGTCGATGAAACGATCGAGCTCGTGCTGCGACTCGCTTTCGGTCGGCTCGACCATCAGCGTGCCCGCCACCGGGAAGCTGAGCGTCGGCGCGTGGAAGCCGAAGTCGATCAGGCGCTTGGCGACGTCTTCGGCGCTGATGCCGGTGGAATCCTTGAGCGGACGCAGGTCCAGGATGCACTCGTGCGCGACGAGGTCGTTGCGGCCGGTGTAGAGCGTGGCGTAGTGCGATTCGAGGCGCTTGGCGATGTAATTGGCGTTGAGCAGGGCGACCTGGGTCGCCTTGCGCAGGCCGGCCGCGCCCATCATCGTGACGTACATCCAGCTGATCGGCAGGATGCTGGCGCTGCCGAAGCTGGCAGCACTGACCATGCCCACGTCGCCTTCACCGCCCAGCGTGCGCGGGAGGAACGGTGCCAGGTGCGACTTCACCGCACAGGGGCCGACACCCGGGCCACCACCGCCGTGCGGGATGCAGAAGGTCTTGTGCAGGTTGAGGTGCGAGACGTCGGATCCCCACTTGCCCGGCTTGGCGACGCCGACCAGCGCATTCATGTTGGCGCCGTCGGTGTAAACCTGGCCGCCGTGCTGGTGAATGATGTTGCAGATTTCCACCACGTCTTCCTCGAAGACGCCGTGGGTGGACGGGTACGTCATCATGATCGCGGCGAGGCGGTCGCTGTACTTCTCGGCGGCGCGACGGATGTCTTCCACATCAACGTTGCCGTTGCTGTCACACTTGGTGACCACCACCGTCATGCCGCACATCTGCGCCGAAGCCGGGTTGGTGCCGTGCGCCGACTCTGGAATCAGGCAGATGTCGCGCTTTTCGTCACCGCGCGAACGGTGGTAGGCGCGAATGGCCAGGAGACCGGCGTATTCGCCCTGCGCGCCGGAGTTGGGCTGCAGGCTGACGGCGTCGTAGCCGGTGCACTCGACCAGCATGGCTTCCAGGCCGTCGATGAGTTCCTTGTAGCCAGTTACCTGGTCGGCCGGAGCGAGCGGGTGGATCGCGCCGAATTCGGGCCAGGTCACCGGAATCATCTCGGCGGTGGCATTGAGCTTCATGGTGCAGCTGCCCAGCGGGATCATGGTGCGATCCATCGCCAGGTCCTTGTCGGCCAAGGACCGCATGTAGCGCAGCAGCTCGTGTTCGCTGTGGTGCGTGTTGAAGACCGGATGGGTCAGGAAGGACGACGTGCGCGAAAGACCGGCCGGCAGGGCGTCGGCCGTGACGGCATCGAGCGCGTCGACATCGGCGATGGTCGCGCCGAAGAGCGAGGCCAATGTGCGGATGTCGTCGCGCGTGGTGGTTTCGTCGAGACTGATCGAGAGGCTGCTGGCGTCGATCGCACGCAGATTGATGCGCGCGGCCTTCGCCTTGGCATGGACGGCGTTGGCGTCGATGCCGACGACATGCAGCGTATCGAAGAAATCCGTACCGACAGTGATACCGGCGCTGCGCAGCGACGTCGCCAGGATCGCCGCCAGGCGATGCGTGCGGCGCGCGATGCGGACCAGGCCGTCCGCGCCGTGATAGACGGCGTACATGCTCGCCATCACGGCCAGCAACACCTGCGCGGTGCAGATGTTCGAGGTGGCTTTTTCACGGCGGATGTGCTGTTCGCGCGTCTGCAGCGTGAGGCGGTAGGCCGGCTTGCCTTCGGCGTCGATCGAGACACCGATCAGGCGGCCCGGCATCGAACGCTTGTAGGCATCGCGGCAGGCCATGAAGGCCGCGTGCGGACCGCCGAAGCCGAACGGCACGCCGAAGCGCTGCGAATTGCCCACCACGATATCGGCGCCCCACTCGCCCGGCGCAGCGAGGAGGGTCAGCGCGAGCAGGTCGGTTGCCACGGCGACCAGGCCGCCGCGCGCGTGCACGGCGTCGGCCAGCGCCTTGTAATCGTTGATCTGGCCGAAGGTGTTGGGGTACTGCAGCAGCACGCCGAAGGCGTCGAGGTTCATCGCCTCGGCATCATCGGCGACAACCACTTCGATACCCAGGGGCTCCGCGCGCGTGCGGATCACTTCCAGCGACTGCGGATGCACGCCGTTGGAAACGAAGAACGTGTTCGACTTCGACTTGCACGAGCGCTTGGCCAGCGTCATCGCCTCGGCGGCGGCGGTGGCTTCGTCCAGCAGCGAGGCGTTGGCGATCTCCATGCCGGTGAGATCGGCACAGAGTGTCTGGAAATTGATCAGGGCTTCCATGCGGCCCTGGGAGATCTCGGCCTGGTACGGGGTATACGCCGTGTACCACGCCGGATTTTCGAGAATATTGCGCAGGATGACGTTGGGCGTGTGGGTGCCGTAGTAGCCCTGGCCGATGAAGCTCTTGAAGACCTGGTTCTTGTCGGCCACCGCGCGGATCTTGGCGATGGCGTCCACTTCGCTCATCGGCGCCGGCAGGTTGAGCGGCTGGGCCGATTTGATCGACGCCGGCACGATGGCGTCGGTCAGGCTTTCCAGGGAGTCGTAGCCGACAACGCGCAGCATGTGGGCGATCTCGGCGTCATTGGGACCGATGTGACGCTCGAGGAAACCGTCGGAATGTTCGAGATCGCGCAGGGTACGCGTCGTGTTCTGGCTCATGGTGGGGACGTCCGAAAATGACGCGCAGGCCGCACGTCGGGCGCCCCTCTGTCCTTTTGCCTGAGAGTTTGGAAGCACGGGTTGACCATGACTTCGTGCCCCTTCGGCGCCGGATTGAACCGGTCTCTCCAGAGTGTTTCGCAGGCGGTGGTATGGGGGCCTGAGCGATTACGGGCGTTGCGCCTTCGGCAGCGGGTTTCCCCGCTTCTCCCACCGTTTGCGTAGCCCGACATTATACCGACAGGATTGGCCGGCGGGAGTACCGCGAAGTCATATCGGAACTGGCCGCCCGGCTTTGCCCTGCGCCCGTCGAGGGAACTTCCCTCGCGACGCGTGCTCGATCACACCCGGCCGATGGCGGCCAGGACTACTGGGAGTTTTCCGATGCGACGGTCGTTCCGCGGGTGGTTGGGGTTGGCAGTGCTGGTGCTGGCCGTCGCCGGCATCGCGCCGGCGAAGAACCCGCCACCGCCAAACTCACAGACGGTTTCCGACGCGGCCCTCCACCGACTGGCCGAGCTTGCCGCCCGCCATCCGCTGCTGGTGATCGGGGAAATCCACGGAACGACGGAAGCCCCGGCGGTGGTGCAGCAACTGGCCGCGCGCCTCAGTGCACGCCAGCCGCTGCTCGTGGCGCTGGAATGGCCCGAGACCGAGCAGGAGCGCGTCGATCACTTTCTCGCCAGTGCCGGCGATGCGGACGCCGTCCAGCAACTCACCCGCTCCTGGTTCTGGCAGGAAAGCACGCGCGACGGCCGCACCAGCCAGGCCATGCTCGCCCTCCTCGACGACCTGCGCCGGCGGGCGCAACAGGGCGCCAAGGTGCGGGTCGTGTGTTTCGACTGGAACTGGCAGGCACAGCCCGAGGGCGACCGCGACGCCGCGCTCGCCGAACGGTTGCGCAAGGCCTTCGCCGATCGCGGCAAGGCCACCATGCTGGTGCTGACCGGCAACTACCACGCGCGGATGAGCCGTGGCGCACCCTGGAATCCGGAACAGGAATTTGCCGCCTACCACCTGCGCGACCTTTCACCGTACAACGTCGATATCCGGGCGCGGAGCGGCAGCGCCTGGGTCTGCCTTGCGGGCGAGCCGTGCGGCGCACGCGCGTTGGGCGGCACGCCGGACGCCCCGCTGGGCCTGACCGAATCGGCAGAACTCGACGCTGACGGGTATCGCGCCCGCTTGACGCTCCCCGTCTTCACGGCATCTGCGCCAGCCGTGCCCGCACCGGGTGCGCCGTGACATCACGCACCGTCTCATGCCATGCGACACCGGATGACAACGATTCCGGCGCATGGCGACCTCTCCACATCTTCCGCTGATCATCGCGCTGTGCCGGGTCATGGGCGTACTGGCGCTGCGCCTGATCGAGATCCGCATGACACGGCACGAAATGGGCACCATCAGCGACCTGCCGCAACGGCATGAACTGCTGGAAGGGTTGCCGACCAATACGTCGGCATCCGGCGCACTGATCCGTGTCCTCACCGTACAACGCCGCCTGCTGCAACTGGCCAATGCGGACGGGCCGCTCGATCACCTGCAGGTCTGCGTGGCCCTGCAGGAGCTGGCCGGCGGTCCGCACCTGCTGGACTGGTCACGGATCGTCGTGCGCCTGGCCGCGAAGCTCGAATGTCCGTTGCCCGAATCGCCACGCCACATCTGTGGCCCCGGACTGATGGGCGGGCGGCACTCCCGTGGCTGAAGGCCGTCGACTTTCTACGACCGGGTCGGCATGCGCGCCTCCAGAAAGTCCACCGGACGATGCGCGGCCGGTGGATCCAGGTTGGCCAGCACGATAACGACGGTGTCCAGGGCCGGATAGACGCGAAACTCGGTACTCATGCCCTCGGCGCCACCGCTGTGGCCAAAAAAGCGCAGCGAGGCTTCGCCCCGCACCATGAATCCGAGGCCATACCAGGGGTTGTGCTGGCGCGTGGCCTCGGCCAGCAGCGCCTTGGAAACCAGCTTTCCGGCCTGCAGGGCACGTGCGAAGCGCAGGAGGTCGTCGGCCGTCGCATAGCCGCCGCCGGCGGCCATTCCGCGGTACGGCAGCAGCGCCGTGTTGGGAACCCACTGGCCATTCTGCCAGGTGTAGCCGATCGCATACCTGGCGGATGCCTCGGTCTTCAGCGGGAATCCGCTGGAAGCCATTCCGGCCGGCGCGAAAACATGCTGCTGGATGTAGTCGTAGTACGACAGCCCGCTCACCTTCTCGATCAGCGCACCGAGCAGGACATAGCCGTAGTTCGAATACTGGTACTCCGCGCCCGGCTCGTGCACCGGATCACGTGCGCCAAACGCCGCCACGTAATCGCCCTGCTCCTTGATCCTCGCACGATTGCCGGCCGCTTCCGGGCCGAAGATGTCGATATCGCCGGTACCGCCGGCATGCGTGAGCAGGTGCCGCACCGTGACTTTGCGCGCGATCGCCGTGTTCGGGTAGTCCGTCAGGTGCTTGCCGACGGTATCGTCCAAGGACATCTTGCCGGCCTCGATCAACTGCAGCGCAGCGATCGCCGTGAACATCTTTCCCTGCGACGCCAGGTCAAATTGTATCGTCGGATCGACCGCCCGTTTCGCATCGCGGTCGGCCATGCCCCAGCTCTTGCGATACAGCACCTGGTCGCCCTGGGCCACGAGCATCACGCCGGAGAACTTGCCGGCTTTCGCCAGGTCGTCCACACGTGCCGTCAGCGCTTTGAGCGCCTGCGGCATCGGCATACGCGCCGGAGCGAGATCAGGCGGCAACGACACCGGTTCAAATTGGACGTTCACGATTTCCGCCGGCGTCCCCTCGCGCACGGTGATCGCCATGCGCGCCGCGGCATCGGACTCCTTTTCCTTGAGCAGCACGCCGATCTCCAGCGGCTCGTTCTTCTCGATGCGCAGCAGCGAATAGCCACCTGTTTCCTGCTGCAGCGCGAGGTATTCCTCCACGGTCGTCTCGCGCTTGTAGGTGTCCTTGAAGGCCTTGAGCTTCGCCGGGTCAGCGGTGTTCAGCGACACCAGCCATTCGCCGAAGACCCGGCCCGCGGGTGTCGCGGGAACATTCGGCTCAGCGGCGGAAACAGCCGCGGCGGCACACCACAAACCACTGAAAAACCATGCACGTATCATTCGCTCCCTCCAATGGTGTCGGGCGGGCACGTCGGCCCGACGGAATACCAATCTATAGCGCGGCCGTAGAACGCATGCCGCACGCCGCCCCTCCGGGCCGCGGAAAACCGACAGCGCCCGGCCCCAAAACCAGGGATTCGGAATCGGATCGCCAGAATGATCACGCGACCAGGTCCCGTGCCGGAATTGCCGCCGGCGTCGTCATTTTCCGTTACAGACTGTCAACCGGGCCCTCGAAATAAACCCGGTGTCTGTCTGTGCTGGCCCGCGGGCTCTATCCTGCGCGCCCAACCGAAACCCCGATCTGGTGGAGTTCCGCATGCATCGTCGCCTCGTCGCCCTCGCGCTTCTGCCCCTTTCCGGCCTGGCTCTGGCCGACGGAGGGCTGGATCCCAATTTCGGCATCCAGGGTCGATTCGCCATCAGTGATGGCAACTTCTACGTTCCCGGCGGCCTGGTGGTCCAGCCAGACGGAAGGCCTGTGATCTGGGCGAGCGTCGGTGTCGGCGACGACTGCCGCGGTATCGGGGGCCGTCGGCTGACTGCGAACGGCACCGCCGTGGATCCGACTTTCGGCAATGGCGGCACGGCCCAGGCCTGTTTCAAGCCGCTGCTGCCGCCAACGGCGACTTCTGCGCTGACGTACAACATCACCGCGGTCAACGTACCCGGCGGCATCGTGGCCGTCGGCTACGGCGGCGGTAGCGGGAACGCCTATCACCTCCAACTGGCCAAGTTCACCACCAACGGCATGCTGGATCCCGGCTTCGGCACGGGCGGGCTGGTGTGCCGCAACTGCAACCCCGCATCCAGCGTAACCGAGTACGCCGCCGAGGCGGTTTATCACGCCGCCGCTGATGCCATCGTCATGGCCGGCCACTCCTACAGCTCCGTCAGCGGCCCCAAATCCGCACGCATGTGGGTCTATTCGGCAAATGGCACCCCGATCACCCAGTTCCTGGACGGCGGGCTCGGCGACGCCTCTCTCAGTGCCGTGGCGATCCAACCGGACGGCAAGATACTCGCCGCCGGTTATGCGGTGAATCCGACGAGTGGCAATGAGGATTGCGTCGTCGAGCGGTTCATTCTCCAGGGCAATCTCATGGCGCTGGACACGACCTTCAATGGCACCGGCCGTCTGCTGATTCCCTACGACACGGGCGGCACGAACATGGACCGCTGCGAATCGTTGCTGGTCGGCCAGGACGGTCTGATCTTCGCGGGCGGCTGGGCCGAAATCTCCGGCTACTTCCACACGTATGCCACCCTCTCACGCATCACGCCATCCGGTGTGCTGGATACGCAGTTCTCCGGCGACGGCAAGCACACGACCTACTTCGAGACATCGGCGAAGATCAACGTCATCACGGATATGGCTTTCCATGATGACGGCAAGATCCTGCTGGCCGGCTACGGTGGTGCGCCTGACAACAGTGGTCGTGGTGATGAGTTCGGCGTGATGCGCATTTCCCCGGCGGGCGCTTTCGACGCCACCTTCACCGCCACCACACCGGGCTCCGGGTTTGCGACTGTGATGGTCGGATTTGAGCCTGTCACCGGTTCCGGCAGTTTCGACCGGCTGCGGAGCATGGCGCTGCAGGCCGGCAACATCGTCCTGTACGGCACGGGCGCCGTCGACATGCCGGCCGTGGCTCGCCTGATCGGCGACAAGCTCTTCAAGAACGGATTCCAGTAATCCCGCAGCATTCACGGGCCTGCATCGGCGGCCCTTTCCATCGGTTTGTTGCCGCGCCTGCGCGCGCGGCTGACGGTAATTGCCCACCTGTGCGAACCCCGGCACTGAAGGCCGGGGTTCACCGAGGAGCACGAAGACGACGCACTGCCTGGGGAAATGGCGGCGCGCCGCAGCAGCACTTCGTGCATCTCTCGGGAGGAATTCATGCGATTGCCGTTGATCATCCTGTTTCTCGTACTGGGGTACGGCTCCGGCTGGCCCCCTGCCGCCGTCGCAGACGCGCCGGCTGCCTGGCGCGATGCGCCACAGGTGCGCCGCGATCAGCACCTCGCGGCGCTACGCCGGGGTCCTGCCGGCTCGCCACTGGTTCCGGCTGCCGCGCGGGTGCACGCGCTGGAGGCCACCCGCGCCGCACGCGCGGTGCGTCCCCCTTGCGCGCGCTGGCGCGCACGGAACGCTGGGAACCCGTCGGCCCGGCGCCGGTGCTCAATGGCCAGACGCCCCAGGCGTTCACCCTGCCCAGTCCCGTCTCGGGGCGCGTATCAGCGCTGGCCTTCGATCCCATCGACAACGCTGCCTACGTCGGCGCGGCCCTCGGCGGACTGTGGCGCTCGACCGATGGCGGCGCGAGCTGGCGGCCACTCACGGACGGCCTCGCATCACTGGCGATCGGCTCGATCGCGGTGGCGCCGGGCCCGCATGCCGTCAATCACGGCACGATCTACATCGGCACCGGCGAGGGCAATGTCTCCGGCGATTCCTATGGCGGTGTCGGCGTATACAAATCAACGGACTCCGGCCGCACCTGGCAAGGTCCGTTCGGACAGGAGCACTTTCTGGCCAGCGCGATCAGCGCCATCGTGATCGATCGGGCAAATCCACAGCACCTCATCGCCGGCACGACCTTCGGACAGTTCGGCGGGCTGGCCACCTTTTCGCCCTATTTCCTGGCCCCCGGCCTGTTTGCCTCGCACGACGGCGGCATCACCTGGCAACGCCTGCCGACACAGGCGCCGTTTGATGACGTCTCCACGCTGATCCAGGATCCGGTCACACCGACCACCTGGTGGATCGCCAACATGGGATTCGGCCAGCCAGACACGGGCGGCCTGCAACGCTCCACGGACAACGGCGTCACCTGGCACCAGGTCTTCGGCAAGGCGCAGGGGCTGCCGACACTGGCCGAGGTGTCGCCGGGGCGGATCTGGATCACCGGCAGCGATCCGGGCAACGCCCAACCTTCCGTGCTCTACGTGGCCACCTCCGAATTCAATGACGATCCGGAGAACCTCGGTCCATTCGGCCGCGT
Source organism: Tahibacter amnicola (assembly GCF_025398735.1). Classification (NCBI taxonomy): domain Bacteria; kingdom Pseudomonadati; phylum Pseudomonadota; class Gammaproteobacteria; order Lysobacterales; family Rhodanobacteraceae; genus Tahibacter; species Tahibacter amnicola. The sequence goes on from NZ_CP104694.1 coordinate 4,162,765, forward strand.
GTACCGTTCGGCCGACGGCGGTACCACCTGGCAGGAGCTGCCCGGCGCACGCCGCTTCTGCCAGTTCAGCTGTTTCTACGACATGCCGATCCTGGCCGAGCCGGGCAGCGCCTCCGTGCTTTACACGGGCGGGCAGCAACGGGTGACCCAACCGGAAACGACACCCAGTCTCTTCATGCGGTCCACGGACGGCGGTGCGACCTTTGTCAGCCGTGTGCGCAGCGAATCAACGCACACCGCGCTTCACGCCTATGTGCACACCATCGCAAGCGTGCCGGGGCGCCCCAACGAGATATGGGTCGGCACCGATGGCGGCGTGTGGAAATCCGTCGATCGCGGCGATAGCTGGATCAACGTCAACACGAACCTGCAGATCACGCCGATGGTCAACTGCGACCTGCATCCGACGGATCCCGCCAAGGCATACGGTGCCAGCCAGGCCGTCGGAACCCTGGGCTGGACCGGTGGCGCGGAATGGCTGCACCTGGACTCCGGCGACGGCGGCTGGGGCCTGATCGACCCGTCACATCCACAAAACCTGGTGCATACCAACTTCAACCAGAACGCCTACGTGGTGGGACTGGCCTACACGACGGCCGGGTTTGCCGCCGGTCCCGGCGATTACCAGTACTCGCTGGCACATACGGATCCGACGATAGGCAACGGCATCAATCCCTTCGACCGCCAGCTGTATTACGTACCAATCCATCTCGACCGCGGCGTATCCGACACCATCTACTACGGCAGTGACCACCTGTATCGCGCCAACACGTTCTTTGCCCACCCTCCGCAGACAGCCGGCATTTTCACGGCGCTCGGCGCAGGCGCGGGTGGCCAGCTGCTGGCATCACCCGATGTGTTCGATGGCTTGAGCGCTATCGAAACTGTGGCAAACAGCGTGCCCGGCCTCGACGCGCAAATGCTCTTTACCGGATCGCGTGCAGGCTACGTATACCGGTCAACCAACGGTGGCGCGAGCTTCCAGCAGGTCGATGCGTTTCCGACGGTCATCGCCCAGCCGGTGTCGGATATCCGTGTCGACCCGCGCGATCCTCGTGTCGTCTACCAGTCGCGTGCGGGATTCACCGCAGCGCTGCCCGCACACAATGTGCGCAAGTCCACCGACGCCGGTCTGACCTGGGCGGACGCATCGACCGGCCTGCCGGATGTGCCGGTCAATGCGCTGGTCCTGGATCCCGTCATCGCGAACACCGTGTGGATCGGTACCGACGCCGGGGTGTTCGTCAGCACGGATGGCGCGGCCAGCTGGCAACCCTACACCGACGGCATGCCCGCCGCCCCGGTGTTCGACATGGCCGCCAGCCGTGCGACGGGCCAGATCCTGGCCTGCACGCATGGCCGTGGCGTCTTCCGGCTCACCCTCGACGCCATTTTCGTGGACGGATTCGGACAGCCCGACTGATCCGGAGGCAGGACGGTTGCTCCGGCGCCTGTCCTGCTTCGCCGGAATTGGACCGTTCGTCGCCCACGCAGCGCACCACTGGCCCTCAAGCGATCGTTTCGACGAAAGGAGGCTGAAACGGGCACCGGCTCGCCACGTCCGGCCGGTGCCCACTGACCTCCCCTTGCCGGAGCTTGCCATGGTTCTGCGCCTGTCGTGCCTTGCTGTTGTGCTGTTCTGTGGCGCCGCGTCCGCGGCGCGCCCGGATGCCTCTGTCGTCGCCGGTGCACGTGCCCTGCCCGACCTGCGCTTCCTGCAACACGAAGCGCAAGCGTGTACGCACTTCGTCGCCACGAATGGCAACGACACCGCCGACGGGCTCGCGGGCCGTCCGTGGAAGACCATCGGAAAGGCATTGCGCACGCTGTCCGCCGGACAGGTGGGCTGCGTCGCCTCCGGCACCTATCTGGAAAATGCCGCCCAACCGACCCATTCGGGCCAGCTCACCGCACCCATCGTGCTCAAGCGCCAGCCGGGATCAGCGACGCGCCCGATCGTTCGTCCAAACGGCAACGTCGCGGTGTTTCACATGGACAAGGACTACTGGATCGTCGATGGTTTCGAAGTCGACGTGGCGCAACAGACGGTGACCGGGTTCCGCTGGTGGAGCAGCGCAGACTTCGGCGTACTGCGCAACAGCGTTCTGCACGGGACACGCGCAGGTGCCAACGTCTACGTCAGCGGCCGCGACTTCCTGCTCGAAGACAGCGAGATCTACGACAACTACCGCGCCGACGGCGAAGACAGCCATGGTGTGCTGGTTCCGGCCGAGTCCACCAACGCCGCGCGCATCCTGATTCGTCGCAATACGATCCACGACAACGGCGGTGACAGCTTCCAGTGCGAGCATGCCAGCAGCGGTAACGATCCCACGACACCGCGCGATATCACGCTGGAAGACAACCGCTATTACAACTCGCCGCAAAATTACGGACGCGGCGAACAGGGCATCGACATCAAGAGCTGCCGCCAGATCACCATCCGCGGAAGCGTTCCGCCCGACACGGACCACCCGAACGTTGCAGGCAGCAAGTTCTATGGGTTCCGCGAAGTCGATGGCAGCACGGGGCGAGGCGGCGGCGCGATCGTGGTGCATTTCGGCGCGAAGGAAATCCTGATCGAGAATTCCCGCTTCTGGGAGAGCTGCAATGCGCTGGGCGTCGGCCGCGGCGATGATTCCAGTTATCTGACTGCCAATGTCGTGTTCCGCCGCAACGTCGTGTTCAACCTGTGGAAGAACAGCGTGTCCGGCACCCGGTGCAAGGGGTACGGCATCCAGCTCAATCGCGTGGACAACGTCGACGTCTACCACAATACCTTCGACAATCTGCCGGGAACCGCCTTCTACGCCACGGACTACAACGTGCTGGGCGTACCCAACCGCAATATCGACTTCTGGAACAACATCGTGCGCAACGCCGAGGCTTTCCTCAGCACGCCGACCAGCACCTCGCAGATCGAGGCCTTCGTCAGCGATCGCAATCTGTTCTGGAACGGATCGTCCACCACCGCGGGCATACGCGTGGGTGGCTCGATGAAGACGCTGGCGCAGTGGCGCGGCTATGGCGGCAGTGGCGCCATTGCGATGGCGGACCCGACGGGCAATGTGACCGACCCCCAGTTCGTTGCCGACCCGGTCAATGCCGACTACCACCTGCTGGAAACATCGCCCGGACGCGACGCAGCAATTGCCAACACGGGCTCCGCCTATGCGGATGGCGGCCCGGATATCGGCTTCCTCGAAAACTATCCAACGGATCGGTTGTTCCAGGACGGCTTCGAGTAGCCCGATACCGCGCTGCGCAACCGCGAGAGCACTGCGCATGCCGTACTGCCGGCTACATCGGACTGATGGCCCGCGGACGTGACGGTGTCTGCGCTGCCAGCACCGGCAGCCGTAGCTGCAACTGGTCGTAGTCGATCGGCTTGACGGCGTGGAGATCGAAGCCCGCCTCAAGGGCGGTGCGGCGATCCTCCTCGGTGCCATAGCCGGTAATGGCCACGAGCGTGACGCCTTCGAGCTCCGGAATTCGCCGGACCTGCCGGGCCAGCTCATAGCCATTCATGCGTGGCAGACCGATGTCCAGAATGATCACGTCGGGCAGATGATTGCGCGCCATCGCCAAGCCCGTCTCGCCATCGTACGCGGCGATCACGCGGTGACCGCTACTTTCCAGCATCGCCTTGGCCACCTGGGCGGCGTCGATATTATCGTCGACGACCAGCACCGTGAGCTGATCGGCGAACGGACTTTCCGTCTCGGTTTCCCCCGGACAGGCAAATACCGGCAGGGTCACGACAAATTCGCTGCCGCAACCCGGGCCGGCGCTACGCACCGCCAGGTGGCCACCGTGCATGTCAACCAGCCGCTTGGCGATCGCAAGCCCCAGGCCAAGCCCGCCCGCCTTGCGGTCGAGCCCCCTGTCACCTTGTGTAAAAATATCGAATATTCGCGGCAGCAGATCCGGTGCGATGCCAATGCCGGTATCGCAGATCGACAGCCGGGCCTGCTCGTTCTCGACCGTCAGCGTGACGGAGATCCGGCCACCATCCGGCGTGTACTTGCTCGCGTTCACCAGCAGGTTGGTGATGATCTGGGTCAGGCGAACACCATCGCCACGCACCAGAACCCGGGAATCGATGTTGACGTCCAGCTGGTGGCCACGCTGCTCGCAATCGGGACGGACCGCCTCCACGGCACGTTCGATCGCCTCGCGGAAAATCAGCCGACGACGCTCCAGACGCACCTGGCCGCGGCTGATACGGCTCATGTCGAGCAGGTCATCCACCAGCCGTGTCATGTGCGCGGCCTGCCTGCCGATGACGCCCAACGCCCAGCTCACGCGTTCGCCGTCGCCAAGACTGCGCTGCGCCAGGGTGACGGCACTGGTAATGGGCGCCAGAGGGTTACGCAGCTCGTGGCCGAGCATCGCCAGGAATTCGCTCATCTGGCGGGCATCGGCCTCCAGGCGCTCGGCGCGCCGGCGCTCGGTAAGGTCGCGGGTGACCTTGGCGAATCCGCGCAGGGTGCCATCTTCCCGGTACAGGGCCGTAATGATGACGTTCGCCCAGAACCGGGTACCGTCCTTGCGCAGCCGCCAGCCTTCGTCTTCGAACCGTCCGTCGCGCCGTGCCGAATCCAGCTCGGTCTGCGGCCAACCGGAGCGGATCGCTTCTTCCGGATAGAAGCGCGAAAAGTGATGACCGATGATCTCCCCGGCCTTGTAGCCCTTGATACGTTCCGCGCCGGCATTCCAGCTGATCACGATGCCGTTGGTATCGAGCACGAAGATGGCGTAGTCCCTGACCTGCCCTACCAGCAGCCGGAACAGATCGGCCGCTTCCGCCGGGGAAACGACATTTTCAGCCACTTGTGGGTAAACCGCCATCCGTCCTGCCTTTCACCTGCGTCGACCACGATCCGGAAATTCCTGGCGGAATGTGAAATCCGGCAGGGGCCGCGTGAACCGCCTGGACGAATGCCATGCCACGGCAAGGCACGTTAGCGCGTACCGGTGTGAAGAAACCGTCACGTGACAGATTGCGAAGGCGCCACGACACCTGACGCGCCACCCCGCACTATCCCCAGATTTCGCGCATGACCCGCGCGAAATTGCCGCCGAGTATCTTTGCAATACGCGAGTCCGGATGACCACGCCGGGAGAGCATAGCCGCCAGCACTTCAAAGCGGTTGGCCATGTTGAGATCGGGAATGAACGTATACAGGTCCGCCGGTCGACCGCGTTCGAAGATGCCATCCTCGACCATGGCTTTCATGAATTCGCGGTTCTCCTTTTCGAAATCCGGCGTGCGGTCCACCGGGCGGACGGAAATGTCCGTGCCGATGCCGACGTGATCCTCGCCGCAGACTTTCAGCGCGTGCTCGATATGCGCGATGACGTCGACCGCCATGGGCTGTGTGTCCTTGCGCAGGTATGGCCAGAAGATGATGCCGGCGACGCCGCCGCGCCCGGCCATGGCGCGCAACTGCGCATCGCTCACGTTTCGCGGCAGGTCGGCCAGGGCGCGGCACCCCGTATGACTGATCAGCATCGGCGCCTTCGCGGCACGGATCGCGTCCTCGATGGTGCGCGGCGCGCCGTGCGCCAGATCCATCACGACACGCTCGGCATTGAGACGTTCGACCACCTCGTGCCCAAATCGGCTCAATCCCGCATTGCCGGGTTCCATGCAGCCGTCACCGACCAGGTTGCGCCGGTTATGGGTGAGCTGGATCACGCGGACGCCGGCCTTGCGATAGCTGGCTATGCGGTCCGGGTTCTCACCGAGCGGCTCCGTACCCTGGAAACCCAGGATAATGCCGGTCCGCCCGCGGCGGCCGTCGGGCGTCAGGTCCGCACCTTTCTCTACAATGAAAATATGCTCCGGATGGCGCGCCGCGATGGCGTGCCACTGGTCTACCGTCTTGCCGGCCCGGGCAATGGCCTCGTCGTCGAGCCAGTAGCGCCCGTTGGGACCTGCCGTGGTCAACACGGCGCCCATGCCTGCCGCGCGCACGATTTCCAGTTCCTTGCGGATTTCCGCCTCCGTTTCAAGAAACAGGAAATCAAAGCCGGAAGCGCCATCGATGGGAAGAGACTGCTTGTACCCCGTCCATGTGGCAGCACCATCGGCTGCCGGTTCCGCCGCGCGCACCGCACCTCCCAGCGCTGCGTGGAGTGTCGCCATTCCCGCTCCCACCAGCCACTCCCGTCGATTAAGCACGCCGCATCTCCCTGTCCGTTGGATTGCCAAAAGCACACCCGGGTCCAGCGCCCGGTAGTCGCCGCGCGCTAAAATACGAAGCGTGACGTAGATTGGCAAGCCACCCTTCGTCGAAGACCCGCCGTCGGGCCGCACACGATTCCTTCGCGACCGGCACGTCACGATGCATCCAGCCTCGGCCAAAAGACACGGAGTCGTCGATGCCCCTCACACGCCTGCCATTGGAAGTCGAACGCCGTCTCGCACTGCGCCTGCCGTTGCCAGGACACGGCGCGCCGCTCCTGCCGGACGTCCTGGTGGAAAGTTATACCGTCGCGTTCCAGCAGAAGGGCCGGTTCATCGGTGATCAGGCGGCACGCCGCGTCTTTTTCGAGCGGATTGACGCCTGGCGCGCGACAGTCCGTCGTCGCGGCGACGATCCGTTCGGAGATACACCGACCGAATCGCTGTCGAAGAAGAACCTCGACAAGGTGCTGCGCCGCGGCGACCCCGCCGCGGCAGGCATCATCCAGGCCGCCATTGACGACTTTGCCCGCGCCCTGGTCACGGTGATCCGGGTCTTTCACCGCCGCGCCTGGAAGCGCGTCACCCACATTGTCGTGGGCGGCGGATTCCGCGGATCGCGTATCGGCGAGCTGGCCATCGGCCGGGCCCAGGTGATGCTGCACGATGCGGGAATGCCGATTGCGCTCGAGCCTATCCGCCACGATCCGGACGAAGCCGGGCTTGTCGGCGCCGCCTACCTGATGCCACGCTGGATGTTTGGCAATTTCGATGCGCTGCTGGCGATCGACATCGGCGGCACGAATGTGCGCTGCGGCATCGTGTGCTGGGAGGAGAACACGGAATCCCCGAGTGTGGACGCCAGCTTGCTGTGGCGACACAGCGACGACGATGCCACCCGCGAGAGTGTTCTGGACGAAACCATCGGCATGCTCAAGCGCCTGATCCGCACGGCAGCACGTCGCCATCGACGCCTGGCGCCCTTCGTCGGCATCGGCTGCCCTGGCCGGATTCGACTCGACGGCAGTATCGAGCGCGGCACCGGCAACCTTCCCGGAAACTGGCAATCCAGCCGTTTCCACCTGCCGACGGCAATTCACAAGGCCCTGCCGGCCATACACGGCTTTGCGCCGGTCGTCGTGCTTCACAACGACGCCGTGGTGCAGGGACTGAGCATGGTGCCCGCCATGCGCGAGGTCGAGCGCTGGGCGGTGCTGACGATCGGTACGGGGCTGGGAAACGCGCAATTCTGCAACACTATAACGTCGCCATCGCGTAAACATCGGTAGAAACACCGCGACTACGCTATTCGTAGCGCGTGGAAGGGTGGAAATTCCCGCCACGTCCGCTAGCATTCCGCCCCTCGAAACAGGCGGAGTCGATCATGCCGGCAGGCCAACGACGCAAGGCCGCAGTGGCGGCGGAACTGGCCGCTGCACGACAGGCAATCGCGCAGGCGCGCCACCAGGACGCATTCCGGCACCTGGAACGCGCGCACGTGCTGGGACAATCGCGAACCGGCACCCACGTGGCCTCGCACTGGGCGATGCTGCAGTGGGCCTGGCGCAACCGGGATCTTCGCGAAGGCGTGGGTCAGGTGATGCGGCTCATTGCCGCAGTGCTGATCACCCGGGTATGGGTTCCCCTGGGAAATACCGGTGGTGCGAATGTCTCGGCGATACGGCCGATGCCGGTTCCCGTGGACCTTCAGGCCTTGCTTGTCACGTTCGACGACTAGGGCCTGATCACCTGCCGGGCGAGCCGGGCCGCACGCTGCGGTTTCTCGGATCGCAGGCCTCGCATACACTTCTCCGATGCCTCCACGCCCCTGCCATCGCCGACTCCTCCGAACACTGCACCTGGCACTGGTGCTGTTGTTCGCCATCGGCCTGGTCGTGCAGCCGGTGCTGGATGCGCTGAGCGAGTACCACGAGCTCACGGCGCACGCCGCTTCTCCCCATGGCCATGCCGACGACCATCACGACGAAGATGCCTCATCCCTGCGGGGCGAAGAGCCGGAAGATCACGACGGACCCGTTCACGGGCTGCTCCATCATTCGCATTGCTGCGGCCACACCGTCGGGCTGAACAATGCCGACCTGCCGCTGCCCGACTTTCACTGGCCTGCCCACGTCCCTGTCGATGCGGCGCCAACGCCAGTAGCTGCCTCGCACGCGGCAACCCCTTTCCGTCCTCCGATTTCGGCCTGAGTTCACGCCGGCTCGCGTGCCGGCCTGCTGACCAGTTCCCGAACCCCTCGGAGTATCTCCATGCATGTGCATTTCGCGGCCGTGGCCGCGTGGATCACGGCGTTTGCCCTGCCCTTGGCAGCCGCCGCCGTCGAACCTGTTGACGCTGTACAACCCTTGACCCTGGATGACGCGATCGCCCGGGTCGTCGAGAAACACCCGGACCTGCGCCTGATTGACAGCCGGGCCGAGTCGCTCGCCGCCGAACGCGACCGTGTGTCCCTGCGCCCGCCGCTGGTGGCCGGTGCGCAGGTCGAAAACACACCCGGCACGGGCGAGTACGCCGGCGTGGGCGGCGCCGAAGTCACCCTCACCCTGGCCTCGGTGCTGGAACGTGGCGGCAAGCGGGACGCACGCCACGCGCTGGCGCAGCGCCGTATTGACGCCCTGATACTGGAACGCGAAGCGCGCCGCCTGGATCTGCTTGCAGAGGTGGCGCGACGCTTCCTGGCGGTGAATGCGGCGCGCCACCAGCGCGACATCGCCGCGTTCGACATCGACCAGCGGCAGCGGGCGGTTGCCGGCGCACGCCGGCGGCTGGCGGCCGGTGCGTCACCGGAGTCGGTCGTGCTGACTGCCGAGGCGGCGCTGGCGCGCGCCGAACTGGCGCGCGATCGTGCCGGCGAACAGGAACGCGCGGCACGCCAGCATCTGGCCGCCCTCTGGGGTGAGAAGGCGCCGGCCTTCGACGTCGCCGCGGTGGACCCGCTGCGCCTGCCAGAACTGGACGATGCGGCGACGTTGGCCGCGTTGCTGGAAAACACGCCGGAACTGGCTCAGTTCGCCGACGAGCGGCGTATCCGCGAAGCACGGCTGCACCTGGCACGAACCGCGGGAACCGCTGACCTGGAGTGGCAGGTCGGCGCCCGGCGCCTGCAGGCCAGCCGTGACACGGCCCTGGTCGCCAGCCTGTCTCTGCCACTGGGGGCACGTCCCCGCGCAACTGCGGAAATCCGTGCCGCCGAGTCGGAACTGGCTGCGCTGGAGATCGAACGCGAGGCGAAGGATCTCTCGCTGTACTCGACGCTGACCGAAGCCCATGGCCGCTACCGCGTGGCACAACAGGAGGTCCGACGTCTGCGCGAGGAAGTGCTGCCCCGCCTGGCGCGTGCCGAAACGGCAGCCGGACGCGCGTACGCCGCAGGCGCCATCAGTTACATGGAATGGGCGCAACTGCAATCCGAGCACACGGCGATGCGTCAGCAGCAGCTCGACACCGCCTTCGACGCGCTGCGCGCCCTGATCGAAATACAGCGTCTCACCGGCCAGGCGTTCGTCGCGGGCCCCGCAACGACACACGGTGAATCCCCATGAATCTGCGTGCATTGATCCCGGCGCCTGCTGTTCTCTGCGCCCTCTTCCTGGCCGCCTGCACGGGTTCTTCCGATCAGGACTCGCACGCACACGGCGACGAGCACCATGGCCACGAGGAGGCCGAATCCGTGCGCAAAGGCGAGCACGGTGGTCGTCTGCTGGAACTGGATGGCTACACCGTCGAGCTGGGCATCGCCGAAAAGGGTACGCCGCCCAAGTTCCAGTCCTGGTTGTATCGCAACGGCAAGCCGCTGCCGCCAACGGCCGGCGACGTCACGGTCAATCTGACCCGGCTGGGCGGCGTCGCGGAAAGCCACCGGCTCGCCGCGCAGACCGACGGCAGCCTGCTGGCCGGAAGCGTTGTGGGCGAACCGCATTCATTCGATGTGGAAGTTGTTGCAAAAGTGGGTGACGCCACCCTGCGCTGGGCGTATCCCAGCTACGAAGGCCGCACCACGATCGCCGACGCCATCGCGCAGGATGCCGGCATCCGCGTTGCACCGGCTGCCGCCGGCGTGATCAACGACGAACACGAGGTGCAAGGTCTCCTGACCCCGATCGAGGGCCGCGTTGCCAAAGTGACGGCACGTTTTCCGGGGCCGGTGTTGCGACTCACCGCAAATGTGGGAGACACGGTCCGCGCCGGTCAGCCGCTGGCGTCGATCGAAAGCAACCTGAGCCTGACAGCCTACTCGGTGAACTCGCCGATCGCCGGCGTCGTGCTCGCCCGCAACGCGGCCCTGGGCAGCATCGCCAGTGAATCCTCGCCGCTGTTCGAGGTGGCCGACCTGTCATCGCTCTGGGTAGACCTGCACGTGTTCGGTGCGGATGCACAGCACATCCAGGCGGGTGTTCCCGTCGAGGTGACGCGCCTGAGCGACGGAAAGGTCACCCGGACCACACTGGAGCGCGTGTTGCCGGGAACGGCCACGGCCAGCCAGAGCACCGTGGCCCGCGCGACGATCGCCAATGCCGATGGCCTCTGGCGCCCCGGTTCGGCCGTGAAGGCGCGCATCACGGTCGAACAGCAGCCAGCCAGCCTCGTGGTACCGCAGGCTGCGCTGCAGACGTTCCGCGACTGGGACGTCGTGTTCGTGCGGGTGGGCGACACGTACGAGGTGCGCCCGGTGGAACTGGGCAAGCGCGACGCGCAGCAGGTCGAGGTGCTCTCGGGCATAAACCCCGGCGACGCGGTAGTGGTCGCCCAAAGTTATCTGGTGAAGGCGGACATCGAAAAGTCCGGCGCTTCACACGATCACTGAGGACGCCGCGATGCTGGAAAAACTCATTCGATTCGCCATCGCGCGGCGCTGGCTGATGCTGGCATTGACACTCGCGCTGGTGGGCGTCGGCTCCTTCAGCTTCACCCGGCTGCCCATCGACGCCACCCCTGATATCACCAACGTCCAGGTCCAGGTCAACACCGAGGCGCCAGGTTATTCGCCGCTGGAGGCCGAGCAACGGGTGACCTTCGTGATCGAGACCGTCATGGCCGGCATGCCCCGGCTGGACTACACGCGTTCACTCTCCCGCTATGGCCTGTCGCAGGTCACGATCGTGTTCAAGGACGGCACGGACCTCTATTTCGCGCGGCAGCAGGTCGCCGAACGATTGCAGCAGGTGAAGTCCAAACTGCCCGCGGGTCTGGACCCGCAGATGGGGCCGATCGCCACGGGCATGGGCGAGATCTTCATGTACACCGTCGATGCCCACGCCGACGCACGCAAGCCGGACGGCACGCCCTACACCGCGACGGATCTGCGCACCTTGCAGGACTGGGTGATCCGGCCGCAGCTGCGCGGCACCCCGGGCGTCACCGAGGTCAACACCGTCGGTGGATTCGCGCGGCAGATCCACATCACGCCGGATCCGGCCCGCCTGGTCGCACTGGGATTCACCCTTCACGACGTGGTCAACGCCGTGGCGGCCAACAACCGCAATATCGGCGCGGGCTACATCGAGCGGAACGGCCAGCAGTTTCTCGTCCGCACGCCCGGCCAGGTGCCCGATCTGGACGCCATCCGGGACATCATCCTGGATCGACGCGACGGCGTGCCGATCCGGGTGCGCGACGTGGCCGAAGTTGGTGAAGGCGCGGAACTGCGAACGGGTGCGGCGACGCTGGACGGACGCGAAGTCGTGCTGGGTACCGTTTTCATGCTGATCGGTGCCAACAGCCGCGAGGTCGCCCAGGCCACGGCGGCGCGACTGGCGGATGCCAGCAAGAGCCTTCCGCCCGGCGTCTCGGCCAATCCCGTCTACGACCGGACCACCCTCGTCGACCGCACGATCGGAACCGTCGCGAAGAATCTCATCGAAGGCGCGTTGCTGGTGATCGCGGTGCTTTTCGTGCTGCTGGGCAACTTCCGGGCGGCCCTGATCACGGCGGCCGTCATTCCTCTGGCGATGCTGTTCACCATGACCGGAATGGTACGCGGCGGCGTGTCAGGCAATCTGATGAGCCTGGGTGCGCTCGATTTCGGCCTGATCGTCGACGGCGCGGTGATCATCATCGAAAACTGCCTGCGCCGGTTCGGCGAACGGCAGCACAAGCTCGGTCGACTGCTACGCGAAGAGGAGCACCTGGACGTCGCGGCGACGGCGACCGCCGAAGTCATCCGGCCCAGCCTGTTCGGCCTGGGGATCATTACAGCCGTCTACGTCCCGATCTTTGCCCTCACCGGCGTCGAGGGAAAGATGTTCCAGCCCATGGCCGTCACCGTGGTACTGGCACTGACCGGTGCGATGGTGCTGTCCCTGACCTTCGTGCCGGCCGCCGTGGCGCTGTTCCTGCGCGGACGCATCCACGAACAGGAAACGCGTGTCGTGCAATGGGTGCGCCGCCACTACGCACCGACGCTGGCCTGGTCGGTCCGGCGGCGCGGCGGCGTCATTGCGGCCGCGCTGGCTCTCGTTGCCGTGTGCGGTGCGCTCACCACGCGACTGGGTTCCGAGTTCATTCCCAGCCTCGACGAAGGCGACGTGGCGCTGCATGCCATGCGCATTCCCGGCACCAGCCTTGACCAGGCCATCACCATGCAGGCGACGCTTGAACGCCGTATCAAGCAGTTCCCGGAAGTGGAGCGCGTTTTCGGCAAGCTGGGCACCGCGGAAGTCGCCACGGATCCGATGCCGCCTTCGGTCGCCGACACATTCATCATGCTCAAGCCACGTGAGCAGTGGCCCGATCCGCGCAAGCCGAAGGCAACCCTGGTTGCCGAAATCGAAACCTCGGTGAAGCAACTGCCAGGCAATAACTACGAATTCACCCAGCCGATCCAGATGCGCATGAACGAACTGATCTCGGGCGTGCGCGCCGACGTTGCCATCAAGCTCTACGGTGACGACGTCGACACCCTGGTGGCCGTGGGTCGCCGCATCGAAGCCGTGGCCCGGACAGTCCCGGGCGCTGCCGACGTGGCACTGGAGCAGGCCACCGGCCTGCCAATGCTGACGGTGACACCTGACCGGCAGGCGCTGTCGCGCTACGGCCTGAATCCCAGTGCGGTCCAGGACACCGTCGCCACGGCGATCGGCGGAGAAGTGGCGGGACAGTACTTCGAGGGCGACCGCCGGTTCGACATCGTCGTGCGGCTGCCCGAACAGCTGCGCCAGAGCCCCGCCGCGCTGGCGGACATGCCCATTCCCCTGGGCGGCAGTGAGAATCTCGACGAATCCAGTCGCGCCGCGGCGTGGATGTCGGGCGCACCGCAGACAGTACCGCTGCGGGAGGTCGCGACGATTGAAACCACCCAGGGCCCCAACCAGATCAATCGCGAAAGCGGCAAGCGCCGCGTGGTCGTCACAGCGAATGTGCGTGGACGCGACCTGGGGGGATTCGTCGCCCAGCTGCGGCAACAGATCGACGCCGAAGTCGAGGTACCGCCGGGCTACTGGGTCGACTATGGCGGCACGTTCCAGCAGTTGATCTCTGCCAGCCAGCGGCTGTCGGTGGTCGTTCCGGTGACGCTCGCGATCATCGTCGCGCTGTTGTTCTGGGCGTTCGGTTCCGCCAAAGACACGGTCATTGTCGCCTCCAGCGTGCCGCTGGCCCTGACCGGTGGCGTGGTAGCCCTGGTGCTGCGCGATATCCCGCTGTCCATCTCCGCCGGTATTGGCTTCATCGCACTGTCGGGTGTGGCCGTGCTCAACGGATTGGTGATGATCGCCTCGATCCGCGCGTTGAGGGACCAGGGCGTTTCACTCGATGCGGCGGTCGTCGACGGCGCACTCGGCCGTCTGCGTCCTGTCCTGATGACCGCTCTGGTGGCCTCGCTCGGCTTCCTGCCGATGGCACTCAATGTCGGCGCGGGCTCGGAGGTTCAGCGTCCGCTCGCCACGGTGGTGATCGGCGGCATCGTGTCCTCCACCCTGCTCACCCTGCTGGTGCTGCCGGCGCTGTATCGGGTGCTGCACGGGAAAACAGCTGCACCTGCCGATTCGGCAGCGTGACAGTCAGCCGCCGGCGTATGTAGCGCCGGCGGCGTACAGCGCTAGCGCCGCCAGGCCAGTTCGACAGACCAGATGCGGTATCCGTAGTCGAGCACCAGCGGTGTTTGTGGCGGCGCCCGATTGACGACATACGTGATGTCGGCGTCTGTCGCATTGCGCACGGCCAGGCGCAGGCTCAAGCCCGGCACCCGCGAAAAAGCATGTTCGGCAGACAGGTTCAGCGCGCTGTAGCCGCGCGCGCTCGACGCCGGCGAAAGGCTGCGCGCGCCGACCCGGTGCCAGTTCGCGCCCAGTGTCCATTGGTCATTCGGCTGCGCAATCAAGCCCAGGTTGGCCAGGATCTCGGGCGTACCGAATGCGCGTCCCGGCGTCGGATTGATGTTTGCCGGCGAAGGCACTTGCCGACGCGTGTAGATCTTGGAGACGTTGCCGTTGAGCCGCAGGTGGTCGGTCAGGCGGACATTGGCCTCCAGCTCGACGCCGCGGGAACGCACCTGGCCGGCATTGCGGAAGCCGGCACCGGGCGGCCCGGCCGGGCCGAGCACATCGTCCACCACCTGGTGGTAGAGCGTGGCGCGGTAAACGCTGTCGTGGCTGCGGTGAATCCACGCCAGCTCGCTGGTGTGGACGGTTTCGAAGTCCAGCCGGGTGTTGCGCTGGCCCGAGTCATAGAGCTCCACGCCGACCGGCGTGCGGAAGCCCTCACCGTATTGCGCCTTGAGCGTGTCGTTGCTGCCGGCCCGCCAGACCGCCGCCAACCGCGGCGTCACGCGCGATGTCACGTTGGAGAACACGTCGTAGCGCAGGCCCGCGGTCAGGCTGAGGCGCTCGTTGGCGTCGAATTGGTCCTGTACCAGTACCGAGTGCGAGGTCAGGCTGTCGCTCACACGGGCTGGCCGGTTGGTCGGCATCGGCGGTGCATTCGGCGGCGGCGGCGGTGCCGGTGGCAGGTTCGCCCGGTCGATATCCAGGGTGCCGGCAGCGACTTCGGCGAGGAAGCGATGGCGCCCCCACTGCCAATTCACGTCGGAGCCGACCTGCCGGCGGTCGCCGATGAATCCGGCAGGCGCGGCGGCGTAGTGCGCGTCGGAGTATCGCGTCCAGACGCCAACGCGGTTGTCGTTGCCGAAGCGCCAGTCGTAGCGCGCGTCGAACGCCTTGATGTGTTCGTCCACATCGCGCACCGTCGCCGGATTGGCGCCCTGGCCCGGTACAAGGCGCTGGTGATTGCGCGCAATGCTGGCCGCCTTGATGGTGAGGCCGCCGTGCACCACGCGAACGTCGGCGTAGGTCCGGTCTTCGTCGGCCGGCGTGCTCGCCGGAACATCGTAGCGATCGCTCGTTTCGCGACCGACATTCAATTGCCATTCCCACGCGCCTTTGGCAGACAGCGTCGCGCCGCCCAGGCGTTCGCCACCGGCCCCGAATCCGGCAAAGGCGCCGTTCCGGTCCTGGTGCGTGACGATGTTGACCAGGCCGTTCAGCGCGAAATCGCCAAAGACAACCGAGCCGGGCCCACGAATCACTTCGATCCGGTTGACCAGCGCCAGCGGCATCAGCATGGCGGAGGAATTCTGCGCGGCGACGGTATAGGAGGTGTCCATCCCGTCGACCAGGACTTTCACATTGCCCGAATTGAAAAAGGCGTCAATGCCACGCACACGCAGCGTGGCATAACCGTTCGGATCGCGATTGACCTCGATGCCCGGCAGCAGGGCTATCGCATCCAGGACGGAACGCGCGCCGAGGGCCCGGGCCTGATCCGCGGTCAACACGCTCACAATGCCGGGCACGAAGTCCGCATTCTCGCGCGTGCGGGTGGCCACTTCGGTTTCTTCGGCCAACAGCTGCAGCAGGGCCTCGCGCTCGGCCTCGTCAGTGGTTTCCTCGGTGCCAGTCGGGCTCTGCGCCAACGCGGACGCGGCCACGACCACACCACTGCAGAGTATGCAGCGCCGGATCATGGTGTCTCCTCCCCCTGCAGTACCCGGGTTGCCGTGATGTCGGCCCCCGCCAGGACGCACCGATTGCGCCCCCTGCGCTTGGCTTCATACAGCAATCGATCGGCGTTTTCCAAGAGGTCGCGGCCATCGCCCAGGTCAGGGACGCGCTCGACCGCGCCAATGCTGATGCTGACCCGCGGTCCGGTGCTGGATTTCACGTGCGGCAGGTCAAGCCGCCGCACGGCCTGCAGCAGCTGGCTGGCATGGCTATCCATCTCACCGGTGCTGCCGGCTGCACGGACGATGACAAATTCCTCGCCGCCGTAGCGGGCGGCCAGGTCGCCCGCGCGCTGACAGGATTCCTGCAGGGCCGTCGCCACCCGGCGCAGGCAGTCGTCGCCCGGTCCATGGCCGTAGTGGTCGTTGTATTGCTTGAAGTGATCGATATCGACCAGGAGCACGCCCACTGGCAGGCGCTGTTCGAAGGCCGCGGCGGCGCGCCGCGCCCACTCCTCGTCGAACCGGCGACGGTTGGCGATGCCCGTCAGCCCGTCGATCAGCGCGCGTTGTTCCAGCAGATCGCGCTGCCGCTTGAGCTCCAGGTGCGTGCGCACCCGCGCCCGCACGATGGGCGGGCTGATCGGCTTGGTAATGTAGTCGACCGCGCCAGCGGCAAAACCGCGCTCCTCCTCGCCGACTTCGCTGAGCGCGGTGACGAAGATGACGGGCACATCGCGCGTGGCCGGCTGCGCCTTGAGCCGGCGCAGCAGCTCAAAGCCATCCAGCCCCGGCATCACGACATCAAGCAGGATCAGGTCGGCCGGCAACGCCATGGCAAGACCAAGAGCACGCTCGCCGTCGGTCGCAAAACGCAGGTCGTAAGCCCCCTGCAGCGCTTCCGCCAGCACCCGCACATTCGCCGGTTCGTCGTCGACGATGAGGACTCGCGGAACGCTGCCCGGATTCACGACCCGACTCCGGCGGGCGCCACGGATTTCCACGCGCGCAGCGCGGCGGCGTAATCGAGTTGATCGATGGCAGACTGCAGCGGCGCCAGCTGCACGCGCTCGGCCGCATCGAGGTGCTGCAGCAGCCGCGCGAGCGTGGTGCCCGCCTCCAGGCTGCTGCCCTCCAGCTCGCCGGCGAGCTGCTGCCAGAGCAGCGCGGTCGTCGCCATATCGCCGGTGGATATCGGTGCGGCCTGCTCCGGTCCCGGCAAGGTGGCAGCAGCCAGCTCGGCCAGCGCGCTGCCCAGTTCGCGCAGCGAGGATTCACTGGGGGTGGCGTGACGCAGCGCCGCTTCCACGCTGGCCGCCGCCGACGCCACCCGCTGCGCACACAGGGTGGCCGCGGCGCCCTTTACCGTGTGCGCCAGGTCCTGTGCGACGGTGAGATGCCCCTGGGCCAGCGCCTGGCCGATCTTGTCGGCGGTGTCGGCGTGGCGCGCACGAAAATCTGCCAGCAGCCGCCAGAGCAGGTCGCGCTTGCCATTGACCCTGTCCAGCGCCGCCGCCAGGTCGACGCCGGCCACGGCCGTCAGCGGTGCCGCATCGTCTGCCGGGCGTGCCGCGGAGGCGACTGACATCTCGTGCGGCAACCAGCGCGCCAGCGTGCGCAGGAGACGCGACTCTTCGATTGGCTTGGAGAGATAGTCATCCATGCCGGCGTCGAGGAATCGCTTACGGTCGCTGGCCAGCGCGTGGGCCGTCAGCGCAATGACGGGAATCGTGGCAAGCCGCGCGTCGCGCTTGAGTCGTCGTGTGGTTTCCATGCCGTCCATCTCGGGCATCTGCACGTCCATCAACACGACGTCATACGGGGAAAGCTCAAGCCGTTGCAAGGCCTCCAGGCCGTTGCCGGCGCAGTCGACGGCGAGTCCTGCATCGCGCAGCAGCTCCTGCGCGACCTGGCGATTGATCGGGTTGTCTTCCACGAGCAGCACGCGGCCGCCCTGTGGAAAACGATACGTCGCGCCCGGCGCCTCGCCGGAGGCACTCATGCGCAAGCCACCGGCGGTGCCCAGCGCCTGGAGCGCGGCGTCGTGCAGCGTGGAGGGGCTGATGGGTTTGTGCAGGAAAACATCCACGCCGGCGCGCTCCGCCGCCTGCATCAACGTGGTATCGCCGTACGCAGTGGCCATCACCACGCCCGGCCGCGGCAAGCCGCGACGGTTGATTTCCGCGACGGCGGCCAGGCCATCCATTCCGGGCAGTTTCCAGTCCAGCAGCAGGAGGTCGAAGGGCGGATCGGCACTGCTCATCCGCGCGAGGGCGGTCTCGGCCGATTCGGCCAGCGAGACATCGAAGCGCAACGCCTCGAGCATGGTGCCGAAGACTTCCCGCGTGGTCGCATTGTCGTCCACCACCAGGGCACGCAGACCGACCGGCGCGTCGCTGTGGGCAATGGCTGGTGCCTTCGCATCCGCCACTTCCAGCGGCACTTCAAACCAGAAGGTGCTGCCGCGCCCCCGCTCGCTGTCACAGCCCATCTGGCCACCCATCGCCTCGACCAGACGTTTGCAGATGGCCAGTCCCAGCCCCGCTCCGCCATGCTTTCGCGTGTCCGAGGCATCCAGCTGCGAGAACGGCTGGAACAGCCGGCCCAGGTCTTCGCGGGCGATTCCCGGTCCGCTGTCGTGCACCGAGCAGCGCAGCAGCGCCCGGGCCCGTTCCTGGCTCGGCGCGCAGCCGATGTCCACGATCACTTCGCCGCGCGGGGTGAACTTGATAGCGTTGGTGACCAGGTTGATGAGCACCTGCTGCAGGCGAAGGGAATCGCCGATCAGGCTGCGGGGTACTTCCGGCGCGATGGAGAACAGCACTTCCAGGTGCTTGTCCCGCGCGCGCTCGCCGACCAGGGCCGACAGGTCGGTGACGATCTGGTCCAGGTTGAACGCATCACTCGTCAGGTCGAGCCTGCCGGCTTCGATGCGGGACAAATCCAGCACGTCGTCGATGATTCCCAACAGCAGGCGCGCGGACGACTGCAGCTGGCCGAGCAGGCCGCGCTGGCGCGGATCGAGGATGGTCTTTCCGAGCAGCGTCGCCATGCCGATCACGGCGTTCATCGGCGTGCGTATCTCGTGACTCATATTGGCCAGGAACTGGCTCTTGGCCCGGTTGGCCGACTCGGCCTGTTCCTTGGCGTCTTCCAGCTCGCGCTCGAAGCGACGCTGCGCGGTCACGTCCCGGGCAATACCGTCGGTGCCGACGACATTCCCATCCGCATCGTGCAAGGGCACTTCTGATAGCTCGATCCGGTGCACCTCGTCATCCGCGTCGCGCACTTCGATTTCCAGGCTGCGCGCACCGCGGGCGGGACCGGCAGCCATGCGTTCGCGCGCCTGCCGGTTCACCGCGGCATCGGTGAGGAGTGACTCTTCCCGGGCGGCAAAGGTTTGCGGATCAAAACCGAGCACCCTCCGCACGGAATCACTGACGGACGTGAGGCGGCCCGTGCCATCGCGGCCATATACAAAGTAGGTGTCGAGCTGGTCCAGCAGGCGGCGGAACTTCTGCTCGTGCTCGGCCAGCGCCTGCTCCGCCTGGCGGCTGCGCTCGCGCTGGCGCTCGAGCATTGCCGTGACCCAGGAAAGCACCGCCCCGAGCACGGCCAGCAGCACGGCCACGAACGCTCCCTGGGCATACAGCTGCCGGCGCACGTCGGTGGTGAACGAGCGGAACAACGCCGGACTTACCGCGAAATGCGCCACGCCCAGCAGCTCCGCGGAACTGGGGTGATACAAGGCGATATCCGCGCGAAAGGCGTCTTCTGGCGGACGTTCCAGGCTGCGGTCGAGGCTGCCCCTGGCGGCGTCGATGACGTCGTAGTCCAGCTCCAGTCCGATCCCCGCAAAGAAGGCTTCGCCGGTCTGGCCGTCGCGCAGGAGGAACAGTTGGTCCAGGGCCTCAGCCACGCGACGCTGCCGGTCGGCCGCGTCGCCTCGCGCGAGTGCATCGGCCAGAAGCCCGGACTGGGATTGGGCCAGCACCTGCGCCTGCTCGGTCGCCGCCAGGTGCAGTCGCGGTTGCAGCAGCAGGTTCCAGTAGGCGACCAGTGCCCCTTCCAGGATGACCGCCAGCAGCAGGAAGGCCACCCCGATGACGACCGGGATGCGGCGAGGCATTCCGTTCGTCCGCGCGCTCATCGATGCACCTTCGCCACCTGCACAAAGAAGGGTTTCAGCTCGATGCCGGCGGCCTCCAGTGTCGTGAGGTTGAGGAAGGGCTGCACCTTGGCCTCGACGGCAAGGCCGGCTGGAATACCGCGCTCCACATCCCCTTCGAAGGGCGAGTAGACGATGACGTGATGGGCGATGCTCCAGTCCACCAGGGCCTGCACATCCGCCGATTTCAGGCGCGTCGCCAGGAATACGGCGGCAGGCGGCGTTGCCGTGCCGGTCGGCAGGTCGCTGCTGACGACCATTTCCACGGGCATGTCGCGGATCCGCGCGGCGTCCGGTGCGCCGGAATTGCTGAGCACGGCCTCCACTTCGGCCTTGCGCTGCATGTCGGCCAGGTATACCAGCACGGTCAGGCGGCCCTCGGCCGCCTTGCGTTCAAGGCTGACATCGGCGGCCATCAGGGATCGGAACAGGCGGGCGCCGGCGCGCAGGCGGCGATCATCGGTGCCGTCGGCGCTGACGCCGACCGTCGCACAGGCCAGGCCGACCGCCAGCAACCAGGGCAAGGCCCGCACCAGCGAACGCCAGAATTGCCGCTGCCAACCGGTAACATTCCGGGTCGGACCCCGGCCGGGCGACAAGCTTGGCAGTGGCGAACGATCCGGCATTGAATTCCAGTCTGGCGGCGATTGGCCGCCCAGCATCGTGTCATTGGGGATGGTGGATGACAATCGTGGAGAAATTAAGGAAGGTCACTTCCGCCGGATCGCGTACATTCCGCCCCCCACCGGCGCCCTTCGCAGCCGGTGCACCGACAAATGTGCAGATTCCTGCCGGCTCTTGACTCGGTCCGCGTCCGGACGCAAAAGCAGGCAGCGCCACCGCACCACAGGGAGATCACTGCGTGAAAGCAACGGCCGCCCCACCAACGCGCGAACCGACGCGTCGCGTGCTGATCATCGAAGACGAACCCAGCCTCGCGGCCCTGCTGGCCGAAACGCTCGCGGCCGAGAGCTACGACGTGAGCGTGCTGGCCGAAGGCGGCGGTGCTGCGGACTGGGTACGCCGCAATTCGCCAGCCCTGGTGCTGCTGGATCTCAACCTTCCCGACCGCGACGGCTTCACGGTGTGCCGCGAGATTCGCGCGTTCTCCAGCGTGCCCCTGATCATGATCACCGCCCGGGTCGAGGAGATTGACCGCCTGCTCGGCCTGGAGATGGGTGCCGACGACTACATCTGCAAACCCTTTCTGCCGCGCGAGGTGGTCGCACGCGTCCGCGCCCTGCTCCGGCGCGTGCTGGAATGGCGCGACGCCAAGCCCGACAGCGTGCTGAGTCTGGACGAATCGCGTTTCGAGGCGCATTGGCGCGGGGTGATGCTGGACCTGACGCCGGTCGAGTTCCGTCTGCTGCGCGCCCTGGGCCAGCACCCCGGGCGCGTGCTGTCGCGGGCGCAACTCCTGGATGCCATCTACGTGGATGACCGGGCCGTCAGCGACCGCACCATTGACAGCCATATCAAGAACCTGCGTCGCAAGATCAGCGACGTGAGCGGTGGCGACGATCCGCTCGAGTCGGTCTACGGCGTCGGGTACAAACTCGACCCCTCCGCCGCCAGGGGCCGCTGAGCGGACACCGGCAAATTTCGACCGCCGGCACAAACCGGCCTGGACCTCGCCAGCTGCGCTACCGTAAAAGCCGGGTATGCCCACTGATATCTCGTTCCTGGTGCCGGGCGGCGCGCTGGCCGGACCGCTCTTCGCCTCGCTGATGAGCGAGGCGCGGCACCGGCATCGGCTTGAACCGGGAACCGTGGTCGACAAATACCGGGTCGTGGACGAGATCGGTTGCGGCGGATCGAGCGTGGTCTATCGTGCCGAGCGCTGTGACGGCATCTACCAGCAGACCGTCGCCCTCAAGGTCATTGGCGCCAGCGCCGCGGCGAACGTGCTGGGCGAGCGCGACCACCTGGCCCTGCTCAGTCATCACGCGATCGCACGACTGTTTGACGCCGGTGCCTTGCCCAGCGGGGATGTGTGGCTGGCAATCGAATACATCGAAGGCCAGCCGCTGGACGCCTGGGCGCAATCCACTCAGGCAGCCTGGCGCGCGCGGCTGGAGATGTTGCTGATCATCTGCGATGCCGTGCAGTACGCCCACAGCCGGCTGATCGTGCACCGGGACATCAAGCCGGCCAATATCCTGGTCGATGCCAATGCCATGCCGCGCATCCTTGATTTCGGCATCGCCGCTCGGCTGGACCAGGTGGAAGCAAACTCACCCGTCGCATTCACGCCCAGCTACGCCAGCCCTGAGCAGATTCGCGGCGAGCTGGCGACAACCGCGACCGACATCTTCCAGCTCGGCCGGCTGCTGCAGAAGCTAACCCACCTGCCGGCCGTCGACGCGGGGCCACCCACGCAGCGATTGCCACGACTTCTCGAACGGAACCTGGCGGCCGTGGCAGACAAGGCGACGGCACCCCGCGCTGACGCGCGTTACGCCTCCGTCACCGAGTTTGCGGCGGATCTTCGTCGCGCGCTCAAGGGACATCCGGTCCAGGCCCGGCCCTGGTCACTGCGCCGGCGGCTGGAATATTTCGTCGCCCGCCACTGGCTGCCGCTGGGCGCCGGTGTCGGTGTCGCTGCACTGCTCGCGGTCATCGCCGCCGTGTCAGCGCACCGCGTCGCCCTCGAACGCGACTTCGCCTGGCGCGAGGCCCGGTCGAGCTACGAAACCAGCCGTTTCTTCGTCGAACTGTTCAGCGAAGCGGCCCGCCAGACGACCGGCCCAGCCAAGGACGTGCTCGCGGAAGCCCCGGCGCGGGCCGAGCGGCACGCGGCGACACGGCCGGTCGTCATGTCGGGACTCCTGCACAGCCTCGGCGCCGCCTATGTCCAGGCCGGGCGTTTCGCAGATGCCCGCGGCGCTCTGGAGAAAGCCGTCGCCCTGCGCCGCGAAGGAGGCCCCGAATCCCGCCTGCTGTTGGCCCAATCGCTGGCACAGCTGGCCTATGTGCTCCACTTCGACGGGGAATTTGCCCGCACCCGCGCGCTGGCCAACGAGGCCGCCGCACTGGTGGACGAAGGGGGCCAACCTCAGGACCACGTCCGCGCGCTCAACACGCTCAACCTGCTGCTCGTCACCCTTGGTCGCTATGCCGAGGCCAGTCGGTACACCGAGCAGGCCGTCGCGCTCAGCCGCGCCCTTTCCGGACTGGAAGGCACCGAGCATCTCGATGCCCTGCGCAACCGCGCGCACCTGTCGATGTCGCTGTCGTACGTCGACGCGGCGCAAAAGCAACTGCACGACATTGTGGATCGCATGGAAGCCATCTTCGGCGCCGACGCGCCGAATACGCTGGATGAGCGCATCCAGCTGCACAGCGCCTACGCCATGCGCGGTGACCTGCAGCCGGCCGGGCAATTCTTCGCGTCACTGCTGTCTGGTGACCGCCCGCTTTCGGGCGATGCGGCGTACCACCGGCATTCCGCCCAGTACCACCTGGCCATGGTGAAGCATTACCAGGGTCGCTGGGCCGAATCGGCCGGCCTGTATGACGCGGCACTCAAAGCCCTCCTGACCCTGGAGAACGGCACGGGCGGACCGCATTGGGCTGCCGACTCCATCAACGTGGCGGGAGCACACGCCGATCGCGGCGATGTCGCCAAGGCAACGCGGCATCTGCGAGACGCACTGGCCAGTGCCGAGCGATCGCTGCCCGAAGGGGTGGCGCTGGCGATCAACCGCTATGCCCTCGGGCACCACCTGCTCAGCCTGGGACCGGATCCCGAAGGCGCGCACCTGCTGCAACGGGGCTGTACGGTCATCCTGGCCAGCTTTGTCGCCGGATCGCTGCGTGCAAGCCAGTGTCACGCTGCCCTGGCGCAGATGCTGCTGCACCAGGGACGGCACGCGGAAGCAGCTGCCGAGCTGGACGCTGCCGAGCGCCTGGTCGACCACGGTGCGCGGCTTGATCAGGCTCGCGTTCTCGCCGACGTCGCCCTCCTCCGCGCCAGCCTGGCGAAATCGCTCGGGCACGAGCCTCGCACCCTGCAGTCGTCCTACGAAACCGCGCGGGACCGGCTGACGAGTGCGTACGGTTCAGCCCATCCGCTCGTCGCCGATGTCGAGGTCCTGCTGGCCGAACACCTGGCCACCACCGATCCGGCGAGCGCCAGCCGCCATCTTGCCCACGCGCTTCCGGTGATGCTCCAGGCACACGCCGAGTCATCGGCCCGCCGACGTGCGGCCGTGGCCCTGGCCGCCGAACTCGGCGTTGCCGTCCCCGATGACGTGGCATCGCACCGCTGATGGTCAGTGCCATGCGCGGGGGATGCGCAACAGCATGCGTAGCGCGTCCGGTTCCGCCAACCGCACATTCCGGCGCGCCACCTGGATGAGGCCCAGCGCATGCAGACGGGACAGCACACGCGTCACCGTTTCCAGCTGCAGTGCCAGATAGTTCCCGATATCCGCGCGCGTCATGCGCAACAGCAGGGTATCGGCGCTGCAGCCCTGGGCTCGCTGGCACTCGGACAGTTCCAGCAGGAATGCGGCGACGCGCTGCTCGGCGTTGTAATGGCCCAGCTGCAGCCGCCAGCGGTTGTCGTGCTGAATCTGCCCAGCCATCAGCACCGCCATCCGCTGCCAGAACCCCGGCAACTGCGCCTCGACGGTATCGAAACGGTCAGCCGGCAACTCCCAGAGATACGACATGTCCAGCGCCTGCGCGTCGCAGCCGTAGCTGGCGCCGGAAAGACCGTCCGCCCCCAGCAAGTCGCCGCGCTCGGCAAAACCCGTGATGGACTCGCACCCGTCTTCGTTCACGACGACGGTCTTGAACAGGCCGCAGTGAACCAGGAACAGGGCATGGAGCGGCTGTCCGCTGCGGAACACATACTGCCGGCGCCGTACACGCCTACGCTCCAGACCCAACGCTTCGCACAGCGCCAGCACCTGCTGGCCGGACGGCATGGCACGGACCGCCGCGGGCCCTTCGGCCAGCCACTGGCGCGAGGAAGTGTGAGCCGCTGTCGGCCGCATACCGGCGCCTCCGTCCCGTGTGTGCAGGTCTGTCCGGGTAGTAACGGCGCTGCCGGACACAGGCGGGGCCCGGCGGCGCTGCCGCGCGTCGGGTGAGTGTACGCCTCCCTTTCGCGCCTGCGCCTGCGTCGCCCGGCTGCGTTCTTCCCACAGGCGCGCCGGCCGGCGTCAGTGCCGGACCGACAGCCGGCCCGGCGATCGCCGCACGCGGCGTGGCGTGACGTCATCATCGACGGATGTCTCCGCCAGCCATCGGCCGAACCAGGCAGCGGCGAGGTGGGCAACCCGGTCCAGGGCGCCGGGCTCTTCGAACAGATGGCCGGCACCGGGGACGATCGTCAGGTCCTGCGGGCCCGCGAGGTAGGTCAATGCGGCGCGGTTGAGCGCCAGCACCTCGGTGTCGGCACTACCGGCAATGAGCAATGTAGGTGCCACCACGCGCGCCAGGGCAAGGCTGCCGGCAAGGTCCACGCGGCCGCCACGCGACACCACGGCGGCGACGCGGCCGGGGCGCTCCGCGGCCAGCACCAGCGCTGCGGCCGCCCCGGTACTGGCGCCAAACAGGCCGATCGGAAGATGCGCCACTTCCCCGTCATGGCCGGCCCAGGTCATTGCCGCACCCAGACGCCGCCCCAGCGTTGCAATATCAAAACGGGCGGAACGCCGTTTGTCTTCAGCCTCGGTCAGCAGGTCCAGCAGCAAGGTCGCCAGCCCTTCGCGGTTAAGCAGGGCCGACACGAAACGGTTGCGCGGACTGTGCCGGCCGCTGCCGCTGCCGTGGGCGAAAATCACCAGGCCGATCGCGTGCGCCGGGATGTCCAGGTCGCCCTGCAGCGTGACGCCATCCACCTCGACCGCGATGCTGCGCGAGACATTGTCGTGATCCGGGTCATCCGACGTCACGGCGGACTGAGCCAGGATGCCCATCACCGTCGCATCGTCGACCGCCGAGAAATCGTCGTAAAACTGCCCGACCGCGTAGAACTCATCCGGCGACCGCAGGCACACCACCTCGTCCGCCAGCCGCGCGATGGCCGCAAGGCTGTCCGGAGCCGCCACCGGCACGGCGCAGACCAGGCGCGAGGGTTTCTGCTTGCGCGCCATGCGAAGCGCTGCGGCCATGGTGGCGCCGGTCGCCAATCCATCGTCAACGACGATGACGCAACGCCCCGCCAATGACAGCGGCGGCACACCCGGCCGATATTCGCGGCGGCGCGCGCGGATCACCGTCATCTGCTGCTCGATCTCGCGCGCCAGGTACTCCGGACTCGCCAGCGCCACGCCCGTGTCCTCGTTCAACTGCACGCCGCCGTGCTCGTCCACCGCGCCGATCGCAAACTCCGGGTTGTGCGGCGCCCCGAGCTTGCGCACCAGCACGACGTCAAGGTCACCACCGAGGTGGTCGGCAACGATGCGGCCGATCGGCACGCCGCCGCGCGGAATGGCCAGCACGAGCGGATGGCGCCCCTGAAAAGCTCCAAGGGCGCTGGCCAGCAGGCGCGCGGCTTCCGCTCGGTCGGCAAACGCGTGACGGGAATGCAGCGGCATGACACCACCTCCGCAACGCGGGCGGCAGTGCCGATGCGGGATGCTGGCCGCGCCGTGGCACGGCACCGCAGGACGGCTGCCGGAACTCGCGTTGATCGCTGGAAAAGTGCGCTGGCGTCATCGCCCTGTGCGCATCTTGCGCCTTGTGCAAAGAAGAATATTGACGCCCATCAAACATTCGGGCATTTGTCGACGGTGGCGTCAGGTTGCGCCATGCCTCCGCAACGTCCCGCGCTGCCCGCGCTGCACCGTCGCGGCCTGCGACCGGCTGTGCGCCCCCGTATTTCGATCCGGCAAAAGGCAGAGCCATGGATTCACGCCGACGTACGATGAGCGGGAAGAGCCGGATGGCTGTCGCGATGGGCGTCGCCCTGCCCATGGCGACGTCCTTGTATTCCCAGTACCAGGATCGGCTTTCGCAGAGCCGCCAGGAGGCCGAGCGGGAGCAGGCCGCCCTGATTGCCGCCAATGAGCGCGACCGCAGCCAGGCCATCGAGCTGCACGCCCGGCTGCGGGAATCCTGGCTGCAGCTGCAATCGGCGGGCGCTGCCCGCCTTGACGCGCTGTGTGGCGAGATAGAACGCGAACTGGATTTCGTCGACGGCGGCAGCTATGGGCGCTTTGCCACGGGCGTGATCGTTGCGACGTTAGGGGCCGACGCGTCCGCCATGACCCCCGCGGCGCCCCTGCCGCTGGCCTGCGCCTGCGCGTCACAGACCGCATCCCTGCTCGATCGCCTGCAGAAACCCTCGTCCGCGATCGCACGGCGCATGGCACGCCGCGACCGCCTGCCGCTGGTGACCCAACTGACGGACGCGCGCGACGAATGCAGCGGCAGTCCCATCGCAGTCAGCACGGCCGGCTCACCAGCCCCGCCGTGGGGTATCGACTGGAAAAAGACCGGCCTGGACCACCTCGCCAGCGCGGAGAAGCGCTTCGTCGGCCCACTGGCATGGCCTGCTTCGGGCAGGCGCAATGGCGGCGCCTCGGCCGGTGCAGCTTCAGCACCCGCCGTCGAGGCAACAGATCCCGGCGCGGTCGCCACGCGGCGCCCCGGCGTCGCCGAACGCCGGATGCGCGTGTACATCCAGATTCCCGCCACGCCGGACGCGTCCATTCGCTGCCTGCAAGCCGCGCTGCGGCAGCGCGGCTACATCGTTCCGGATGTCGAAGTCGTCGGAAAACGCTCGCCGACGACGACGCAGCTGCGCTTCGTCCAGGCACAGGAAAGCGACGCCGCCGGCGACCTTCTTTCGGATCTGCGCCAGGCCCTGCCCGGCTGCCGAGGCGAGGGTGCCCAGGCTGCCGCACTGACTCTTCCGGGCGAGCCGTCGGATTTCACACGGTTTCGCGGCACTGCCCGTCCCTATCACTTCGAACTTTGGATCGGTCGCGCGGACGCGCCGCCGGATACGTCCCAGGAACCGACCTCATGATGATCCAGCTTATCGACATACTGATCGGCCTGTCGGTCGTGTATCTGATCTTCAGTACCGTTGCTTCGTCCGCGGTCGAGCTGGTCGAAACCATGGCGCGTCGCCGTGCGCGATTTCTGCTCAACGGCATCGAGGAAATCTTCAAGCTCGCCCGCACCCGTGACGGCGACGGCAACGCGATCAGGGACGTCAGCGACCTGGTCAAGGCATTTTATGAATCGGCCCCCGTCGCGGCGCTCTATATTGGCGATGTCGAGAAGGCCGGCAAGCGGATCCGCGTCGCCCATGGCGAACTGCCCTCCTACATTCCCGCCGTCCGTTTCGCCGGCGCAGTGATCGAACTCGCGCAGGCCCTGCCCGGAAACGTCGCGGACGACACGGCCAAGGCCCTGCAGTCGCGCTTTGCCCAGGTACTGGCCCTGGCGCTGCGTCTCTACGCGCGACCGCAGGAGCAGGGCGTCAACGCCACGCTGGAAGTGCAGCGTGATGCGCTGGTGCAATTCTTCAACGACAACACCGAGCGCATGTCGAGCTGGTACCGGCGTCATGTGCAATGGATTCTGCTGGCAACCGGCTTTGTCTTCGCCGTGACATTCAACGTCGACACCTTCCACATCGTCCGCGTGCTGTCCCAGGACAGCGCCCTGCGGACACGCATCGTTACGCAGGCGCTGGCGGACATGAACGTCGACGCGCCACCCGGCTACCAGCTCAGCTGCAGCGCCACCGGTGATGCCGACAATGCGTCCGACACCGGTTCGGATCGCACGCCCGGTACGGCATCGACCGACCCGGACGAACAGGAAGCGCTCGCGGAACAGTGCGAGAAGGAGCTGCGCGAAGGGATCGACCGCCGTCTTAGCTACGCCGCGAGCCTGGGGCTGCCCATCGGATGGCATTCGGTCACGCCACCGGATGACGGCAGCGGCTGGTGGGGATGGCTGGTGATCATCGGCAAGCTGCTGCCGGGCTGGCTGGTGACGGCTCTGGCGATCTGCGTCGGTGCACCGTTCTGGTTCGACCTGATCAACCGCCTGGCCAATATTCGCACCGCCATGAAGCCAGATCCCGAGCAAGAGGCCGCGGCGGGCTGATCGTCACCTCAAGCCGGCGGTACTATGGCCTCCCCGGCCGCGGTTACTCGCGGAACGCATCGGCACCGGGGCTGTTTCGCGAGG
The DNA here is from genome assembly GCF_025398735.1 of Tahibacter amnicola. Classification (NCBI taxonomy): domain Bacteria; kingdom Pseudomonadati; phylum Pseudomonadota; class Gammaproteobacteria; order Lysobacterales; family Rhodanobacteraceae; genus Tahibacter; species Tahibacter amnicola. The sequence goes on from NZ_CP104694.1 coordinate 4,192,243, forward strand.
TGATTCCATGAATGCACTTTCAGTGGCCGGCATTTTTGCCGGAGCCGGCCTCGGCGCCCTGCTGCGCTGGGCGCTGAACCTTGCGCTCAACCCGGTTTTCCCGACCCTGCCTCTGGGAACGCTCGCCGCCAACACCCTGGGCGGGCTGCTGACCGGCCTGATCATGGGTTTCGTGGTCCAGTTCGACACCTTGCCCGCCGCAGTGCGGCTGGCTCTGACCACCGGATTCCTGGGTGGCCTTACCACCTTTTCCGCGTTCTCGGCCGAAACCTCGGCATTGTTGCTGCGCGCCGAATACCGGTGGGTCTGCGCCATCATCACCGCGCATGTCGGGATGTCATTGCTGGCAACCCTGACCGGCGTCGGGCTGGTCCGCTGGCTGCTCCGCAGCTGATCAAACCTGTCCGGGCGCCAAAACGACGAACGGCCCGTGCGGGCCGCTCGTCTGGAAGCAATGGCGGTGAACGAGTGGCCTGTAGACGAAGAATCGCGAGTGACCGGCGAAGGGTGGGTCGTGCTGGGCGCCCGCTTCGGCGTGAGGGCTGTAGCCGCGCTACAGCCCGAATGAGAAGCAAGTCCTGCGCGGCCAGAACGAGTCAGTCACTTCCGATTCGAGGGTGACAGGCCACTAGACGCTGGCCGCCTGGGCCAGGCGCATGTTTCCGGTTTCCATATAGTTGCCGTAACGGCGAATGCGCTCATAGCGCCGTTCCAGCAAGGTCTGCGGGCTTTCGCGCTGGAGCCGGTCCAGCTCGTTCAACAGGACCGCCTTCAGACGGGCCGCCATGTTGTCCGGATCGCGGTGGGCGCCACCAAAGGGTTCGCGGACGATCTTGTCAATCAGGCCCAGGCGCAACAGGTTCGGTGCCGTCAGACCCAGCGCTTCCGCGGCGTCCTTGGCACGATCGGCGCTCTTCCAGAGGATCGATGAGCACGACTCCGGGGCGATCACGGAATAGATCGAGTACTGCAGCAACACGGTGCAATCGCCGACACCGATCGCCAGCGCACCACCCGAGCCGCCTTCGCCGATGACCGTGCAAATTACCGGAACGCGCAATTGCGCCATTTCCAGCAAATTCCGCGCGATCGCCTCGGACTGGCCGCGCGCCTCGGCGCTGACGCCGGCGTGCGCACCCGGCGTATCGATGAAGGTGAAGATCGGCAGCTGGAAGCGTTCGGCCGTCTGCATCAGGCGCAGGGCCTTGCGGTAGCCCTCGGGCCGCGGCATGCCGAAGTTGCAACGCACGCGGGTTTTGGTGTCGCGGCCTTTCTGATGGCCGATCACCACGCACGGGCGGCCACCGATGCGCGCCAGACCGCCGATGATGGCCTGGTCGTCCGCGAACGCGCGGTCACCGGCGAGTTCGTGGAACTCGTCGCACATGCGCTGGATGTAATCCGGAGTTTGCGGCCGCGCCGGATGGCGGGCGATCTGGACAGTCTGCCACGACGTCAGGTTGCGGAAGACGTCGTGCGTCTTGCGCTTGAGCTTTCGCTTGAGCTGAACCAGATCCTGGCCGATGTTGAATGCCTGGCGGTCGCTGGAATGGCTCAGTTCCTGGATCTTCGCCTCGAGCTCCGCGATCGGCTGCTCAAAATCGAGAAAATAGCGCGTCATCAGTGGGATACCGGCAAACTATAGCGAGCGGAGCAGCATATCATGGAGCAGTCAACCTTGTCGCCCGAGAGCGCCCGGCCCGCTGTGAGAGGGAGCAGACCCCGGCGTTGAAGGCGAGAGTCTACGTCGATTACGGCGATTCAAACTGCCGTTTGTCTCCAACAAACGACGATCAATAGCCAAATAGTACGAAGTGTAAATAACACGCTTTCCGCATTTCGGAATAATCCGCTCCGCGCGAACGCACTGCAAGTATTCCAAGCTCCTGCAAGTACACCGCGCAAGTCCTTGGCGTTACTCCAGTCCTTGGGGCTGTCGGCACGGTTGCAAGCCGCCAGCGAGCCCGGCTTTGAACGCCCAGGCAGAAAGCCCCTGTGGCAATCGTCCTGCCGCACCCGCGAAGGCCAAGTGCGTCATCGAGTGGCCATGCGGCAATTCACCTCATTTTCATGCAATGCCAATTTTCTACGTACAATCAAATACATAAACAATATATCTAATGTAAATTCACCTGCCGGTGCCGAACGAAGGAACCTGTGCGGCACCAGCGTTGCGGCAATCGGCCGTACACTCGGCCCGTGAAGAGGCTCCGTCGCTGCCGCTGGCTCGCACTGGTTGCCTTGCTGGGTCTGTTCTTCCAGCAATTGGCAATGGCGTCCTATGTCTGCCCGCTCCAGCAAGCGGAAGCGATGGCCGCGCCGCAACCGGCCTGCCACGACAGCGACGAAGGCGATGACCCCGCCCGCTGTCACCAGCACTGCCATCCGGCCGATGCGACCGCGGACGCCCCCACGCATTTCAGCGTTCCACCTGCCGCGGGATCGGAGGCGCTCCGCCTGCGATTGGCGGCAACCCGTCCAGCCCCCGTCGATGAAGCGTACCGGCTGCACCCGCCACCGATTAAAATAACTGATTTTACAATCGGTTATTGCATATATCTCATCTAGATTCTTACGCCGGATCTGTCCGATCGCCGCGTCAGCGGCCCGTCGATCCCTGGTCGTGGAGTCCACATGAGACCACCTATCTGTACCACTGCGTCCACCTCGCCGCTGCGAGGTGGCTGGCTGACCTGCCTGAGTGCCACGCTCCTGCTGCTGGGATGCCGCACGGGCCTGGCCGACGCGCAGCCCATCACCTTCTTCCAGGCGTTGGAGTCAGCTGCAAAAGACTCCGCCCAGCTCGCTGCACAGGAATCGGCGCTCGCCGCGGCCGAGGCCACCATCGGCCCGGCGGGCCAGTTGCCGGACCCGGAGTTGATTCTCGGGATCGAGAATCTCCCCGTGGAGGGCGAGGACGCGTTTCGCCCAGGGGCCGATTTCATGACGATGCGCCGCGTCGGCCTGATGCAGGCGTTACCCGCGCGCGCCAAGCGCGACGGCCGCGCGGCCCTTGCCCGGGCAACCGCCGAACAGGAGTCGCGGCGCCTGGCCGCCGCGAGGCTCGCCCTGCAGGAAGCGGTCGCGCATCGCTTCATTGCCGCCCGAGTGGCCCAGGACCGCCTCGAACTGCTGCTCGAACTCCGCCCGCGTACCCGGTTGCAGCTCGACAGCGCCACCGCTGCGTTGTCGGCCGGCGGCGTTTCCGCCGCCGATGCCGTCGCGGCCCGCAGCGCCGTCGCCCTGCTGGAAGACCGGATTGACGAGGCCGCTCAGGCCGTGGCGCTCGCGCGAGCGGACCTCGCCCGCTGGCTGCCCGATATCGGGGAACAAGCGCTTGGCCCGCTGCCGGACATCGACAGCCTGCCCACGCCGCCGGAACGGTTGCTTGAACGCATCACCCACCATCGGGAACTGCTGGCCTGGCAGGCGACGGAATCCGTCGCCGAGGCGGAGCTGTCGCTGGCCCGCCTCGACAAGCGTGCCGACTGGTCCGTGGAGCTGGCCTGGTCACGACGCGGATCCGCCTTCGACGACATGGTTTCCGTCCAGCTGCGCGTCGGGCTGCCCCTGTTTGCCCACCAGCGACAGGACCCGACTATCCAGGCGCGGCGTCATGGCGTGGAGAAAGTCCAGGCCGAGCGCCGCGACCGGGAGCAGGTTCATCGCGCCGAGCTTCAGAAAGCGGCCAGCACCTGGCAACGAACGGGTCAACGGCTGCAGCGCTACACCGCCGAACTGCTGCCGCTGGCGGACGACCGCTTCGACAGCGCGCTGGCGGCCTATCGCGGTGGCCGGGCAGACCTCCGCAGTGCCCTGGTCGCCCACGAGGCTGCGATCGAACTACGACTGGCCTATGTGGACCTCCGGGCGCAGCGCGCCACGGCCTGGGCCACGCTGCGCTTTGCCGAAGGCGGGGAGCACTGACATGTCACCCAGACCCTGGCTCCTGTTTGCCGCCGGCCTCCTGGTCGGCACGCTGGCAACGGCGTGGTGGACGTCGACGCGACCGTCCACCCCCACCACGCCTCCGGTGCCGGAACGCAAAGTGCTGTACTGGTACGACCCCATGGTGCCCAACCAGCATTTTCCGCAGCCGGGCAAATCGCCGTTCATGGATATGGCGCTGGTACCTAAATACGCCGACGAGCCGGCCGCACCGGGAAGCGTCGCCATCGATCCCCGCCTGGTGCAGAACAGCGGCCTACGCACCGGGCGCGCCACCCGGGCGTCCCTGCGCAGCCCCGTCTACGCGCCGGCAACCATCGAGGCGGACGAGCGCCTTGTCAGTGCGGTGCAGGCGCGAGTGCCGGGCATTGTCGAAACACTGCACCTGCGTACGCCATTCTCCGCCGTTCGCGCCGGCCAGCCGTTGCTGACCATCCTCGCACCCGAATGGACGGCCGCCCAGGAGGAATACCTGGCCCTGCGCCGCGCCACGGCCCCTGGGCTCGACGCGCTGCAGGCGGCAGCGCGCCGCCGCCTGGTGCTGCTGGGAATGGACGACGTCGCGATCCGGCAGGTCGAGCGTTCCGGTACGGCGCAGACCCGGCACGTCGTGCGGTCGCCGCGTGACGGCGTGCTGCGCGAACTGGCAGTGCGGGAAGGCGCCTCGGTGTCGCCCGGCGCCGCCATGGGCCAGGTCGCCGGACTCGATACGGTCTGGGTCCAGGCGTCCGTCGCCGAAACGCAGATCGCGCATGTCACGGTCGGCACCCGCGCGGACATCACCGTGCCCACATGGCCCGGCGAGCGCCGGTCGGGTGTCGTCGACACAGTACTACCGCTGCTGGATCCCGCAACGCGCACCCGAACGATCCGGATCACGCTGGACAACGAAGGACATCGCCTGGTCCCCGGCATGACCGCCCAGGTTCACTTCGCCCGGGAAGGCGACGTCGCCGTCCAGGTGCCCAGCGAGGCAGTCATAGCGACCGGACGACGCCACGTCGTGATCGTCCGCGACGATGGCGGTTTCCGGGCGCAGGAAGTGCGCATCGGTGAGGAAAGCGGCGATCGGACAGCCATCCTGGAGGGCATCGCCGAGAACGAAGAAGTGGTGCTCTCAGGCCAGTTCCTGATCGATTCGGAAGCCAGTCTCCGCGGCACGCTCGCGCGGCTGGAAAACCCCCAGGCGGAGGTCACGCCGGCGTTCGACGCCACCGGTATCGTCGAGGCCATCGATGGCACGCAGTGGACGATTGCGACCGACTCGATCGACGCCCTGGATATGCCGGCCATGCGCATGGGCTTCACCGCGCCACCCTCGGCCGGTATCGCGCCGCAGCCCGTCGGCGACCGCGTACAGCTTCGATTCCGGCGCAATGCGGAGGCCTGGGAGCTTGTCGCCGTCACCCCCGTCTCCGCCGACACACAGGACCGCCGCCCATGATCGAGCGAGTGATCCGCTGGTCGATTCACAACCGGCTGCTCGTCATCCTGGCAACGGCACTTCTGACCATCATCGGCTGGCAGGCACTTCGCCAGACCCCGGTCGACGCCCTGCCGGATCTGTCCGATGTCCAGGTGATCGTGCGGACTACCTGGCCCGGACAGGCACCGCAGATCGTCGAGGACCAGATCACCTATCCCTTGTCTGCCACGTTGCTGTCGGTGCCAGCGGCACGCACGGTGCGCGGCTATTCCTTTTTTGGCGAGTCCTACGTCTACGTGCTGTTTGACGACCGCACGGATCTCTACTGGGCACGCTCGCGCGTCCTTGAGTATCTCAACCAGGTGCAGTCACGCCTGCCCGGGGGCGCGGTCACCGCGCTGGGGCCGGACGCCACGGGCGTAGGCTGGATCTACGAATACGCCCTGCGCGACACCAGCGGAAAACACGATCTGTCGGAACTGCGCGCCGTGCAGGACTGGTTTCTCCGCTATGAGCTCAAGAGCGTGGCAGGTGTGGCCGAAGTCGCCAGCGTCGGCGGCATGGTGCGCCAGTACCAGATCATCGTGGACCCGGACCGGCTGCGCGCCCGCGGCCTCTCCCATTCGCGCATCATCGACGCCGTGCAACGCGCCAATGGCGAAGCCGGCGGCTCCGTGCTCGAGCTGGCGGAAGCCGAGTACATGGTCCGCGCCAGCGGCTACCTGCGAACGCTGGACGACCTGCGCGCCATCCCCCTGGCGGCCGACTCGCGCGGAGTACCGGTTCAGCTGGGCGATGTGGCGCGCGTCCAGTGGGGCCCGGCGATGCGGCGCGGGATCGCCGAACTCAACGGCGAAGGGGAAGTCGCCGGCGGCATCATCGTCATGCGGTCCGGCGAGAACGCGCGCCAGACCATCGCCGCGGTGAAGACGAGGCTTGCTGAGCTGCGTGCGTCGCTTCCGCCGGGGATCGAGATCGTGGAGACCTATGACCGGTCGGACCTGATTGACCGCGCCATCGACCATCTGCGCGGCAAGCTGATCGAGGAATTCCTCGTGGTGGCGCTGGCCTGCGCGCTGTTCCTGTTCCATGTCCGCTCGGCCATCGTTGCCATCGTCGCCCTGCCACTGGGCGTCCTTGCTGCCTTTGGCATCATGCGATTGCAGGGCATCAACGCCAACATCATGTCGCTGGGCGGGATTGCCATTGCCATCGGCGCCATGGTCGATGCCGCGGTCGTCATGATCGAGAACGCGCACAAGCGACTCGAAGCGTGGCACCACGCCCATCCGGGACGCACGCCCGCCCCCGCCGAACGCTGGCAGCTGGTGGCTGACGCGGCGAGCCAGGTCGGCCCGGCGCTCTTCTTCAGCCTGCTGATCATCACCCTCTCCTTCGTCCCGGTGTTCGCGCTGCAGGCCCAGGAAGGACGACTCTTCGCACCATTGGCCTACACCAAAACCTATGCGATGGCTGCGGCCGCAGCCATCTCCATCACGATCGTTCCGGTGCTCATGGGTTACTGGATCCGCGGCCGTATCCCCGAAGAATCCGCCAACCCGGTCAACCGCCTGCTCGTCGCGATGTATCGGCCGGCACTGCAGGCGGTGATGGCACACCCCCGGCTGACAGTGGTATCTGCGCTGGTGATCCTAGCCGCCACCCTCATACCGCTGCAGCGCCTGGGAAGCGAATTCCTGCCGCCGTTGGACGAAGGCGACCTTTTATATATGCCGACCGCCCTGCCGGGCCTGTCCGCCGGCAAGGCCGCACAGGTGCTGCAGCAGACCGATCGCATGATCCGGAGCGTGCCCGAGGTCGCCAGCGTGTTCGGCAAGATCGGCAAGGCCGATACCGCCACGGATACGGCGCCTATGGAGATGATCGAGACCACCGTGCGGCTCAAGCCACGTGCCCAGTGGCGTCCCGGCATGACACCCGAGCGCGTGGTCGCCGAGCTGGATACGGCAGTGCAGATGCCCGGCCTGACCAACCTCTGGGTGCAGCCGATCCGCAATCGCCTGGACATGCTGGCAACCGGCATCAAGAGCCCGATAGGCATCAAGGTCAACGGCAATGATCTGGCGCAGATCGACCAGGTCGCCAAGGCCATCGAGGCCGCGGTGAAAACGGTACCCGGCGTCCACTCGGTACTGGCCGAGCGCCTGACCGGTGGCCGCTACGTCGACATTGACATTGATCGCGCCGCCGCCGCACGCCGCGGCCTCAACATCGCCGACGTGCAGAGTGTCGTGCGGTCCCTGATCGGCGGCGAAGATATCGGCGAATCCATCGACGGCCGGCGCCGCTTCCCGATCTCCCTGCGCTACCCCCGTGAATGGCGCGATTCGGTGCAGAAGCTGCGCGAGCTGCCCATCATCACCGATGCCGGGCTGTGGCTGACTCTGGCCGATGTCGCGCGCGTGTCCCTGGCCGACGGGCCGCCCATGATCCGCAGCGAAAACGGACGTCTGACGGGCTGGATCTACGTCGACGCCAGCGGGCGCGACCTGGCCGCGCTCGTCCACGCGTTGCAGCGGCGCATCCAGGAAACCGTCACGCTGCCGCCGGGCTATTCGATCAGTTGGTCAGGCCAGTTCGAATACCTGGAACGGGCGGCGGCAAGACTGCGCGTCGTGGTTCCAGCCGCCATCGCCTGCATCTTCCTTTTGTTGTTTCTCACCTTCCGCCGTATCGACGACGCACTGCTCATCCTGCTCAGCCTGCCCCTGGCCCTTGTCGGCGGACTTTGGCTCATCTTCCTGCTCGACCACTCGGTATCGGTCGCCAGCGTCATCGGCTTCATTGCACTGGCAGGCGTCTCCGCCGAGTTCGGCGTACTGATGCTGCTTTACCTGAAACAGGCCTGGGAGCGGCGACTGGCGGCCGGCGAACCCGCCAACGCCCATACCCTCGATGGCGCCATCTACGAGGGTGCACTGCAACGCGTGCGTCCAAAGGCCATGACAGTGACCGTCATCCTGGCTGGCCTGATGCCAATTCTCTTCGGCGACGGCACCGGCGCGCAGATCATGCAACGGATCGCGGCGCCCATGGTGGGCGGGATGGTGACGGCACCCGTCTTGTCGATGCTCGTCACACCCGTGTTGTTCCGATGGTTGCGCCGGCGCGAGCTAGCACGCGATTCACTTCATACCCAACCGCATGGCCGCGAGGTCGACTCCACCAAGCCGCGCACCGAAGACATCGGCGGCGAATAACTTTTCCTATTTTTCCACCTATACACAACCGATACGTTTGGGTACTCAGACATTCATTGCGGAAATCGACGCCCGCACGATCTCTTCTCGCGCCTTGTTCCGACCATGACACAGGGGAATATTCACCGCGACGAGCGGGTTCGCCAGCAGTGCTAGGCTCCGACGCCATCGATAGGGATATCGGAGTCATCGTGCAGACGGGAGCGGCATCGCGCGCCACCGGGCAGGCCCGTGCGGCAGGGTTCACGCTGGTTGAGCTGGTCATCGTTGTTCTGGTCGTCACCCTGCTGACGGCCCTTGCGCTACCTTCCTACGTCAACGTGACGCGTGCCAATCGCGCAACGACACAAGCTGCCGAGTTCCTGACGGCGATCAACCTGGCACGCACCGAAGCCATCACGCGCGGCATGCGGATTTCGCTCTGCCCGAGCGCCGACGGTGCCACCTGCGCTGCAGGCACCGACTGGTCCGGCGGCTGGCTGGTATTCGCCGACCGCGCGGACGTCGGCATTCTTGGCAGTACCGACACCGTGCTTCGCGTGTGGCCCGCACTCGCCGGCGCCGACGCGCTGAGCGGCGACATCGCCGTAGTCAGTTTCACCCGCGACGGCGCCGTCACCTCCGATACCGATGTGCAATGGACGCTGCGTCCCCAGGGTTGCCAGCAGGACCAGCAGCGCCGCATTCGCCTTGGCCCGTACGGCCGATCCAACGTCAGCAAGGAGACGTGTTCGTGATGCCCCCCGCTATCCCGGTGCGCGCGGTGCAGTCGAGCCCCCGGTTGACCCGTCGCGCCGCAGGCTTTTCGATGATCGAGGTGCTGGTGGCCATCGCGGTGATCGGCATCGGACTGCTCGGCCTGGCCGCGCTGCAGATCTTTTCCGTCAAAGCCAATCAGAGCGCTAACTACCGCACCCAGGCCACCGCGCTCGCCTATGACCTGATGGACCGCATGCGGGCCAATCGTCCGGGCGTCGTGGCCGGACAGTACTACGCCGCGTTCAGTGGCGGTACCGGCCGCTGCACGGGTGCGGCGCCGACGACCGGGCCGCTTGCCGCCCGCGACCTGCACGAGTGGAAATGTGCCGTTCGTGATCAGTTGCCATCCGGTGACGGACGCGTGCAGATGCCGGGCGGGCGAATCATCGTCTCCATACGCTGGGCGGACGCACGCTGGTCGGCCGGCGACCCGACGGCCGAATTCACCTTGACGTCATCCCTCTGAGGCCCGGCATGCGCCACTACCGCTTTCCGGCACGCGCCGGTGGAATGTCGCTGATCGAAGTCATGGTCGCCATCGCATTGTCGGCCCTGATCCTGCTGGGCATCACCCAGATCTTCGGCGCGAACAAGGCCAGCCATCAGCTGCAGAACGCCCTGTCGCGCATCCAGGAAAACGCCCGGTTCGCCCTGATCGCGCTGGAACGGGATGTGCGCATGGCGGGCTACCTGGGTGGCGGCAACGATCTCAACCGCACCGCGGCCGGCAACGGCAACTTCACCAACCACCTGGCTGCCAACGGGATCGACACCGACGCTTTTCCCTATCGCTTTCATCGAGCGCTGGAGGTGTTCAACGCCAATGCACTGGTGACCGCGGCCAATCCGCCGGTCGGTGGTGCCAATGACTGGACACCGGCCCTGCCCGCTGCGCTGGGCAACGCGCGGCCGTTGCAGGGGTCAGACATCCTGGTGCTGCGCTTCTTCAGCGAAGAGAGCATCCCCCTGACCGGATTCAACCCGGCCGATGACACCTTCACTGTGCTCAAGGACTCATTCCCCGACGGCAAACCGTTCACCGCCAGTGGCATCTACGGCGTGGGCAACTATCGCTTCGCCGATGTGTTCCAGGCCACCCACGTCGAGGGGCATCGCATTGCAGCGGGTTACACCGCGGGCGAGCCCGGCAATCGCTACCAGTACGACCCGCAGAATTCCCCCGGCCGCACCTGGCGCGGGGATCGCGAAGTGGAATACGGCGTACAGGGCACCGGTCAGCGCTGGTGGAATGCGGAGCTGCACCGCGCCAACTACGTCGCCTACTACGTCGGACAGGGAGCCGGCGGACAGCCGGCGCTCATGATGCAGACACTGACGTCGACGGGCTCGGTGGAATCGCGCGAGTTGCTGGAGGGCGTGGAGAGCATCCAGGTGCTGATCGGCCGCGACACGGCGGTTCCGCCCGATGACACGGCAGACACCTACGTCACCGCTGCCGCATTGATCGAAGGCAGCAGCGGCGAAGCCCAGCGCGACGAACGGTGGCGCCAGGCTCGTTCGCTGCAGCTGGCCTTGCTGATCCGGAGCGTGGACACCTTCAACAGTCCGCAGCCGACCGATCGCCAGTACGTCCTCCTCGACCAATCCCTGACACGTCCCGATGACCGGCGCCTGCGCCAGATCTACCGGACGACCGTTTCGCTGCGCAACCGCATCAGCAACGCCCAATGACCGCGTCCATGCACTCACGCCACCTCGCTCCGATCGCTCCGGTGCGCCGCCAGTCCGGCGCCGTTCTTTTCGTCAGTCTCATGATCCTGATCCTGATGATGCTGCTCACGCTCGCGGCCGCACGCATGACCGCTATCCAGGAACGGCTCGCCGGCAGCTTCAAGAATCACCATGACGCCTTTGAATCGGCCGAGCTGCAGTTGGTCAGCGGCGAAGGCGTCGTGGTCGATCCGCTCCGGCAGCCGGATGTCGCCTTCGCCACCATCGCCGACGACACCACCACTCCCTGGTACGGCTGGTATGCCGAAGGGCCGGAAACCCCCGTCGAATCGGTCCACCGCGTGCGCATCGGGCAATCGTTGAAGTTCGGCACGGATCCGCTGCGCGAACCGAAGTTCTTCGTCGTCTCCGCCGGCGCTCCTGGAAAGGACACCACCGCGACTGCCGCGGTGCAATCGACCTATGTGTACTAGGCGATCGCCGCCCGTCGCGCATCGTACCTGCCGTGGCCCTGCGTCATGGGGTCCGCACCCGATTCAGCTACCTGCCCTCTCCTGACTGCCTGACCAGATCATTCACCCTCTCATCCGTAAGGGACTACCGGAATGACGCACACTCACTGGCGGTGCACCGCCGGCGCATGCCTGCTGACCATTGGTGCCGGCCTTCTCAGCCCCATCGCCATGGCTGACATCCCGATCGCCGACGATCCGCTGTTTACCAGTAGCGGACAACCGCCGCTCATGATGATGGTGATGTCCCGCGACGAGCAGCTTTTCATCAAAGCGTATACGGACTACACCGACCTTGACGGGGACGGTCTGCTCGACACCACCTATCAGAACCGGTTCGAGTACGCCGGCTATTTCGATCCCCGCCTGTGCTACGCCTACATCGGGGAACGCTTCAAAGCCGCCGGTGCAGCGGCTGACCACCAGTGCAGCAATGCCTGGAGCGGCAATTTCCTGAACTGGCTCACCATGAGCCGCCTGGACATGCTGCGCTTTGTCTTCTACGGCGGATACCGCTCAACGGATGACACGAACACGGTGCTGGAACGTGCTCACATTCCCTCGGATCTGCACGCCTGGGTGAAAACCTACAGCGGCAGCGACATTGCGCGGTACACGCCTTTCACCTCGCCGATGTCGTTCTGCAATGCCTCGTTCAGTGACGCGGGCGCGCCAAAGCTGCGCGTTGCCACCGGCATCTGGACCGAGTGGGCATCTACCGCGCTCAACCAGTGCAACTGGCGCGAAGACGCCAACAGCGAAGCCCAGTCCGACAGCCCGCCACGGGCAACTACCGAGTTCGTCGTGCGCGTGGAGGTCTGTGCGGCGGGCGCCAGCGCGTCGCGCGAATCCTTCTGCCGCCCCTACGGCGCCAACGGTGCCACGTTCAAGCCGGCGGGTCTGCTCCAGGAGTACGGCGAGAACGGCGCGATGCGGTTTGGTCTGCTGACGGGCAGCTATGCGGCGCCGCGCAGCGGCGGCGTCATCCGTCGCAATATCGGCAAGATCGCCGGCAACAGCGATAACCGCGGCTGCAGTACCGGCGATGAGATCGACAAGGCGACTGGCCGCTTCTGCAATCAGCGCCCCAACGACGAGGGAATCATCAACACGATGAATCGCCTCAAATTGACCACCTGGGATTACAGCAGCCGCTGGACCGACTGCAATACCTACAGCATTCTCAATCGCCAGGGCTATGGAACGATCAACCTCAACAACCCCGGCTCCGTCACCCGCTCGCAGAACTGCAGTGCGTGGGGTAACCCGGTATCCGAAATGTACGCGGAGGCGCTGCGCTACATTGCGGCCGCCCCGCGCACGGAGGCATTCGCGACGGGTACTGACCTCGCGGGCCTGCCCCGTCCCACCTGGCAGGACCCCTACCGCCTGCCGCGTGACGGCGGCAATGCCTATTGTGCCAATTGCAGCATTCTGGTTCTTTCCACCGGACTGAACTCCTTCGATAGCGACGAAATCCCGGATGTGCCGGAACTGGGCAGCGCTGCAACGGCCACCAACACCGTCGGAGGCCACGAGCAGATCACCGGCGACTACCTCGTCGGCCGGGTTGGTGCAACGCCCAAGGGCGAATCCATCGCCACGCACGAAGACCTCTGCACCAGCAAACCCGTCGCAGCACTGGGCGAAGTCCGCGGCATCTGCCCGGACATTCCTTCAATGGAAGGCAGCTACCTGCTCAGCGGCCATGCGCACAAGGCATTCACCACCGACCTGCGCCCACGCCTGACCACGCCGTCCGGGCAGCCCAAGCCCGCCAGCCACAAGAACCGCGTACAGACCTACGCCGTCTCGGTGGCAGAAAACCTGCCGACGTTCCGGGTGCCGGTCGGCAACGGCCATGTCTCGCTCGCACCCTTGTGCCAGGCCAACAACACCGGTGCCGCGACCGCGGAATCCAGCGGATGGCGCAGCTGCTATCTGGGCGCGGTCGGGGTTGGGCCCAAGGTGTCGCGTGTACAGCCCGGCCACACCTACGGTCGTCCTCTCGAGCCCGACGGCACGGCGGGAAGCTTTTCACTCGTCTGGGAAGATTCCCAATGGGGAAATGACCACGACAATGACGTGGTCTCGCTGATGACCTACTGCGTCGGAAGCCGGTGCACCCGGAAAGGCACTCCCGGCCAGACGTACTACGACATCTGCTGGCGGTCCACCTCGCCGGCCTGCGGCCCGAACGGAATGCCCGTCGTCGGCGAGGACGAAGTACTCGTACGCATCGAGAACCTGTCCGCCTATGCCGGCAATGCCATGCTCACCGGATTCGCAGTAACCGGTTCCGGCGCGACCGATGGCGTCAAGCGGCTGGCCCTGCGTCCCGGCGGGGCCAACGGCAGCGTGCTGACCTCCACCGCGGCGCCCCCCGTGACCTGGGCGCCACCGCAGGTCCTGAAATTCCGGGCCGCCAGCGGCGGCGCGCGAACGCTGGAAAACCCGCTGTTCTATGCGGCGAAGTTCGGCAGCTTCCGCGACGCGGACAACGACAATCTGCCGGATCCGGGCGAATGGGATATCCAGGTACCCGGAAAACCCGATGCGTTCTTCCCGGTGCGGGATCCGGCGCGACTGAAGACCGAGCTGCGCAAGGTGTTCGAAGCCATCATCTCCGATGCACGCCCTGCAGCCAGCCTTGCCACCAGTTCGCCGCGCTTCGTGCCGGGCAGCACGCTCACCTACCAGGTCTCGTACAAGCCCGGTGAGTGGTCCGGCGACGTGCAGGCGTTCCGGCTGAACCCCAACGGCACGCTTGGCAACAAGGTCTGGAGTGCGGACGAAAAGATGCCTGACGCCGCGTCCCGCCACCTGGTCACCGCTGTTCCGAATGGCGCAGGAGGGCGTTTTGTCGGCGCACCGTTCAGCGCCGCCACCTATGCGACGGAACCGCTGCGCAGCGAACTGATGGGTGACCTGCCCGTCGACCAGTTTGCACTCGATGACGTCGTCGCGTACCTGCGCGGCGACGCCTCGAAGGAAGTTCCCGCCGGCCCGTTCCGTCGGCGCACGCACCGGATCGGCGACATTCTCAGCTCCACCCCGGCAGTCGTCAGCCGGCGCAGCCTGGGCTACGCCGTGCTTCCGGAACGGGTTGGAGGCGTTGCGACAGGCGCGTCGTCCTATCGCGCCTTTGTGGAGAGCAAGAGCACACAGCCGGTCCTGTTTGTCGGCGCGAACGACGGCATGATGCACGGCTTCAGCGGTCACGATGGCGGTGGCGTGGAGCTCTTCGGCTATGTGCCGGCGGGCATCACCGGCCAACTGCACCATCTGGCGCGTCCCGCCTACTCGCATCGCTACTACGCCGACGCATCGCCCCTGGTCGGCGATGCCTTCCTGGGCGGACAGTGGATGGAAGTGCTGCTCAGCAGCATCGGTATCGGCGGACGCGGCGTGTACGCACTCAATGTCAGCGGACTCGGGCAAACCGGGCAGTTCGGACCAGGCAATGTGCTGTGGGAGTTCAACAGCCAGGTCGATCCGGACATGGGGCGCCTTCAGGAACGGCCGCAGATCGCGCTCCTGCCGGATGGTCGATGGGCGGCCATCTTCGGCAACGGATACAACAGTGAAAATCACCGCTCGGTGCTCTTCATCCGCGATCTCGCCAGCGGCGATCCGATCGCCAAACTCGACACGGGCCAGGGCTCGCCCACCGACCCGAATGGCATGAGCGGCGTCGCAGCGGCCGATACCGATGGTGACCGCGTGGCGGATACCCTCTACGCCGGCGATTACCACGGCAATCTGTGGAAATTTATCCTTGACAGCAACAACGGCTGGCACAATCCGCTCGGATCCAGTCCGCTGTTCAAGGCAGTGGACAAATACGGGCACCGCCAGTCCATCACCGGCGGCATGGATGTGGTGGCCAATCCCATCGGCGGCACCGTGGTGCTCTTTGGCACCGGCCGCTACCTCAATACAGACGATGCCAATCCGGGACAACATGAGCCGGACGGCAATCCGCTGGTCAACTCGATCTACGGCATCTGGGACAGCGGACCGGCTGCGCAAAGCATCCAGCCCAGCGCCCAGTCCCGCTGGGAATTGCTGCGGCAGCAACGCGTCACCGACTACCGCAACGGCTATCGGGTATCGACGCAGGAGCCGGTCGGCTATCGGACCGCCGCCAATCCGCAGGGCCGGTTCGGCTGGTTCCTGGACCTGGAGTACATCGACAACGGTGTGGACCGCATGGCCGCCGAGCG
The DNA here is from genome assembly GCF_025398735.1 of Tahibacter amnicola. Lineage (NCBI taxonomy): Bacteria > Pseudomonadati > Pseudomonadota > Gammaproteobacteria > Lysobacterales > Rhodanobacteraceae > Tahibacter > Tahibacter amnicola. The sequence continues at coordinate 4,208,027 of NZ_CP104694.1, forward strand.
CGTTCTTGCCGCGCCGGCCGTAATCCTGGGTACCGCGTTGTTCAATACGTTCCGGCCCCAGGGCGATTCCTGCCAACCCGGCGGACTCAACGGACTGATGGAACTGGACGCGCTCAGTGGTGGTGCAAGCTACGCGGAGATCCCCGCGGGCGGAACGAATCCGCCACCACCCCGGACCGGCGGAACCGATATTGGCAACGGCCCCCCGCAGGGCGAACCCGTGCCGGTGGTATCCATCCAGCCGCCGCCGGCAGTGCCTGAACTCGGCTGCGATCCCAACGACCCGGCCTGCTCGTTCACGCCGCCTACGATCAGCACGACCCGCTGCCTGTGGACCTATCCCAACACGGCCAACAAGGCGATCCAGGCCCCGATTCCCTGCGGACGCGTCTCGTGGCGGCAGGTGCACTGATGGAAGTCGCTCATCCCCGTGGAAACCCGAGACGCATCATGCACTCATCGTCCCACCGCCCCGGCGCGATGCGCGGATTCACCCTGATCGAACTGGTCATCGTGCTTGCGATCGTTGCCGTCCTGGCAACGGTGGCGATACCGGCCTATCGGGGCTACGTCCTGCGCAGCCATCGAACCAAGGCCCAGGCTGACCTGATGGAAGTGGCGCAGCTGCTGGAGCGGCAGTTCACGATCGACCGCAGCTATCTGAACTTTGCCCTCGCACCACCGATGGACCAGTCGCCCCGCACCGGGGATGCAACCTACCAGATCAGTTTCGCGCAACGCAGCGCAACAGCGTACGTGTTGCAGGCGACACCCGTCGAACGGCAAAGGGAAGACACCTGCGGCACCCTCACCCTGGCCCAGACCGGCGCCCGTACGCCGGTCGCCGATTGCTGGCGTTGATGGCATGAACCGGTCGCGGCCCGGCACCCCAAGCGCCGGCCGCGACAACAACGGTCAGGCCTCGTTCTGCGGCGGCTTCTCCGCCGATCCGTGACGCATGAGCAGCCACAGGTTCCGGGCGTACACGAAGGGCAGGAACATGCTGCCCAGGATAATGGGCAACTTGTCGATATGAATGGCATAGAGCAGTGTCATGGCGCTGCCCCAGAAGCTCAGGTGCCAGAAGATCGGAGGTACGACCACGCGCTTTTTTTCTCCGAGTACAGCCACTGGATCAGGAAGCGCATGCTGAAAAGCACGTTCCCGAAGATGCCGAATGCCGTCCAGTACAGGGAGTCGACGTAGACCCACGGAACATAGGGGCCAAGCAGGGGCTCAAGAAAGCCAGTGGGTTCGGCCATGGCGGCATGTTCTCCTCGGCGACCCGCGCGGCCTGGTCGGGCCCGCGGCGCGCTACTGCAAAGAAACGGTGTACGGCGGGCGTGCCATCGGGTCGGCGACGCGCACCCGACGGGCGACTCTGCCGGCCGAACCCTTGCCGGGTTCAGTCGCCCAACTGCGGGTGGCCAGCGACTGGAACCACCGACTGGGGCGTACGGCAGCCGGTAATTATGGCACCTGCGGCGCTGCCGAAAAACCCGCCGGACGCTGGCGGGCACAGCGGCCTGGCGCACGGACCGGTGACGGTCAGGCAGGTCCCGATCGCTGCAACCGAACCTCGAAGCAGGCCCCGGGGTGTGCATCGACCACGCATACCTCACCGCCCATGGCCTGTACCAGTTCGCGCACCAGTGCCAGCCCAATACCAGTGCCGGTGGTTTGCCGGGTCATCTCGTCTTCGGCGCGATAGAACAGCTCGAAAATTCGCGTCGCCTGGGAGCGTGGCACCCCCGGTCCAAAGTCACGCACTCGCCAGACAACCCGCTCGGGCCCGTCGCACCCGCCACTCACAACGAGCCGTCGCTGCTCCCCTCCGGCTGCAAACTTCAGGGCGTTCTCCACCAGGTTGAGCATGACCTGCACGAACGCGTCGGGGTCGGCGGCCATTTCCACCCGGTCGCACTCCTCCTCAAGATGGAACTCCGCCTGGAAACCCGCCTGAGCGATCGCCACAGACACGCGCTCCTCGACCATGGCCAGAGCAGAGGTCATCGCCACCGGCTCGATCCGCAGCCTCTCGTCGTGGCGCTCCATCCGCGCCAGCTGCAGCACGCTCGCAATCAACCGCGACAGGCGCTCGCTTTCGGAAAAAATGTAGCCGCAATACTCCCGTTGCTTGGCCTCGCTGGCCCAACCCTCGCGCAGAATCTCGGCATACATCCGGATGGACGTCAGCGGCGTTTTCAGCTCGTGGCTGACGGCTGCCACGAAATCCTGCTGCTGACGTGCCAACGCAAGCTGCCGTCTGCCGAGTCGATAGAGGCCCGCAAAGCCGGCGACCATCACGACAACCAGTACGACCGAGGTTCCGATTACGACGCGCGCGCCCGGTCCAGCGGGCAGCTCGCGGACTTTCCAGAGCAGCGAAAACCGGTCAAACGGTGCAGACAGTTTGAGCTGGTAGAGCAGCTCGCCGCCCTCGCTGGCGCGCTCCGACGCCCCTTGCGCCGCGGGCGTGACATGGACGACGTCGTCGCCGAACGCCACGACCAGGTCGCTGTACTGACCCAGCGCCGATTCCTGGAACGGTGCGGTCATCGTGGCAGCCACAAAGGCCTGAACATCCAGCAGAGCGCCCTGCAAATGCCGCCGCCCTCCCTGCCATACTTTGCGCACGAGCAGCCCATGGCCCGGAGGAACGGCGACGTAGTCGAACGGATCCAGCTCGCTTTCCTGCACGGGCGAGGCGCTACGGGCCGAGCCGGTCGCGACGACGACGTTCTGTTCGGTCCGCTTGGTCCGCGGCGCCGCGAAGGCCTTCAGCCGCTGCTGGTACGGCAATGCCTGCTGCGACTGCATGGGCGAGGCACCCTGCGCAAAGGTGTTGCCAATATTGAGATCAGCCACTTGCACCTTCGACGCCGGCTTGGTGATGCCGGGATGTTTCAGGCCGGGGGCATCGTCGTTGGTGGCGACATTGGCAATCCCTTCACCAGAAGGCAGTGCCACGGCGCGGCCACTGCCCTGGACGATACCGAACAGGCGACTGCGCAGCCGCAGGCGTTGCGCCAGTTCGGCCGTCGCGATGCCCCAGCGCTGCGCCTCGGTTGTGGAGTCCGGGAGGAATGGCACCCGGAAAACACCGTCGCCGTCCACTTCGAAATAGCCCTGGACACCCGGCAGCGCAGTGCGCGGCGGTACGTCACTCAATTCCGCCCGCGAGGCGAAATTCGACAGGTTCTGCGTATCCGTCAGCACGGTGAATCGGTAGGCCGAGGAGGAACGCGCTTCTTCGGCCGCTACCAGTCCCTGCAGACCGGTATCGATGCGAAGCCCGAGTTCCTCGGCCAGCGTCCGGTACTGCGAAATCGTTTCCCAGCGCAGCTGCAGCACGCTGTGCCGCACCAGCACCAGGATTGGTACCAACAGTGCCGCGAACAGCAGGCCGAGCAGGGCCGCCAGGCGACGCGGACTGGCCGGCACAGGGCGTCGGCTCATGAGGGTTTCGCCAGCAGCCGGTATCCGCCCCCGCGAACCGTCACCAGGTAGCGCGGCTGGCGCTGGTCCGCCTCGAGCTTTCGGCGCAATTTCGCAATGTGGATATCAACCGTCCGCGTTTCGATGTCCATCTGCCGGGCGTAGCCCCACACCCGATGCAGCAACTCCTCGCGCGGCACCGGCCGCTCGGCATGGGCATGCAGGTACTGCATGACATCCATTTCGCGGCGCGTGAAGCGCACCTGACGGCCACGAACATCCGCACACAGGTTGGCGATATCCACGCACACGTCATTGTCGAGCACGATCTGCGAAACCTCGGCCATCACCGGCCGCGTACGGCGCAGTACCGCCTGTATGCGCAGGACCAGCTGGGTGACCGAGAAGGGCTTGGTGACATAGTCATCGGCGCCAAGCGTCAGGCCCTGGATGATGTCTTCGTCTCCGCCGCGGGCGGTCAACAGGATGATCGCCTGCTCCGGATCGGCGCGACGCACAGACTCGCAGATCTCAAACCCGCTGCAGCCCGGCAGCATGACATCCAGCAGCAGCAGGTCGAACTGCCCCGACAGGGCCATTGCCAGGCCGCGCGCGCCATCGCCTGCGCATTCGACCTCGAAGCCGCGGTACACCAGGACATCCACCAGCCCGGTGCGAATCGCAGCTTCGTCTTCGACGACCAGGATGCGGTGTTTGGATTGCACGGGGGTCCTTGTCGCCAGATCCATCGGGAAACCACGCGGGCCTCGCGCGCCTGCGCCGCTCCCTGGAGACAGCGTAGCAACGGGCGCGCTGCGAATCATGTAAATCGTTTGTAAACCAGAGCCGCCGGAATTTGCCGAATCCGGCCTACGATGGCTGCGGACGACCACCTAGCCTGAATACGAGCCGGCGCCGCCGGTTCCTGATTCCCAAGGCCGAGGTGTCCCATGAACGTACACACGATGCTTGTCTCGCTGGGCCTGCTGCTGGGCGCCGCCATGGCGACGGCGGGCGAACCGGCAAAATCGCTGCACAATCCTGCGATCGACATGGACGGGTACCTGGCCGTCTCGGCCGAGGCGGCGAAGCACCGCGCCAGTCGCCGCGTCAGCGAAGCAGACTTCCTGCGCATGAGCCGGGAACCTGGCACGATCGTGCTGGATGCGCGCAGCCGCGAGAAGTACGACATGCTGCACGTCCGTGGCGCGATCAATCTGAGCTTTCCGGATATCGACGTCGCCAGCCTGGAACAGGCGCTGCCGGACAAGAACGCGCGCATCCTCGTGTATTGCAACAACAACTTCACGCCGGTCGACGCCTTTCCACGCAAGATGGCCACGGCATCGCTCAACCTCTCCACGTATATTTCGCTATACACATACGGTTATCGCAATGTGTACGAACTGGCGCCGCTGATCGACCTGGATCAGTCGATCCTGCCCTTCGAATCGGCATCCGGCGCCGCGCGGTCTGCCCGCGCCGGCGGCGGGGAGCCGCGCAAGATCGCCAAGGTTTTGCCGGAACCGTCACGCTAGACGGCAGTGGCGCCCACGGGGCGCCACTGCCGGCAGACTACAGGTCGGTCAGGTGCGCACCAAAATTGATGTGCAGGGGCAGACCACCGATCACCAGGGCCGGCACGGACGCCACCCCGGCCGCAGCGGCTTCGCCGATACGCTCGCGTTGCTGCCCCAGGTGGACGATTTCGACCTGATAACGCGCCGGATCGAGCGCGCCGGCCAGTTGCTGCTCGGCATCGACACAGACCGGACAACCGGCGTGATAGAAGACCGCGTTCGTGTTCATAATAGGTAACTCCTTGACGGTGAGAGCCATTGAGGGGTCGGGTGCCTTGGTCGGTCCGCTAACTTCCCAAGGCCCCCGTCTTACTCGACGCGCCCGGGCAGGCTCAGGTCGCCCGAGGCCACGTCGTTGACCGCCACGACGCACAGCAGAGGCGCGTGCATGCTGGCGTTGATCCGAAGTCCCGCCGTCACGCCGTCAAACGCCGTGTCATGCAGGGTGCGGGCGTTGGCAAACGGCACGCGGACCGTGATCCGGTTGCCGGCGAACACCGGTGTATAGCCCGGGGAATCCAGCAGCAGCGGCACACCGGGCCAGGTCGCGGGCACACGCGGCGTAGCACCAGGCGGAATGTCCTTTACCTTGAGCATGCCCTTGCCGCACTGGTCGTCATTCACCAGGACGACCCAGTGGCTGTGCCAGACATCGCCGTCGTCGTCCGAATTGGCGTTGCCGTTTTCGTCGAACCAGGGCGTGTCGTCGAAGTCCGGGTGGGCCGTCGCCGCGAGCGCCAGGATGCCCTGCTCCTTGTCGAATCCCACCACCGCCGAGTCGAGCTTGGTGGGCCAGACGTAGGAGAAGACATCCGACCCCGCCATCTTTCCGCTCCGGGACGGACGGCTGTTGCCCGCCTTTCCGCTGACCGTCATTTCAAATTGCAGATACCGGTCGGCAGCGCTGACGCGGGTGCTCACGATGTCGAAATCCGGATTCGTCGCCGGCGTTGGTTTGGCGTCGATGCCGTGGGCAGCAGCCAGCGCGCTGGCGAGCAACAGGGCACTGCCGGGAACAATCGTTCGTAGTCGCATAAGTCCTCGTGGAATGGTTCAAGGGGAAAACCGTCGCACCGAGCCGGTGTGTCACACCGGAACCGGTTCGGCGGGCTGGTGTTCGGGACAGTCGATCCGCAGATGACGATCACCGAAGGGGGCATCGACCAGGGCGCAGTGATGCGGCGTGCCGGGATCGTCCCGGTGCACGTTCGGTCGGAAATGGGTGCAGGTCACGCACATGCGGTCGACACGGATGCGGCCGGCTTTCTGCAATTGCTGGATGACCTGGATGAGCGCGGCGAACACCACGCTCTGGGTGGCCGGGTCCAGGTGAGCTACGGCATCCACGATGGACAAGGCCGGCATTTCGGCTTGCTGCGCCAGTTCGCGGCCACGCACGGTCAGGCGCACCAGTCGGCGACGCGCGTCGGCTGCATCCGCAATGCGCTCGACGGCCCCTTTGCGCTCAAGCGCAGCCACCGCATCGCTGACGGTCGGCGGCGTCAATGCCAGCAGGCCAGCGATGGTGCCGGGCGAAAGCCCGTTATCGCTCCGCGGCGCCAAAAGGCCCAGAACCTGCGCCTGGGTCGGTGTCAACTCCGAATGCTGCCCGCGCTCCCAGGCGTCCTGGCGCATCACGAGCGACAGTCGCGCCAGAGCCTGCGCCAGACGCACCGGCAGGGGTTGGGAAATCGCGTCGAAGGTGTTCATGGCGACAATTAATTAGGAGTCCTAAATATAATCGCCGAATTACCCTGCAATGACAAGCGCCCCGTCGTCGCCTGGACCATCCAGGAAGGCGAACACGCAGGCGAATCGAATTTTAGGCGCGGCGAACCTGCGAGATACGCGCTTTGCGGTTGGCAGCCCTTGACTCGAGGGGCTCCAGAAGCCACAAACGGTCCCCCTGCCCACCCGCGACAAAGGCCAATCCATTGATCATTCCACCAGCGGTCCGCGAATCCCTGCTTGCCGGCGAGCGAGTGTTATGGGTGGGAAAACCGCAGACCGGGCTGCTTATTCGCCCTTCCGACGCCCTGCTGATTCCTTTCAGCCTCATGTGGGGAGGCTTCGCCATCTTCTGGGAATGGATGGTTATCCAGTCCAATGCGCCACTGGTGATGCGTCTGTGGGGAATACCGTTTGTCCTGATCGGGCTCTACCTCATGGTCGGCCGATTCTTCTTCGACAGCTACCGCCGCGCACGCACGCAGTACGCGGTGACTGATCGTCGCGTTCTCATCATCGAACACGTGTTTGGCCAACATCTGCGCAGCTTGCCGCTCGAACGGCTCTCGGCAATCACGCTGAGCCGGCATGGCGACGGCAGCGGAACCATCCAGTTCCCCGGAACGGAGGAGAGAACCGGGCGTGGCCGCCAACTGCCTCCGCAGTTTGATCACATTCCGGATGCGGAAAAGACGCACCGGCTGATCGAGGAAGCCAGCACGGACGCCAGGCGGGATGCGGGACGCGCCATGATGCGCTAGGGGATCGACTCACAGTCGGTGTCGCCGGGGCCGGCCAGGCCCCGGGCCAGCGGGCAATACCTTCGCCCAAGAGAACGGGAACACCCCTGCCCCGCTGGCCCTGCGGCGGCCGTCCGGCCGCCGCTGTCTCGAAGTACTACGATGTGCCTTTACTGCGGAAGCGCTGCCGGCGGCAGCTGCACGATGTACGCATCCACGTCCGTCGACGAATTCACGCCCCAGTTGGAGGTGAACAGGACGCGGGTGAAGTCGCGACTCACCGAGGCATGCGGCTCGGTCCAATAGCCGTTGGCCACGCTATGGTGATGAGCGATGTTCAGGATGCGCGGCATCGCCGACAGCTCGACCGCCATGATGCGTTCGTGCAACCACTTCTCGGCACCCACCCGTGCATAGGTCGACAGGAGGAACCAACCCGGTTTCGCGAAGTTCTTGCCGGAAACATGGTAGGCCGTCGCTGTGCCGTTGATATACGTGGGCAGCAGGGCCGTACGCGCGCCGGTGTCGATATTCACCATGACCAGGTCGCCGGTATTGCTCTGGTAATCGACGAAGACGAAATAGTCTTCACCGCCGGTTCCCAGGGCCAGGTCCGAATGCTCGGACGTGGTATGCAGCTGGCGCGAACTGGTAAACGTCCGGTTCCAGGCCTTCGTACCGCCCGCGTCGCTCAGGTGCGACACCACACACCAGCGGCCTGACGCCGACATGCTGACGTGGTCGGGCCGTGCCGTCAGTGCTTTCGTACCGAGGATCGTGTTGGTCTGCAGGTCGTAGGTGAAGACGCCACGAATACCAAAGCTCGCGTTCTCCGCCTGGAAGCACCAATAGCGACCATCAGCCGACGGGCTGCCCTCGGACTTGGTCCAGATATGGGCCACGTCGTTCCACGGCAGGCGTCCGGCGAAATCGGCAGCGACCGTGGACTGGTTGGTTTCCACATTCAGCGACATCAGGCGGGTACCGCCGTTGGTCGGCACGTAGTACAGCGTATTGGCGCTGGTCGGATGCCATTGCGGCTCGGCATCGCCGGCCGGACCAGTGAGCGCCCGCAGATGCGTCAATGTACGCGCGTCATACAGATGCCAGAAGCCGTTCTCGGAGTACACGATGAAACGCGTGTTATCCGCATTGAAGGCCTGGCGCCGGGAATAGTCATTGCGCGCGAAACCCTGCGGCGGCTCAGCCGCGTGGTTGGTGGCACGCACCACACAGGTGTGGAAATTCGGATCGGTCGTGATCTGGCCCTTGGCCGGCTTGCCCGACGATGGCGACGCCACCGCGACCTGCCCCATCACGGCCGAAAATCCGGCCTCGTAAAACGTTCCGCATGGACCTGTCACCACCGGTTCGAACCCCGCCTTGAACACCGGATCTTCGGCTGTCAGGGGTTCCTCACCCGTCGCCGCCACAGCGCGCGACACCGGCATCACCATCATTGCGCTGACGGCAGCCAATCCCAGAGTGCAAGAAACCAGAAAACCGTACCGGGAAATCACCATCACTTTACTCCTACCACGCAACATCGCGATGGCTGAAACAGTAGGAAATTTCATCCGGCGATTTTGCGAAGAAAGTCACACAACTTCGCAGCGAAGATAAAAAATCCACGAAGTGTCGATTGTGCACGTTTATATTTTCAGCGACGTTTTTTCGACACTCCGCCACTGTTTTGACGCGATTTTCTTCGCGGCGGTGGAGAAACAAATTCGATGACTGCCGCCCTTGCCAGCGATCGGCAACAACTTGCGCACGCAAATAACTGATATTTAGGAAACGAAAGTCCGCCAATTAAAAATTGGTTATGTTCAAATCGCGCGATCGATTTTTCGGGCGGCGCATATCGCCCGACAGACACCGGTCGAGCAGCGTCAATTTGCTGTCGTCGCGTCCGTCAGGGCGAGATGAACGTCAGCGTAGCAGACGCGACCGTACCATGCGGAAGAGCCAAGTGACATCCGGCTGGCGGAGGCCCCGGGCGAGCGCCAGGGTAGCGAGGCCAACCGCTGCGGCGGTGGCGATGGCGACCGTGGCAGGAAGCCAACGGCTGCCGCCGGCGGGCGGCCACAGCCAGCGCGCTACGGCAAGAGAAGTGACTAGCATGGCTAGCGTCAGCGCGGCCAGGCGCACCAGTTCGCGCCCCAGGGCAGCAGCGCTACGCAGCCGCAGCACCCACGCGGCGGCAAAAGCAGACAGGATCGCCGATTGGCACATCGACGCTGCCGTGGCCACCGCTACACCCTGCGCGCCCCATTTGCCGCCGAGGACGCCACACAGCATCCAGTGCGTGGCCACTCCGAGCAATCCGATCGACACCTGGAGCCACGGCCGCAGACTCGCATGCAGTACCCGGTAGTTGAAGAACGCGAAGGCACGGAATACCAGGCCCAGCACCAGGATGGAGGTGAGCTGGGCCGTCAGCGCCGTATCGTCCGGCGTGAATGATCCCCGCTCCAGCAGCAGCACCATCAACGGTTCGGAGAACACGCCCAGCAACACGGCACAGGGCAAGGTCAGGAACAGCACAAAGCGAACGCCCTCGGCAAAACTCTCGGCGGCCGCGGCATGGTCACCCTTGGCGAAGGCACGCCCGAGGGCAGGATAGAACGTCGTGATCACGGCCTGCGCGAAGACCTCGACCGGCAGGAAGGCAAACATGCTGGCGTAGGCCATGGCCGAGATCGCGCCCTCCCCGCCATGGGACAGGAAGTACTGGTTCACCAGCCCGGTCGCCACCGAGCCCGCTGCACCGACGAACAAGGGCAGCAGATGCGCTGCGGGTGCGACGAAGTCCGGATGCCGAAGCGCCAGCGCCGGCCGCACGTTCTCCCGCAGCATCGTCCAATTGCCGCGAACGAGCACCACGGCCTGCAACAGGAAGCCTGCCAGTACGCCGAAGATCAGCGCCGTCACACCCCAGCGCGAAGCGAGCAGCACGGCACACGCCATCACCGCGATATTGGTGAGCACGCCTTCCAGCGCGGGCAGGATGAAGCGTTCGCGGGCATTGCTGATCGCCGAGAGGATCGACGACATGGTCAGGATCGGGATCGAGGGCATCAGCACGCGGGTCAGGTCCACGGCTCTGGCGTGTGTCTGCGGCGCAAGGCCCGGTGCCAGGCCGGCCACCAGCGACGAGGCATAGACACTCATCAGCACCGCTGCCGTCACCGACACCAGGAAGATCAGCGTGAAAAGCGTGTTGGCGCCCTGCCACGCCTGCGGCCCACTGCGGCCCTCCAGGCTGGTCATGAAACGCGGAACGAAGGCTACGGTGATGACCGTCGTCAGCAACGCCGGCAGGAGCAAGGGCAGCGAGTACGCAACCCAGAAGGCATCGAGTGTCGCGCCGGCGCCGAACAGCCCGGCGATCAGCATGGTCTTGCCTACTGCCAGTGCCTTGCTCACCAGGTTCAGGGCCGACAGGCTCAGCGCATGGCCATGCGCCTGCCGCGTCATGCGTGCACCGCTCGGGCGCCCGCCCTGGCCGGTTCCGCTACCGGAGCGGACACCGCCTCGTGACGCAGATAGGCATAGCGCTCCAACACGCCTGCCAGCGCCCAGAAAATGCCCATCACCGCCCCCTCCGTAAATGGACTTCCATAGATGTTGCCCAGGGCCATGCCCAGGGCGGCCACGCGAAACCCTTGCCCGAGCGCCATCGCCTCGTCATCCACTGCGGCGCGGATCAGGCTGCCCCCCAGCCGCCAGACTGCGAACATCAGGAACAGCAGGCTGGCCAATCCCTGCAGCCCCGACTCGGCCAGCGTCAGCACATAGAAGTTGTGCGCATCCTTGCCGACGTAGATGCAGTAATTGCCGATCATGCTCTTGAAGCGGTTGAGGCCGATACCCAGCGGGTTCTCGGACCACATCTGTACGGCGCCCGTCCAGATTTCCCAACGGCTCTCCGTGCTTTCGTCGAAGCGCTCCTCGCCGTGCTGGCCTACTTGCTGGGTTTCCTCCACGCGCTGCGTGGCGCCTTCGGGAAGATAGGGCAACGCGACCAGGAAGCCCGCCAGCGCAAGCACCGCCACGGCGGCACTGCGCCGGACCGTGAGAAGTGCCAGCCCCAGCAAGGTAATGAAGTACGACTGACGCGAGTACGTGAACAGCACGGCCCCCGCCAGCACCAGTGCACCACCAGCACTGGCCAGACGCCACAGCCAGCGCTTGCGCAGAAACAGAAATGGCGCCGCGAGCAACGGAATGAACATGGAGTAGAACACACCAGCCCGGTTGGCGGAGCGGAAGTCGGGGCCGAAGGGTCCGGCAGCGCGATGACTCTCCACGTAGCTGCCGATGCCGTAGGCCATCGCCTCCGACCAGGCCTCCAGTCCCGCAATCACCGCCACTGCGAAGATGCCGATGACAAACTGGCGCGCCATGCGCAGGTCGCGCACCGCGTAGTAGAAAAGGAAGTAGTACAGCGGATAGAACAGCACCGTCTTGAAGTAGGTGATGTCTTCCATCGGCACGCGCGGCCGGACGATCAATGCCAGGATGGTGCCCAGCGCCATCATCGCGAAATAGGTCCGCAGTGCGGGCCCCAGCTGCGGCGGAGCCAGCCCGCCCCAACGCCCTGCCGTCACCAGGAACAGCAGCGCGAACAGGAACAGCAGGTTGACCACGTTGAGGCCCGGCAGCCCCAGGTCAGACGGGAAATGGATCTGGTTCGGCGTGTAGACGACCAGCACGGCGAGCAAGATCCGCAGCACGACGATCAGGCCCTCGCAGCATCCACGAAGCGGCGTGCCCACAACTCCATACACAGCACCTGCCAGAGCGTCTCGCCGTGGTCGGCGGTCCCGGCACGGTGCGCCTGGAGCAGCCCGTCCACATTGCCGGGCTGCAGCCAGCCACGTTCCCGGAAAGCGCGGCTGCCGAACAGGTCGGCCGCCATCTGGCCGAGCGGACCGCGCAGCCATTCGGAGAGCGGAATCGCAAAACCCTGCTTGGGTTTGTCGAGGATGTCCGATGGCAGCCACCGTCGGGCAACCTCGCGCAGCAGATGCTTGCCGCGTCCACCGCGCACGCGCATCGACGGCGGCAGCCGAACGGCGAATTCCACCACACGGTGATCCAGCAACGGCGCCCTGCCCTCGATCGAGGCAGCCATGCTCATGCGGTCGAGCTTTACCAGGATGTCGTCGAGCAGATAGCTGCGGATATCCGCATCGACGATGCGATCGAGCACCGGCCGCCGGTCGTCGGCAGCGAACAGGCCATGCAACGCCGTGTACGGATGCGTGCTGGCGGCATCGTCCGCGAGGATCTGGCGGATCTGCTCTGGACGCGATAGCGCCACGCCGGAAAGATAACTGTCGGGAAACGGTACGCGCAGACGCTGGGCAATGCGGCGCAAGCGGAAACCACGCATGCCCGGCAGCAGCCGTCCGACTCCGTCAAGCCCCAGCGCCAGCACGCTGCGCAAGGGGCCCAGGCGATCCAGTGCGAGGAAGCGCAGGTAGCGGTCGTAGCCGGCAAAGGCCTCGTCGCCGCCGTCGCCGGACAACACCATCTTCACCTGGCGCGCGGCCAGCTGCGACACCAGGAAGGTTGGCAGGGCCGACGAATCCGCGAAGGGTTCGTCCAGGTGCCACACCAGTTGCTCGACCAGGGTTGTCGCATCCGGCTCGACCACTTGTTCGTGGTGATCAGTACCCAGGTGCTGCGCCACACGGCGCGCATCGGACAATTCGCTGTAGCGCGCTTCGCGAAAGCCGATGGAGAACGTGCGCACGGGCTGTGACAAATGCCTGGCCATCAGTGCGACCACGACGCTCGAATCCAGACCGCCACTCAGGAACGCGCCGAAAGGCACGTCGGCGACGAGGCGATCGGATACGGCCTTGTCCAGCACCGCGGCGAGCTCCTCCCGCGCATCGGATTCACTGCCACGAAAAGCCGGCTGGAAGTCCAGGTCCCAGTATTTCTGATAGCGCAGCCGCCCGGATTCGAACACCGCATAGTGGCCCGGCGGCAGTTTCACCACATCCTGGAAGATGGAACGCGGTGTGGGGACATAGCCAAAGGCGAAGAACGCGCCGAAGACGGATGTATCGATGCGACGCGAAAATCCGGGGATGGCCAGCAACGACTTCATTTCGCTGGCGAATGCCAGGTAGTGGGGCGTCTGCCACAGGAACAGCGGCTTCTTCCCCAGGCGGTCGCGCGCCAGCACGAGCCTGTGGTGGCGCCCGTCCCAGATGGCGAGGCCGAACATGCCTTCCAGCCGCGCGATCGCGCCCTCGCCCCACTGCAGGTAGGCACGCAGGATCACCTCGGTGTCCGATGCGCTCCTGAACGTGTGGCCGAGCGCCGACAGCTCCGCGCGCAGCGTCCGGTAATTGTAGATTTCGCCGTTGAAGACCAGCTGCACCCGGCCGTCGTCCGAACCAACGGGTTGCTGGCCACCGGCCACGTCGATGATGGCAAGGCGGCGCATGCCCAGGAGCGCATCGTCCGAACGGAAGATGCCGCCATCGTCCGGACCACGGTGCACGATCGCGTCGTTCATCGCCAGGCCGACGTCGCGGCCGGGCACCGGCATGTCGCTGGCCCGCACGATGCCAATGATTCCGCACATCAGGGCTCTCCTTGCGCGCCGGCATAGAGGCCGAGAAGCCGCGTCACCACCGCATCGATCGAGGCGCGCGCAAGAACGTCCTGCCGCGCCGCCACTCCCATCGCCAGCCGATCTTCGCGCGCGGCAGTCGCCATCTCGGCCAGCGCAGCGGCGAGCCCCGCCACGTCATCCGGCTCGAACAGCCAGCCGCTGCGGCGGGCGATGATGAAATCCTCGCTGCCGCTGATGCGCGACACGATGCCCGGCAAGCCGGCCGCCATGTACTCCAGCAGCGTATTGGACAAGCCTTCGAAGCGCGACGGCAGCAGGCCGACATCCGCTTCGGCAAGGTGTTGCTCCACCGCGTCGCTGGGTCCGACAAAATCCACGGCGCCCCCGATACCCAGGGTATCGGCCAGTTGGCGCAGTTCGCGTTCCTGCACGCCGCCGCCAACCAGGCGAAGCCGCCAGCCGGCCAGACTGGAACCGGCCTGCGCCCACGCGCGCAGCAAGGTATCCAGCCCCTTCTCGCTGACCAGACGCCCCACAAAGACCGCCGTTGATGCGCCGTCACGGTTGTCGGTGCGGGCCATGCCGGCAAATCGCGACATGTCCACGCCATTGGGTACCCAGTGGATCGTGTCCTGCGCAAATCCGCGGCGGCGTAGTTCCGAGGCAAAACGCTGGCTGATCGCCTGCACGGCACTGGCCCGGCGCAACATGCGTCGGGCCAGCCAGGCGCCCACGCCACCCCGCGGGCGCAGGCAACCGCGCTCCAGTTCCCACCAGCCGGAGAATTTCACCACGACGGGCTTGCCCAGCCAGCGACCGAGCACCGCAGCCACGGCCCCCATATTGTGTGCAATGTGCACATGGATAGCGTCATAGCGGTGGCGCCACCGCCACAGCACCAGGGCCAGGCGCACCAACAGCATCAGGCTGCCGAGCACGCGCCAGCGCGGATATGCCAGGCGATAGAGCGGCAGCTTGCCATGACGCCCCGGGCCAGGACGCGTTTTCGGGTCGAGCCGCGGAATCACGACGCGGACGCGGTGTCCCCGCTCGCGCAGCGCGCGGGCGAGTGTGTCGAGCTGACGCTCAGCGCCGCCGACTGCCGGGAAATGGCCTTCCAGCAGCATCAGCACGCGCAGCGATGATCCGGCGCTAGCCATCAAGATGCTGCCTCATCCACAGTTCCAGGACTGCCAGTTGCCACAGCGAGGCCGAGAAATCCCATTCTCCCGCCACGTGCCGGTCGAACAGTCGCTGCACGAAATCCGGCTCGAACCAGCCGCGCTCGCGTGAGCGCTGCGAGAGCAGCAGGTCACGCATCCATTCGCGAAAGGCCGGACGTTCGGCGATCCACACGCTGATCGGCAGGCCAAACCCCTGCTTGGGCTTGCGCAGGATTGCCGGCGGAAGAATCGGCTCCATCGCCTGCTTGAACAGGTGGCGTTTGTCCAGGCGGCGAACTTTCCAGTGCGCTTTCAGGCGCCCGGTGTAATTCACTAGATCCGGATCCAGGAACGGAAACCGCGCTCCGACACCCACGTGGCGGCACGCCCCGTCGACCTTGACCAGGTCGTTCTGGGCAATCGCCATGTTCAGGTCTAGCGCCATCAGTCGATGCAGCTCGGCCCGGGCATCGCATCCGGCGTACAGCTCGCGCATGAAGGCCAGCGACAGGCTGGGCGTGAGCGAGGTGCGCAGCGCCGGGCTCAGGAAGTGGTCGAAATGCTCCGACGCGAACGCATCGTCCATGTAGAAGCGGTCCGGATTGGGCAGGCTGGCACGCCGCGCAAAATTGTCGATGCGATTGAACAGGCGCACGCGACCGCCGCCCAGTCCACGCCCGATCCAGCGCCCCAGCGCCTTGATCGGCCGTGGCAGCCGATAGAACGCATGCATGATCTGGTCTTTGGCGTAGCGCTCGTTGCCCCCGAAGATCTCATCGCCACCGTCACCGGCAAGCAGGACGTTGCGTCCGTCCTCGGCGGCCATGCCGGCGCAAGCCAGCGTCGGAACAGCGGAGGCATTGCCGAACGGCTGGTCGAAAAGCTCGGTCAGGCGCGGTAGCACGGACAAGGTTTCCACCTCGTCGACGCTGCCGAAATGACCGCGCGCACCACATGCGCCAGCCGCGATCCGTGCAAAGCCCAGCTCGTCATAACCCGGCTCGGCAAAGCCGATGGAATAGCTGTGCACGGTGTCGCGCGGTGCCTGCTGCGCCAGGATGCTCACGACGCTGGAGCTGTCGGTGCCACCACTGAGAAAGGCGCCCCAGTTCGTATCGCTACCCGGTCGGTAGCGCTGCACGGTCGCCACGATGCGCTCGCGCAGCTGGCCGGCCAGCGCCGCCGGTGTGCCATCCAGGTCTTCGGCGTAGCGCGGTTGCCACCACGTTTCCACGCGACCGGCCTGGCTGCCGCGCCGCCAGAGACTGCCAGGTGGAAGACGCTTCACCTCCGGCACCACGGTCAGGGGCGCGGGAATGCAGGCGAAATTCAGATAGTGAAAAATGGCCGAGGCGTCCGCGCGCCGTTGGCACCAGGGAGCGCGCAGCAGCGGCGCCAACCGGTTGCCTATCAGGAACTGGTCTTCGTACTCGGTGTAGTACAGCGGCAAGGTGCCGAAATGGTCGGTCACCGCGATCCATTCGCCGCTGCGAAGGTCGACGCGAACGAAGCAGAAGCGGCCGCGCCAGCCTTCCCAGGGCGCCGGCGCGTCGGTCAGCAGTTCTTCCGGCGTGCCGACAGCCAGGTCGAATACACCGACCACGACGCGCTGGCTGCTTTCCAGTACCAGCGCGGCACCCGACCGGCGCAGCGGCACCGCGCACAAGGCTGCCCCCAGTTCCGGCGCAAGCTCGAACAGCGGGCTATCCGGCGTCAGGCCGGTGACAAACTGCCCGACGGATGCCGCGGGTGCGGTCCGCCGCGACAGGATCTCCCGTAGTGCGCGTGTCGTTTCCATTCAGGCCCTCGCCGCTTCTGAGCGGACACAACGGTCGTAGATGGCCAGCGTCGCGCCGACCATCGCATCAATGCTGAACTGCTCGGTGACACGCTGGCGCGCCGCGCGCCCGAGTCGCTGCCGCGACACATGGTCTACGGCGAGTCGTTCCAAAGCGGCAGCCAGTGCCGCAGCGTCATCGTCCGGAACCAGGTGTCCGCAGACACCGTCCTCGATCAGTTCCGGCGTACCCCCGACGGCCGTGGCGACAACCGGAAGTCCGCTGCCCATCGCTTCCAGGATGACGTTCGAGAGCCCCTCTTCGCGCGAGCTGAGGACGAAAACGTCCGCCGCGCTCATCAGCGCTGGCACGTCGTCGCGCTCGCCGAGCAGGTGCACGGCATCCTGCAGGCCACGTTCGGCGATTTCCTGTTCGATCCGGGCACGTTCCGGGCCATCACCCGCCAGGCGCAGGCAGGGACGTTCCGTCGGCACGATCAGGGCCATCGCACGGAGCAACAGGCTGATGTTCTTCAGAGCTACCAGGCGACCGACGAACAACACCAGCAGCCGGCCATCGGGCACGCCCAGCGCGACGCGCGTCGTTTCACGAAGCGATTCGCCGCGCTCGGCGGGAACTTCAATCCCGTTGTTCACAATGGAAAACCGCCGCACTGCCACGCCAGCCCGTTCGGCCACCCATTCGGCGGCCAGCAGGCTATTGGCAATGACGGCGGCCGATCCGTCCACGATCCAGCGCTTGGCGCGCCAATGCCAATCGGCGCTGTCCTTGCTCATGCCGCGCACCGACGACACCAGCCGCGTCGTGCGCGGCACCGCATAGAGCGCCAGGCGCACCCACATTTCCGCCGTGATCGAAAAGCAATGCACCACGTCAAAACGGCCGCGTCGCAGGAAGCGCACCAGACGCAGCACGAAGGCCAGGTCGACGCGGCCACGCTTGTCGATTCGCTGTACGCTGACGCCGGCGGCCTGTATCCGGTCGAGCAGAAACGACGGCTTGCGGAAATACAGCAGCGAGACGTCGCGCCCACTGGCCTTCACCCCCTGCAGCAGGTGAACGATCTGCCGCTGGCTGCCGCCGACTTCCATTTCATCGGTGACCACGAGAATCCGCTCAGCGCGCATCGGCGGCTCCCTGCGGGTGCAGTGCCCGGCCGAACAGGCTGAGCAGGCGTCGCGTTTCGGCAGCGACGTTGAAATCCTGCCGCACCCGTTCACGCGCCACCGCGCCGAGCCGCTGGCGCAGGGCTGCATCGCTGAGCAGGCGCTCGATGGCACCCGCCAGCGCCTGGCTGTCACCCGGCTCGACCAGGATGCCGCTGACGTCATGCTCTATCAGCTCGGGGATACCCGAGACACGCGTGCCGACCACCGCCATGCCGCAGGCCATGGCTTCCATCAGTGCGACGGGAATGCCATCCTGGTTACCTTCGGGGGTCACGACGCTGGGCATGACGAAGATCGATGCCTCCACCAGCGCGCTGCGCACTTTTTCCTGCGGCTGCGCGCCGGGCAGGCTCAGCACGGGCTCAAGCTGCAGGCTGCGCCGCTGCGCTTCCAGGCGGGGCCGCAGCGGCCCTTCGCCGATCAGATGGCAGTCAAACGGCACGCCGCGCTCGCGCAGGGTGCCCAGTGCGGCAATCAGGACGTCGAAGCCCTTGATCGGATCCAGGCGGCCGACGCTGACGATGGCACCATCGCGACGCGCGCTTTCCTGAGCCGGCAACTCGGCAAAATCAACACCGCAGTGCACGACCTGCAGACGCTCTCCCGCCTCCGCTGCGCCCCAGCGCGCCAGATGACGACGGTTGAAGCCGGAAATGGTGACCGCCAGCGCCGCATCGCTCAACTTGCGACGAAGCAGCTGGTCTTCGATGAAGATGTCATGCGCGTGGCAGGTAAAGGAGAACGGCGTATCGGCGAGGCGTCCCAGCGCCCAGGCCACCGTCGAGGGATAGGTTGCCCAGTGCGCATGAATCAGCTGCGGATCCTGGCGGCGGATCGCCGGCAAGGCCCCGATTCCCCGCCAGAGCGCCACCAGCGACTTGGCAAGTGACACCGGACTGCGCCACAACTGCGCCACCAGCGTTCCCAGCACACCCGCCATTCTCAGCGGACGCCGCAGCACCTGCATCGTCACTGCCACCAGTGCGGCCGGAAACGACGGCGGGCCGACGACCCGGTCCATCAACGCGGCCGCGCGCGCCTGCACCAGGGTTTCGCTCGGTCGTTTCAGCGACAGGATGCGCACGTCGACGCCGTGCGCCAGCAATTGTTCGATCTCGCGGACGATGAAGGTTTCCGACCAGCACGGAAACAGCGACACGATGTAGAGCACGCGTTGGGGCTGCGAGGTCATGGCGGGCTTCCTGCCGAATCCGGGACGGGCGTGGACTTCCACAAATGGGCGTCGCGCTGGCGCAGGAAGTCCAGCCAGCCCGCCCAGGCGTACAGATTCATTTCCAGAAACGCTGCCGCCAGCTTCACGGGCAACCAGCGGCGCCATTGCGGCCTGAACATTCCGGCCAGCGCGACGCCGTAGGCCGATACCTGCGCCAGAAACAGCGCAAAGTACCCAAAGCCAGTCAGCGATAAAGCAACATTGCAGATAAATGCCACGCCAAGCAGCACCGGCACAAGCAGACGCGACACTTTGTGACTGACGTAGCGCCACCACAGCGGATGCGCACCCGGCAGCAACAGGCGCGGCCACATGGCCAGGAGCTGCCAGTTGCCGGCCAGCGTGCGCCGCTTTCGTGCCGATTCCGCCGCGGCATTCGACGAAGGCTGGTCCCAGGCGATAGCGCGCGGTTCGATACCGACGCGGCCGCCGCGCGCAGCGATCTGCATCGGCACCCACACGTCGTCCAGCACCAGGTTTGGCGGCGGCAGCGGCATGTCGGCGCGGCGCACCGCGTACAGCGCACCGGTAACGCCCACAACCGAACCGCTGGCTGCTTCCGCACGACGCAACCACGATTCGTAGCGCCAATACGCATCGACCGATGCGGCGTAGCCATCGGCCGATTCAAACGCGAGCGCACCGCTGACGGCGGCCAGTTCGCCCGAACCGAGCGCGGCGCACAGCGCCCGGACGCTGCCCGGCTCCAGCCGCTGCCGGATATCGGTAAATACGAGCACTTCGCCGGTCGCCTGCCCGATGGCCAGTCGCAGGCAGGCTGTCTTGCCACGCCGTTGCGGTTCGACGATGACCGTGACGCGATCACTCGCCCGGGCGCGCAAGCGCTCGGCGCTGCCATCGTCCGATCCGTCGGAAACGACCACGATGTTCAAGCGGTCCGGGGGGTAGTCGTGCGCCAGCAGGTTGTCCAGCTTGGCGTCGAGCCAGCGGTACCCGTTGTGCATCGCAATGCACACGGTGACGGTCGGCTGCCATTGCGACGATTCAATCGGCCGCGGCCGCCAGCGCGCCAGCACGCCCACCAGCAGTGGATAACCAATAAACGTGTAGAACACGCCCGCCAGCGAAAGCCAGAACAGCCATTGCGCCAACGGAGTCATGGCTGCACCGGCGCGGCCTGGCCCAGCATCGCGCTGCGCAGGCGCTCATAGCCGCGGTCGCCCATCAGGCGCTTCGCGGTGTGCAGGATGCGGTAGCGCCAGCGCAGGCCACGCAGCGCGGAGTTGCCGCCGAGCGCCCAACGGCACACCGCCTCGGCCGGCGTGTTTGCCGTGACCGCCACGCGCGGCAGGACGACCACGTCATTGGCCGTTGCCCGCCGGATGATGCCTGGCGCGGACCCGAGTACACCCGCATAACCGACCTCGCGCGCCAGTTCGCCCAGGCGCGGTGGGCAGCGCCCACCCGGCGGCGCCAGCCAGTCAACCGGCGTTCCCAGGTGATCGGCAATGCGTTCGCGTGACTGCACCAGCTCATCACGCAGTGCCTGCGGCGTCAGGCGGGTGAAATAGCGGTGCGTCATGCCGTGCGACTGGATGCTCATCCCACCGGCGTGCATCTCGCGCAGCTGCGCCCAGCTGCAATAGCCAGGCTGTCCGACACGGGCCGGATTGACGAAGAAGTCGGCGCGCAGGCCACGTCGTCGCAGGATCGGCCAGGCTTCCGCGAAGTTGCTGATGTCGCCGTCATCGAACGTGATGATCACGTCCGCACGCCCATGCACCAGGGTGTCGGTCGCACAGCCGGGGCGGATCCCGCGTGCGATCAGCGCGTCCAGGTGCGCGGCAAATTGAGGCGTCGGCAGGGTGTAATGGGCATCGGCCACCACCGGCGCCGGCGTGTCGCCCGAAAGCCCGTGATACATCAGGGCGAGGACAGAATCGGCATTCATGGCAGTGTTCACCGCACGTAGCTCAGGCTGAAAAGGACGCGACGGTCCGTGTACGACTGCGCCGGATCGCTACTGTCACGTTCAGTCCGGCTCAGTTCCAGGGTGATTCCGAGACGTCGCGTCCAGCGCCACTGCAGGTTCAGCCCCACTTGCCCGTCACGGTCGGTGCGCCCACCGGCCAGGTAGCGCCGCTCCTCGCCAGAGGCGAAGGCGCCAAGGCCCAGGCGTGCATTGGCCTGACGGCTCACGGCCAGGCGCCAGCCGTCGGTGTTCTGGTCCTGCGCCTGCTCGCGCTGGTAGTCGAGCTCACGCGACAGCACATCCGCACGCACGTAATAGGACTGCGTGCGGTGGGCAATTCCGGCACCGGCGAGGCGCTCCCGGTAGACATCCGCACTGACGACGCCCGGGCGCAGATCCGGCAGTCCGATCGGCAGCGCGTAGTCCTCGACGCGCGGCGCACTGTCGATGAGATCCTGCGCCGCATCGGACGCCTGCCGGGTGGCGCGCAGTTCCAGCCGCGTGGAATCGGTCAGGTCCAGATTGGCGCGCACGCGCAGGGCCGGAACCGAGAGGTTGCTGTCGCGCGCGGAGTCGGCGTAGCGCAACCAGCTGCGACCGGCATCGACGACGCCCTCCAGGCGCGATCCACGCTGACTGAAACGGAGAAATGCGTCGTAGCGCCGGTAGTCGCGCGTCCCGGTCGCTGACTGATCAAAATGAAGATCCGTGCTTTCCATGTTCGCCGACAATTCCCGATCCGGCCTGAGCTGCCACAAGCTGCGAACGTTGAGACCGAAACGGTCCCCATTGAATTCGGTCGACTTCTCGGCATGCGTGTTCACATAGCGCAATTCACCCAGCAGACGCATCGTCGGTGACGGCCGCAACGCCAATGTCGGGCCGGTCACCAGCACATTGGCGAGCTGACGGTTGCCCGGCTGGTCCGCCGCAAAGCTGTTCACCGGCTGGTCGCTCAGCACATCCTCGAATGACCACGACAGTCGCTGTGGCACCCATTGCCAGGCCGCGCGCACGCCCACGCGTCCCCGCGTTTCGCTGTCGAAATGTCCGCCACTGTAGCGACGATGCTCCAGGTCTCCGGTCGCCTGCACGCTCCAGCGATCAGTCAGCTCGGTCAGTGCAAAGCCCACCCAGGGTGCCAACACGGTTGCAGCGACGGGCGTCGTCGGCGAGCGCGCGATATTGTCGCTGTGCCCGACCGACATCCCTACCCGATAGTTCAGTCGCGAAGCTGACGCCCACGCGGGAAACAGCAGCCCGGCCAGGGCCACTGCAAGCATCCGCATGGCAGGGGCATCCGTCGGCCTAGGGAACACGGTTGAATACCACGCCGGCCAGGTGTGCCGGGTCAAGCACCGCGGCCGTCTCGCGCACCGCACTGCCGCTATCCCGACCGTAGCGCGCCACCAGCACGGAGAGTTCGGCCAGCTCGGACACAATACGGCCGTCCGGCGCAGACGACACGGCAGCAGCGTCGAGCACGATCGGTGCACCATTTCCGATGGTGCGCAAGGCGTGCAGCAGCTGTCGCATGCGCTGCGAGCCGAGCAGGTCGCCGCTGGCTTCACGCCGCCCGCCCGCGGGCACCAGCATCAGGCGCGGAACGCCCGTGCCATAAAGAATGGTCTCGGGCGTGGTGATGCGCCCTTCCAGGTAATCGACGAGCCCGCCGCGATCGGCCGTCACGCCGAGACGATCATGCAGCACCGGCGAACGCAGGTTGCAGTCCACCAGGATGGCTGTGCGCGTTTCGTCGAAGACCATCGCTGCAGCCAGGTTGACCGCCACATAGCTGCCGCCGCTGCCGCGACTGACGGGCGCCACCAGGGTCACGACGCCGGCGCCGTTCGCACGCGCCAGCAGCTGTGTCCGCAGGTCGCGGAAGGCATCAGCCTGGCGCGGGTCGGCCATGTCATGGCGAACAATGCGTCGCTCTTCCAATTGCGCCGGTGTGAACGGCGCAACTGCCGAGTCGGCAACCACCGGTAATGTCTCGCGCCGGGCCAATGCGTCTTTCACGAACCAAAACTCCCGCGGCTGAGCGCCACGACGCCGTACACGGCTACTACAGCCAGGACCACCACGCAGGCGGCGCCGATCCGCAACCACTCCGCACGCCGCTCGCGCAGCGTCTGCTGCTCTGGAATTGATACCAGTACCGGTAGTCCAGCCGCGCCCGCCAGCACCGCGGCCGTGCGTGCACGTGGATCAAATTTCAGGACGGCGATCAGCAAGGCCAAGGGCAGCAAAGCACCGAGCGCAATTCCGCCCAGTGCAAAATGCAGCAGCCGCAATCCGCTGGGCTGCAATGGCATGGCAGCGGGCTCCTGCACGCGGAACGTCAGGCCGCGCTTCTCCGCATCCAGGTTCATCGAGACACGCGCGTTTTCGCGTCGCCGCAGGAGATCCTGGTAGATATCGCGATTGACGTCGTGGTCGCGCGTGAGTTCTACCAGGGCCGTTTCCGAATCAGCGACACGCCGGCCGCGATCCAGTTCGGCCTCGAGCAGGGCTTCGTTCTCGGTGATCCGCGCGCGCAACGCCGCCATGTCGCCGCCGACCTTGGCAAGGTCCGCGCGCAGCTGCTGGTACAGCGGATTGGCAGACGCCGCCGACTCACCATCCGCGCGTCGCGTGGCCTCGGCCCTCTCTTCGCGATCAAGCCCCGCCTGCAGGTCTTCGATCTGATGCCGCACGCGCACCACATCGGGGTATTCGTCGGTGTAGTCCAGGCGAAGCCGGTCCAGCTCCGCCGTCAGGTCCGCCAGACGCGAACGGTATTGCGACGACCGGCTGCGGGCGTCGGAAATTTCCGCCTCCCCGCTCAACTGTCCCTGCAGGGTGTTCTGGCGCATCTGGAGTTCGGCCAGTTCGGTCCGCGTCTTCTCGATGCGGGAACGGATCTCGGACACGCGCGTACGCACATCCGCGTCGCTGCCGGGCCGCGCCTCAAGATTCTCGCTGCGGTAGCGCTTGAGCTTGTCTTCCACGTCGGTGAGTTTCTTGTGGTACTCATCGACGCGTGCGGCGATAAATTCGTAGGCTTCGCGGCTCTCACGTTCCTTCGCGGCCAGGCTTTCTTCGATGAAAAGCTCCGCGTATCGCCTGGCGACCGCGAACGTCCGCTCGGCGCGCGAATCGGAATAGCTGATCTTGATCAGATTGGCACCGGGACTGCTGACCGCCGTGCGCTGCTTGATCTCCTGGATGGCGCGCTCCTGCTCGATGGGCTGCGTGTAGCGCTCCGCCCAGCCGCCGGCTTTAAGGATCTCGCCCATCAGACGGCGGCTGAAGATCACCTCGCGGGCGATCTTGGCGCGGTCTGCCACACTGGTCGGAACGGCGCGTCCTTCCATCAGTGGCGCGATGATGTTCTCTTCGCTGACCAGGATGGTCGTGCTCGATACAAACTTCTTTGGCCAGACCAGGCCCAGCGCCAGGACCGCAAGCGCAATCGCCGCGAAACATACCGACAGGCCCAGGGCGCGGCGACGCAACTCGGCGCCCAGCACCGGCACCAGGCCGAGCAACTCGGCCGTCGGATCACGCGCAGGGCCGGTCAGCGCCGAAAGACTCACAGCACGCGCTCGGGAATCGTGATGACGTCGCCGGGCTTCACGTCCACGTTGGTCTCCAGGTCACCGTTGCGGAGAATGGCGCCCAATCGAACCGGGACGGTTTCCGCCTTGCCCTGTTCCTTGCGATACAGCCGCGTGCGATCCGGCGCGGCAAACTCGGTGATGCCGCCAGCCTGCAGCACGGCATCGAGCACGGTCATGCCCTGCCGATACGGAATCGAGACCGGTTGCCGCACAGCGCCCGTGACGCGGACGCGCGAAATGAATTCGTGACTGCGCAATTCGGTCAGGATCACGGCGACTTTCGGATCGCGCACGTAGGTCGCGAGCTGCTTTTCAATATCGGCCGCCACTTCATGCGGCGCGCGGCCGCCGGCGACGACATCGCCCACCAGGGGTACCGAGATGCGCCCGTCGGGACGCACCGGCACCGTGACGCTCAGTTCCGGATTGCGCCACACCGATACCTGCACGCGATCATCCACTCCGATGCGGTACAGCGCATCGTCGCTGGTGGGCGCGGCGGCGCTCGACGCAACGCCAGGTGTCTGGGCAGACACAGCCGCCATCGTTGCGAGCAAAAGAAGTGAGACACAGCGCATCAACCAGGACACGGAACACTCCTGTGGACCCAAAACCAAGGTATGGTGCGGCCGGATTGCGACCGTGCAGGAAGCGCGGAGTCGCCATCGACGACACGGCGCGGGCTGCGATCATAGTGCAGCCTCGCGCATAATGAGAAGTTCGTCACACTTCTGGACGGGCTTTTGGGGGGATATCGACGTGCGCTATGCACAACCGACGGAATACCTGGCGGACTACGCCAGCCTGGGCGTTCGCCCGGGTTGCACGCCGGACGAGCTGAAAGGCGCCTGGCGCCGCATCGTGGGGCAATCCCACCCGGACCGCACGGGCGATTGCCGCGAGGCTGCCGATCGTTTGCACGAAGCCACCGCGGCATACCGGCGCCTGCAGGCGTTCCACCGACGGCATGGCCACCTGCCAGGACGACCTGTCGAAACAGTCGCGCCCCCGGCCGAAGCGCCGGCCGCGCCGCCTTCGCCGCTTCATGTCGCCGCGCGGGTGATGTCGACGCAGCTGTTCCGGCGCGCCGCGCTGGCAGTTGCCGCCGTGGCGATCCTGGTGCCGACCGCCATTGCCCTGCGCCCGGCGAACACCGAAAGCGTCGTGCTTCGACCCCAGGCGCCGGCAGCGGCGTTCGGGCCGCCCGTTGCGCTGCGTCCGCCGGTGGCGCCGGAGCCGAAGCGACAGCTGCGGCTGGGCGATACGGTGAAATCGGTGCGCGCCATGTTGGGCAAGCCGACCAGGGAAAAGGGCGAGACGTGGTACTACGGCAATTCCAGCGTGCGTTTTTCCAAAGGCCGCGTCGTGGACTGGTACAGCACCAAGCGCATTCCGTTGGCCGGCTCGCCGGAACGGCCGCCGGGCGTGAAGAAATAGCCACACGCATCAGCGCGCGCCTTTTCCGAACAGCACGACCTCCACGGTCTGCAGCAACACCAGCAGGTCGAACATGAAGCTGTGGTTCTTGACGTAGTACAGGTCGTACTTGAGCTTTTCCTCGGCATCCTCGACCGAGGCGCCATAGGCATAGCGCAGCTGCGCCCAGCCGGTAATGCCCGGCTTCACGGCGTGGCGTAGCGCGTAATAGGGAATCGCATCCGACAACTGCTCGACGAATGGCGGACGTTCGGGGCGCGGCCCGACAAAACTCATCGACCCGCTCAGCACGTTGATCACCTGGGGTAATTCGTCGATACGCAGCTTTCGGATAACACGGCCCACGCGTGTCACGCGGTCATCGTTGGTGGTTGCCCAGCGCGCCACGCCATCCTTCTCGGCATCCGTGCGCATGCTGCGGAACTTGAGCACCCAGAATGACCGCCCGCCCTGCCCGACACGCTCCTGGCGATAGAAGATCGGACCGCGGAAGCCCGCTTCGAGCAGGATCAGGAAGGCTGTCACCAGCATGATCGGAAGGGTCAGGATCAACAATGTCGTGGCGGCGGCCACGTCGAAGGCGCGCTTGCTCGCCGCTCGCACGGCACCCGTGTCGAATCCTTCGGCAAACACCACCCAGGAGGGATTGACCACGCCGACCTGGATGCGGCCCGTCTCGTTCTCCAGAAAAGTACCGACGTCATTGAGGGCAATCCCCTCCAGGCGGCACTGCATCAGGTCGTCCATCGGCAGCGATCCGCGACGATCGTCCGGCGCGACGACGATCTCATCGACCTCCAGCTCGCGCGCCAGCGCGAGAATGCCGTCGGAAGCGGCGAGTTTCTGCGCCTGGGGAACGGCTGTTTCGTCGTCACCCTGCAACGGCACGAATCCGACGATCATCATGCTGCGCCAGTCACTCATGTCGGCGAGCTTGGTCTTGATCAGCGCGGCCTTGCTACCCGCGCCGACCACGAGAACGCGACGCTTCAGCAGGTCTGCACGAACACCCCAGACCGCAATGACGCGGGTAAGGACAACGGCGAAAAAGCCGATGAACAGGGCCAGCAGCATGACGCCGCGCCCGATCGGTGTGATCGGCATCAGGTATTGCGCCGCGATCAGCACCAGGCCACCGCCGACAAAGGCGACCAGGGCCCGCACGATGTGGCCATTGATCCCCTCGCGACTGTGCGCCACGTACATGCCCATGGCGGTCATCGCCAGCACCTGGATCGTTGCAAACAGCAGTCCGCGCCGGTATACGTCGCCGAACGCGGCCGCAATCAGATCGCTGTTCCCGAGGAAGCGCAACCATGCGGCAACCTGGAAAACACCATTCAACACGCCCCACTCCACCACGGCAAGCAGCACAATCCAGCGGCGAGTGGGATGCCATGCATCACTGAGCGAACGCATCTGACAGTTCCTTTGTTTGGCCGAGCGCCGTCGTCCGCTAGCGCGGATCCTGTGGACGCAAACCCTTTCGCAGAATGAAGCGAGAAACCCCGCACCCCACTATCATGATGCGTCGCCGCCGGATTTTTCGCTACTGGTATGGGGACCGGTAGGGTCCGCTGCTAGACTTCGGCGCCTTCTAAGGGAGTGGAACAGGGTATGACTGCACAGTTGGGCGAGCGGGTCGGAGACGCCCGGATCGGGATCATTGGCCTGGGGTACGTCGGTCTTCCGCTGGCGGTGGAATTCGGCAGGCACCTGCCGACCGTCGGCTTCGATATCAACGTGAAACGCATCGAGGAACTGGCCGCCGGCGAGGATCACACGCTGGAAGTGGAACCGGCCGAACTGGCCGAAGCCCGGCATCTTCGCTTCTCCGCCGATGCGGAGGCGCTGCGGGATTGCAACGTCTACATCGTCACCGTTCCCACCCCGATCGATGCGTCCAAGCGACCGGATTTCGCCCCGCTCCTGGCCGCCAGCCGCACCGTCGGCGCCACTCTCCAGCGCGGCGACGTGGTGATCTTCGAGTCCACCGTGTATCCAGGCGCTACCGAAGAAGTCTGCGTCCCGACGATCGAAAAGGTGTCCGGACTTCGCTACAACGTCGACTTCTACGCCGGTTACAGCCCCGAGCGCATCAACCCGGGCGACCGCGAGCACCGACTGCCAGACATCGTCAAGGTCACCTCCGGCTCCACCCCCGAGATCGCGGATTTCGTCGATACCCTGTACCGGCGCATCATCCGGGCCGGCACGCACAAGGCTTCCAGCATCCGCGTCGCCGAGGCCGCAAAGGTCATCGAGAATACCCAGCGCGACCTCAACATCGCGCTGATCAACGAGCTGGCGCAAATCTTCTCGCGCCTGGGCATCGACACCGTCGAAGTGCTCGAGGCCGCCGGCACAAAGTGGAATTTTCTACCATTCCGCCCCGGCCTCGTTGGCGGCCACTGTATTGGCGTCGACCCGTACTACCTGACGCACAAGGCCCAGGAAATCGGTTACCACCCGGATGTCATCCTGGCCGGCCGGCGTATCAACGACGGCATGGGCGAACATGTCGCCCTGCGCCTGGTACGCCTGATGACCAACAAGCGCATCCATGTGGTGGATTCACGCGTTCTCGTGCTGGGCCTCACCTTCAAGGAAAACTGCCCGGACCTGCGCAACACGCGCGTGGTCGACGTGATTGCCGCACTGCGTGACTTCGGTGTGAGCGTCGATGTCTACGATCCATGGGGCAACCGCGAGCAGGCGCACGACGAGTACGGGCTGGACCTCCTCGACTCCCTGGCCGAAGGGGTCTACGACGCCATCGTGCTGGCCGTCGCGCACCGCGACTTCGTCGAGATGGGCGGTGCGGCGATCCGCCGCCTGGGCAAGCCCGGTGCCGTCCTGTTCGACGTCAAGAACATCCTGCCGCGTCATGAGGTGGACGAACGCCTCTAGGCGAACGTGCCGGGCGGCGTGGTCAGACGTTTCGATCATGCCGTCAAAAAGCGTGATCTGTTGCACATTTTCCGGGTATCCATCGATAATTGCCGATTGTGAGCAAGACGCTGAGACGGCGCGGGAGGTGCTGCCGGCGTTCCAGGTCATGACGCCCGGGCCCTCGCCCACGAATGCAACAAGGGATTTCTGCCATGCGCGTGTTGATCACCGGAGCCGCCGGATTCATCGGCTCCACCCTGGCTCATCGGCTGCTTGATCGCGGCGACGAAGTACTGGGCTACGACAATCTCAACAACTACTACGATGTCCGTCTCAAGCAGGCGCGCCTGGATCGCCTGACCCCACGGGACGGCTTCCGCTTCGTCCAGGCCAGCCTTGAAGACCGCGACGCACTCGACGCCGCATTCGCCGATTTCGCACCACAGCGCGTAGTCAACCTGGCCGCCCAGGCCGGCGTGCGCTACTCGCTGGAGAATCCGCGCGCCTACATCGACGCCAACATCGTCGGATTCCTCAACATCCTGGAATGCTGCCGGCATCGCGGCGTCGAACACCTGGTCTACGCCTCGTCCAGTTCGGTCTATGGCGCCAACCGCAAGCTGCCATTTGCCGTCGAGGACAGCGTCGATCACCCGGTCAGCCTGTATGCCGCCAGCAAGAAATCCAACGAGCTGATGGCGCATACCTACAGCCATCTCTTCCAGCTGCCGACGACCGGCCTGCGCTTCTTCACCGTGTACGGCCCCTGGGGTCGCCCGGATATGGCGCTGTTCCTGTTCACGCGCAAGATCCTCGCCGGCGAGCCCATCGACGTGTTCAATTTCGGCAAGCACACGCGTGATTTCACCTACATCGACGATATCGTCGAAGGCGTCATCCGTACGCTGGACCGCGTGCCGGCCGCCGACGCCACGTTCGACCCGCTCAAGCCCTCGCCGGCCAGCAGCCTGGCGCCCTACCGCCTCTACAACATCGGCAACCACACGCCGGTGCAATTGTCGCGCTATATCGAGTTGATCGAAGAGGCGATTGGAAAGACCGCCGAAAAGCGCTTGCTTCCCCTGCAACCGGGGGACGTGCCGGACACGGAAGCCGATGTTGACGCCCTGATGCGCGACACCGGCTACAGCCCGAGCACGCCAGTTGACGTGGGCGTCAAGCGTTTCGTCGCCTGGTACCGCGACTTCTACCAGGTCTAGCGACAGGTTCTTCCGCGACGTCCGGCGACGGGAAGGGGAGCCCGCCGCCGTGACGCTGTCCGGGGCGGAATCGCTCGCCCCGGCGAGTGGATTTGACGACCTTTTGCGCTATTGTTTTTGAGGACTTTGCAAGTCGTGTAATTGTTCGCAACAAGGGAATGCAGCGGTCCTGGCCGCTGTCGGGGGAATGGACAAAATGACTAGCGCGCTCTGCGGCAATGCAGTTGATCTGCCTGCCCTGTCGTCCTGGTTGCAACGCGCCTGCCTGAACTGGCCGGAACGTCCGGCATTGCTGGCGGGCGGCGAGGTCGTGCACTACGCCGCACTGGGTCGCGCTGTCGAATCGATGGCGCAGGCACTTCGCGCTGCGGGTTTCATGCCGGGCGACCGACTGGGCATCGCCGCCGTGCGCGGTATCGACACGGTGATCGCCATCCTTGCCGCAATCGATGCCGGCATTGCCTACGTTCCCTTTGACCTGAGCTATCCGCCGGAGCGGCTCCGCGCGATGTACACGGCCAGCCACCCGCGTGCCGTGGCCGGCGAGCAATCCGCCGTCGACCAGCTGGCCGCTGTACTGGGCCCGCTGCCGACGCTGTCTCGCCCGGCACCGCCGGAAGCCGGCCTGTTCGGCGCCGGGACCGACCTGTGCTACGTGTTGTTCACCTCCGGATCCACCGGCCATCCCAAAGGTGTGGCAATGGGTTCGCTGCCCTTGCAGCACCTGACGGCGTGGCACGCAGCGCACGCCCGGCTGGGTGAGCCGGCGGTCACGCTGCAGTTCGCTCCGCTGTCGTTCGATGTTCATGCGCAGGAGATCCTGTCGACAGTGGCCTGTGGCGGATGCCTCCTGCTCATCGAGGAATCGCAGCGCCGTGACCCTGCCCAGCTGTTGCAGTCGCTCGTTGCGCATCACGTCGAGCGCATCTTCCTGCCGTACGTCGCGCTGCAGCTACTGGCGGACGCCGCCGAGGATGCTCCAGCGCTGCCGCCGCTGCGCGATGTCGTCAGCGCTGGCGAAACCCTGCAGATCACGCCGTCGATCCGCCGTCTGTTCCAGCGTCTGCCGGGAGCGGTACTGCACAATCACTATGGACCCACCGAAACACACGTCGTCACCGCCCATGAACTGAGCGGCGATGCAAGCCAGTGGCCCGCGGTCGCCAGCATCGGCACGGCCCTGCCGCATGTGCGCATCGAATGGCTGCGGGAGGCCGACGGCGACGCCACACTTCTCCTCGGCGGCGAAACGCTGGCGCACGGCTACCTCGGCCGGGAAGACCTGACCCGGGAACGCTTCGGCGAATGGCTGGGTGCCGGTAACGGACGCTGGTACCGGACCGGCGATCGCGCCATGGTCGATGCCCAAGGGCTGCTGCACTACCAGGGGCGCGCCGACGACCAGCTCAAGATTGACGGATTCCGCGTGGAGCCCGCCGAAATCGAGGCGGTGCTGCTCGCCTCGTCCCTGGTGCGCGAGTGCGTCGTGGGGTTGTCCGACTCCGCACTCGCCGGCAAACAACTGACGGCCTGGATAGTTGCGGCCGACCCGGCATCACCGGCCTCGCTCGTCAGCGAGCTGCGCCGTCATGCACGCGAGCACCTGCCCGAAGCCATGCAGCCGCTGCGTTATGAAAGGCGCGATCGGCTGCCGCAGACCGCCAGCGGCAAGATCGACCGACGTGCGTTGGCGACATCGCCCGCCAACACCGGCACTGCGCCGCCGGCAGGCGGCGCGTCCATCGACGTGATCCGCGATACCTGGCAGGCGCTGCTGGGCCGCGACGACCTGGCTGACGATACGAATCTGTTTGAGGCCGGCGCACGGTCCCTGCTCGTGCTGCGTTTCCTTTCCCAGCTCAAGGCGCGCGGCCACACCGGCCTGAGCGTTGCCGACGTCTACGACCGGCCGACGATTCGCGGACTGGCCCGCCAGCTGCAGCGTCCCGCTGCGCGGCGCACTGTCGCCGAACCGGCAGGGACGGATGCGCGCATTGCCGTGATCGGCATGGCGTTGCGCGCGCCGCAGGCTGACACGTTGGAAGCGTTCTGGGAAAACCTTGTCGCCGGTCGCGATTGCATCCGGCATTTCACCGCCGGCGAACTCGACCCGGCGATTCCACCATCCGTTGCGCAGCATGCCAATTTCGTCGCCGCACGCGGCGTAGTACCCGACGAGGACCGCTTCGACGCGGCGTTCTTCGGTATTGGCGAGCGCGAAGCCACACTCATCGATCCACAGCAGCGATGGCTGCTGGAACTGGCCTGGCAGGCGCTGGAGCACGCGGGCATCGATACCGCACAGCACACCAGCCGCATCGGCGTGTTTGCGGGAACGGGCAACAATGCGTACTTCCCCGCACTGCGCGCCGCGGCGCCGGAACTGGTTGCCGGCAGCGGCGAATTCGCGGCCATGCTGGCCAACGAAAAGGATTACGTCGCCACCCGCATCGCCCATCGGCTGGATCTCACCGGCCCGGCGATCAGCGTGCACACGGCCTGCTCCACCGGCCTGGTCGCCATCGCACAGGCCGTACAGGCGCTCGTTACCGGACAGTGCGACATCGCGATCGCCGGCGCAGCCAGCCTCGTACTGCCGCAACACGGTGGCTATCTCCATGTCGAAGGTGGCATGGAGTCGTCGGATGGTCGTTGCCGGCCCTTTGACGCGGCGGCAAGCGGCACGGTGTTTTCCAGCGGCGCGGGCATCGTCGTGCTACGCCGATTGGAGCAGGCACGCGCCAGCGGCAACACCATCCACGCCATCATCCGCGGTATCGGCCTCAACAATGACGGCGGCGGCAAGGCCAGCTTTACGGCACCGAGCGCCGCCGGCCAGTCTGCCGCGATACGCGCCGCGCTCGACGCCGCCGGTGTGCGCAGTGAAGATGTCGGCTATGTCGAAGCCCACGGCACCGGAACGGCGCTGGGTGATCCCGTCGAGGTCAGCGCGCTGACACACGCCTACGCCGATGACTCACCGCTGCCCGGCGTCTGCGTGCTCGGTTCGCTCAAGGGAAACATCGGCCACACCACGGCAGCCGCCGGCATCCTGGGTGTCATCAAGACGGTGCTGTGCTTCCGCCACGAGCTCATTCCTCCGACGGCACATTTCACGACGGCCAATCCGCATATCGGCCTTGACGCCACGCCATTCCGCATCACGTCCGTCGCCGAGCCCTGGCCCCGATCCGCCCGTCCGCGCCTGGCGGGCGTCAGCTCCTTCGGCGTCGGCGGCACAAATGCGCATATCGTGATGGAAGAAGGCGATTGCGCCGCGCCCCTGCCAGTCACCGATCGCCATTGCCTGATCCCCCTCTCCGCCGCTACGCCGGACGCGTTGCAGCGCCGGGCACGCGATCTCGCCGATGCCCTCGAGCGGCAGGGCGCCGAGGCTAACCTCGGCGCCATTGAGGCCACGCTGTTGGCCGGCCGCACGGCGTTGGCCTGGCGCGCGGCCATCACCGCCGCCACTGCGCCGGAAGCCGTCGCGGCCCTGCGCGCGCTGCCAGCCGGTGTTCGTGCCGGCAACCCGCGCATCGTGTTCGTCTATCCGGGACAGGGTGTCGACCTCGCCGGCAGCGCTGCAGCACCCTACGCGGCGTTTGCCGTCTTTCGCGAAGCCCTCGACACCGCGGCGGCGTGCTGCCAGCCCCATTGCGGAGCCGACCTGCGGCCCCTGCTGCTCGAGTCGGCTGCGGCCAATTCCGCCGCTCTGAGCACCACCCGTCTGGCGCAACCCGCCCTGCTTTGCCTCGGTTACGCCTGGGCAGCATTGATGGACACGTTCGGTGTTCAGCCCGATGCGCTGATCGGGCACAGTGTCGGCGAGTACGGCGCCGCTGTGCGGGCCGGCGTATTCACGCTGGAAGATGCCTGCGCCGTCGTGTGCGCCCGCGCCGCGGCCATGGCTGCGCAGGCCCATGGCGCCATGCTGGCCGTCCGGGCCGGCGAAGCGGAAATCGCCCCTTACCTGCACGACCCGATCGAACTGGCCGCCGTGAACGCTGCCGACGCCACGGTCCTGGCAGGCCCTGCGGATGCCATCGCGGCGCTGGCACAGACGCTCGGCGCCGCCGGCACGGCGGCAACGGTGCTTACGGTGCGCCACGCGTTTCATAGCGCGGCCATGCAAGCTGCGATGCCACTGCTGGCCGAAGCGGTCGCCCGGGTGCCACGCAAGGCGCCACAGGTTCCCGTGTATTCCAATGTCAGCGGTACCGAGTTGAACGGCCGTGACGCGACGAGCCCCGAATACTGGGCCCAGCAGATGCGCCGCCCCGTGCAGTTCGCCGCGGCTATCGCCACGGAAGCGGCAAAGGGCGACACATTGTTCCTCGAGCTCGGCCCGCCGGCGGCACTGGCAGGAGCCCTGCGCGCCTTGCCGGCGTCGGACGCAGCGTATCTGCCGCTGATGCCACGACAGTCAACGGACCGCACCCTGCGTACCACGCTGACGGCGATCGGACAGCTATGGTCCCGCGGGGTCCGCCTGCGCACCGACATGTGGCGCGGCGCCGCGCGCGTGTCGTTGCCGGCCTATCCGTTTGCCGATTCCCGATTCTGGTTCAGCTCCCGGGCCGCTACCACCGGCGTAGCGATTCGATCATCCGCACCGGCGACCGGCGCGGGAAAGGAAGTCTGCATGTCTGACCGTCTGCCCCAGCTGGAACAGTCGCTACGCCATACGCTCGCAGCGGTTTCCGGCATTGCCGCCACAGCGCTGGAAGCGCATCTGCCGCTGGTTGAACAGGGCTTCGACTCCCTGACGCTGACCCAGGCCTGCCTGGAGATCGACCGGGTGTTCGGCGTACGCCTTCGTTTGCGCCAGCTCATGGACGAGCTGGATACGATTGCGCGGCTGGCAACCCATTTCGACGCCACGCTCCCGGCGGATCGGTTCCGTCCTGCCGCCCACACGCCCGCTCCGCCAACAGAACCGACGATAGTGGCGACGCCCGCCTTGCCTGGCACCGGCGATCCCCTGCTGGCCCTGATCCGGCAGCAGACGGCGCTGATGGCCGAGCATCTGGCACTGTTGCGCGGACGTCCGGCGGCGCCCGACGCACAGCCGGCCGCGGCCCCTGTTTCCGCCGCGCCATTGCCGGCCAGGGCCGAGGCGGCGGATCTGCGCGAGCGCCCCTTCGGCGCCTCGGCACGCATTGCCACGCGTGCCGCATCGCGGCTCAACGACAGTCAGGAAACCTGGCTGCAGCAATTCATCGCCCAGTACACCACACGCACCGGAAAATCGCGCGCCTTCAGCCAGCAGCACCGCCGGCGAATGTCCGACCCGCGTGTCGTGACCGGTTTCCATCCGCAGTGGAAGTCGCTGGTCTACCCCATCGTGGTCGACCGCTCCGCCGGCGCACGCCTGTGGGACCTGGACGGCAACGAGTACATCGACCTGCTGTCGAGCTTTGGCGCCAACGTGCTGGGCTATCAGCCGCCCGAGGTGATTGCCGCCATGCACGCCCAGCTCGACAAGGGGCTGGAAGTCGGGCCACAGCATCCGCTGGCGCCGGTCGTCGCCAACCTCATCGCCGAGATGACCGGCTGCGAGCGCGTCGCCTTCTGCAATACCGGCTCCGAGGCCGTCATGGGCGCCTTGCGGCTCGCGCGCACCGTGACCGGGCGCAACACTGTCGCCGTATTCACTGATTCCTATCACGGGATCTTCGACGAAGTGATCGTGCGCGCCTCGCCCGACGGGCGCTCGCGCGCCGCCGCACCGGGCATTCCGGCCAGCGCGGTCGAGAACATCCTCGTGCTCGACTACGCCAGCGATGCGGCGTTGCAACGCCTGCGCGAATGCGCCCACACGCTCGCCGCAATCATGATCGAGCCGGTGCAGAACAAGCATCCGACCCTGCAGCCCGGCGCCTTCGTGAAGGCGTTGCGCCAGATCTGCGACGAGGCCGGTTGCGCCTTGATCTTCGATGAGGTCGTCACGGGCTTCCGCCTGGCGCCCGGCGGAGCGCAGGCGTTCTACGGCGTGCGCGCGGACATCTGCACCTACGGCAAGATCATCGGCGGCGGACTGCCGCTGGCCGCTATCGCCGGCGCAGCGCGCTGGCTGGATGCGTTCGACGGCGGTTTCTGGCAGTACGGCGATGATTCCGTGCCGGAAGCCGGCGTTACGTACTTCGCCGGCACCTTCGTGCGGCATCCGCTCGCGCTCGCCGCGGCCGAGGCCACCCTGCGTACCCTGCGCGAACGGGGCGAGGCGTTCTACACCGGGCTCAATGCACGGACACAGCGTCTGATCGATCAGCTAAACGAGGCCTTCGCCGCGCGTGGCGCGCCGGTGACGGCTGTTCATTGCGCCTCGCTGTGGCGTCTGCGTTGGGACACCGACCAGTCCCACGTCAGCCTGTTCTACTACCTGCTGCGCTTCCATGGCCTGCATGTGTACGAGCAGTTCGGGCATTTCGTCACCGCCGCGATGACCGATGCCGACATCGAACGCATCCGTACGATCTTCCTGCAGGTTCTCGATGAGCTTCTGCGCAGGGGCTTCCTGACGCGGCGCGACGGGTTGCCTGCCACAGATACTGCGCTGGTCGCTGCCGCGGCGACGGCGGGCCCCTTGTCGCCGGGCCAGACCGAGCGCTGGCTGGCCGCCTGCTACGACGACGCCGCACTGCTCGCATTGAACGAAACGTTCTGCCTGCACCTGCATGGCGTCATCAATGTGGATGCGCTCGACCAGGCCATCGTCGACGTCACGACCCGCCATCCGGCTTTCCGCATCCAGTTTGATCGCGAGGAGCCACTGCAGCGCGTGGTCGAAGCCATGCCCCGCCACACCGTGCACGACTGGAGCGGCGAAACCGACCCGCACAAGGCTCTGCAAGCCTATTGCCACTCGGCGGGACGCCAGGCTTTCGCCCTCGACAAGGCGCCCCTGGTCGCACTCTCACGGCACCGGATGGCCACCGATCACCAGGTGGTACACCTGGTCGCCAGCCATCTGGTCTTCGATGGCTGGGCTACAGGTATTCTCGTTGCTGACCTCGCCCGCGCCTATCACGCGCGCTGCGCCGGACAGGCGCCATCCACGCGCGCCGCCGACTCGCCGTTGGCGCTGGCGACGGCTTTGCAGGAGCAAATGGGCGGGGACGACGGCCGGCGCGCCCTGGACTACTGGCGTCGCGTGCTGAATGCACCGCCCCTGCCGCTCGCGCTGGGCGACAGGACGCCTCATGGCCCACGCCGTTTCGCCGCCGCGACGCATCGACTGCATTTCGGCGCGCAGACCTTGCTACGGTGGCAGCAGCAGGCGCGTGCGCACCGTGCAACGCTGTTCCACGCCCTGTTCGCCGCCGTCGCTTCCATCATCGAGCGCCTGTCCGGGCGGACGGATTTCATTCTCGGCGTACCGTTCGCCGGCCAGTGCCTGGTGCCGCATACCGCCGTGCTGGGCGATGGCGTGCTGGACCTGCCGGTGCGCGTGCGCGACCTCGCGGGCCAGTCACTGGACGCCCGTATTGCGGCGGCGCGCAGCCAGTTGCTCGATGCCTTCGATCATCCGCAGGTCACCCAGAGCCAGCTCGCACGCGAACTGGGAATCGTGGCGCAGGGTGATCGCCCGCCGCTGACGGGCACCTATTTCAATCTGAATCCGGCAGTGGATCTTTCCGCATTCGCGCCGCTGTCCGCACGTCTGGAAGAAACTCCGAAGGCAGGCCTGCTGGGCGAGATCGTCTTCAATTTCTATGAATTCGGCGACGCGTTGAGCCTGGACCTCCACTACAGCACGGACTATTTCAGCACCGAACGTATTGCCGAAATCGCGGCGGCGATCCGCAGCGTACTGGACGGCGGCAGCGATGCACCGCGTGGTACGCACGACGACGCAACCCGCATCGCGCAGTGGAACGCCACACGCGTCGACTTCGACCCGTCCCTGCGCCTGGGTGACCTGGTACAGCGCCAGTTGCACCCGCATGCCAACGCCGTCGCGGTGCGCTTCGATGGGCGCGATGTCACCTACACCGAACTGGCGCAGCGGGCCTGGTCATTGGCGGATCACCTGCGTGAGCTGGGCGTCGGGCCTGGTGTGATGGTCGGCGTGTGCCTGGACCGCAGTGTCGATCTCGTGGCCGCATTGCTGGGCGTCGTTTTCAGCGGCGGTGCGTATGTGCCGCTGGATCCGGGCTATCCCGTCGCGCGACTGGCGGATATGTGTCAGGACGCTGCCCTGCGTGTCGTCGTCACCGGCGCGACCGAGCGCGCGCGTGTCGGTGACGCCTTCCCGCAGGACGCCTGGCTGGTCAGCATGGATTCGCTCGAGCCCGTGCCGGCCGATGACGCGCTCGCCCGTACGATCACCGGCGGACCGGACGACATCGCCTACGTCATCTTCACCTCCGGCTCGACCGGCCGCCCGAAGGGCGCCATCAACACGCACCGCGGCGTGGTCAACCGGCTGCTATGGATGCAGCAGCAATACGGCCTGGCCGCCGGTGACCGCGTGCTGCAGAAGACACCTTACAGCTTCGACGTCTCGGTGTGGGAGTTCTTCTGGCCGCTGATGAGCGGCGCGACCCTCGTGCTAGCACGTCCGGATGGGCACCGCGACGCCGCCTATCTGGTCGACCTCATCGCGCGCGAAGGCATACAGACGCTGCACTTCGTGCCCTCGATGCTGCGCATTTTCCTGGACGAAGCGGATGTCGAACGCTGCCAGGCGTTGCGCCACGTGGTGTGCTCCGGCGAAGCGCTTCCTGCGGATCTCGTGGACCGGTTGTTCCGCCGGCTGCCACAGCTGCTGCTCTCCAACCTGTACGGCCCGACCGAAGCCGCCGTGGACGTGTCGTACTGGGACTGCCGCGCGTCGACCCCGCGGACCCTCATTCCGATCGGGCGCCCCGTTGCCAACACGACGCTCCACCTGCTCGACCAATCACACCACCCCGTCGCCATCGGAGAGCCGGGCGAGATCTTCATCGGCGGCGTACAGGTCGGCCTGGGTTACGTTGGCCGGCCGGACCTGACCGCCGAGCGTTTCCTGCCCGATCCCGCGCGCGAGGGCGGCCTGCTCTACCGGACCGGCGACCTCGGTCGCTGGCGCGACGACGGTACCATCGAGTACCTCGGCCGCGCCGACCAGCAGGTCAAGATCCGCGGCAATCGCATCGAGCTGGGCGAGATCGAGGCCCGATTGCTTCAGCACGCCCGGGTGTCCCGCTGCGTCGTCAATCCAGTGGCGCTCGATCACGACGATATTCGCCTGGTCGCCTACGTGGTGCCGCAGGGGCCCCTGCCCGCGATCAGCGAGGTGCGGGAATTTCTGGCCGCGTCGCTGCCCGAGTACATGCTGCCCCAGCACGTCGTGGGACTCGCCGACATTCCCCTGCTTGCCAATGGCAAGACCGACCGCAAACGCTTGCCGGCCCTGGATAGCGGTGCCGTCAGCGCAACCGCGCCTGACACCGCCGAAGTTGCCGTCGCCACGATTGCCCAGGCAATGGCGGCCGTACTGCGACGGGACGCCGTTTCGCCCGATGACCACTTCTTTGAACTGGGCGGACACTCGCTGCTGGCGGCAAAACTCGCCGCGCGGTTGCAGCAGCACTTCGGCGTTCGTCCTTCCCTGCGTACCCTGTTCGAGGCACCGACGCCCGGCGCGCTGGCAAAGGTGCTGGCGGCGACCGCCCCCGCACTCGCCGAAACGGAGGTGATCAGCCGTCGTAGCGACGAGGGCCGCGCGCCGCTATCGCTGATGCAGCAGCGCCTGTGGTTCATTGAACAGCTGCAGCCAGGGACCCTGATCCACAATGTCCCGTCGGCGCACCGCTTGCGCGGACCGTTCCAGCGCGCCGCCTTTGAAGCCGCGTTGCGGGATGTGATCGAACGGCAGGAAAGCCTGCGTACGGTCATCGGTTCGGATGCCAACGGCGACTTCCAGCGCATCCTGCCTTCGATGCCGGTGGATTGCCCCTTCCTCGACTACGCCCACCTGGACCGCGCCGCCGCGGAGGCCAGCCTGCAGGCCTGCGTGGCGGAACAGCTGCAGAAGCCGTTCGACCTGGTCAACGGCCCGCTGTTCCGCACGGCCCTGCTGCGCCTGGCAGCGGACGAGCACGTTTTCGTATTCGTCGCCCACCACCTCATCTGGGACGGCTGGTCCTTCGACCTGCTGTACCGCGACATGGCCGAGCTGTATGCGGCGCATTGCGAAGACCGCCCGACCCGGCTGGCGCCACTGGCCGTGCGCTATGGCGATTTCGCCCAATGGCATGCGCAGTGGATGGCGGGCAGCGAGCTGGCGCGGCAGATGGCCCACTGGCGCGACGTCCTCAGTCCCCTGCCACCGGTACTGAGCCTGCCTGCCGACCGTCCACGCCCGGCGACCCCGAGCGGACGCGGCGCCTCGCATTACACCTACGTGGACCGCGCCACGCTCGATCGCCTGCAGCGCCTGAGCCAGCGCCAGGGCGGCACGCTGTTCTCGACATTGCTATCGGCCTTCGCGCTCCTGCTGCATCGCCTCAGCGCACAGGACGACATCGTCATCGCGATGCCGGTGCGGGCCCGCGAACGGCCGGAACTGGAACCGGTGATGGGCTTCTTCGTCAACGCGCTGCCATTGCGCTCGCGCTACACCAGCGACAGCACGATCGGCGACTGGGTGACTGGCACCCGGCGTCGCGTGGTCGACGCCTTCGCCTGTCCCGACGTCCCGATGGAACACCTCGTGCGCGAGTTGAAAGTGCCGCGCGACGCCAGCCGTCCCCCCTGGCCCAGTCCTTGTTCTCCTTCCAGGACGTGCGCGAGCGTCCCACCCATTGGGGCGACCTGCGCCACGAGCGCGTCACCATTCCCCTGCACGCCGCGGCCTACGACCTGTCGCTCTGGTGCGTGGAGACCAACGAACGGCTGATCTGTGTCCTCAATTTCAACACCGACATCCTCGATGCATCGACCGCTCAGCTGATTGCCGCGCGTTACCAGCACCTGCTCCAGACCTTCCTCGCGCTGGCGGACACCGACGAGCGTATCGATCGTCTCCCTCTGATGCCGACGGACGAATACCAGCGCTTGATGAGCCTGAGCCGTCCGGCGCACTGCGTCCCGCGCCAGCAGGAGTGCGTCGATGCCCTGGTCAGCGCCGGGTGGAGCCGCCAGGCCACGCAGATCGCCGTCTCGCAGTCGCAGACACAGCTCACCTACGCCGAATTGGAACAGCACGTGGCCCGGCTGTGCGGCCGCCTGCGTGCGCTGGGCGCCGGCCGCGGACGGCGCGTCGGCATCTGCCTGGAACGGACACCGCACCTTCCCGTCGCCGTGCTGGCCACGCTGCGCGCCGGCGCGGCCTATGTACCGCTGGACCCGAACTACCCGTCCGACCGCCTGGCCTACATGGCCGAACAGTCGGATCTGTGCGTCCTGCTGACCGAATCAGCCCTGGTGACCGTACTGCCGGCGCACGACGGATGCACCCGGCTGGTCCTGGACGATCCGGCGGAACAGCCGGCATTGGCAGCGGTCACGCCGGTGCCGGCGGATGCGGGCCTGGCCCAGGCCGACGACGCGGCCTACCTCATCTTTACCTCCGGTTCGACCGGACGTCCCAAGGGAGTCAGCGTGCCCCACCGGGCAGTCGCCAACTTCCTGCGCAGCATGGCGCAGGAACCGGGCATGGCAGCCTCCGACACGCTGGTGGCCGTCACCACGCTGTCCTTCGATATCGCGGTACTGGAACTGCTGCTGCCGTTGTATTCGGGCGCACGGCTGGAAATCGCGCCCACCCGCGTCGCCGCCGACGGAACCGCGCTGCGCAGCCTGCTCGAATCCACCCGCGCCACGGTCATGCAGGCCACGCCGACCACCTGGCGACTCCTGCTGGAGGCAGGCTGGCGCGGATCGCCTCAATTCCGCGTGCTCGTGGGCGGCGAGCCGCTGCCGGCCGACCTCGCAACGGCGTTGGCATTGCGCAGCGAGGGTGTATGGAATCTCTACGGGCCGACGGAAACCACCGTCTGGTCGACGCTATGGAAGGTGCAGCGCGATTCCACGACGATCCGCATCGGCAGACCGATCCGCAATACCCAGGTACATGTGCTGGACGCGCAGGGTCTGCCCTGTCCGTTCGGCGTGCCGGGCGAAATCTGCATCGGTGGCGACGGGCTGAGCGACGGTTATCCCTTCGACGCGGCGCAGACGGCCGAGCGGTTTATCGCCGATCCGTTCGCGACCGAGCCCGGCAGCCGCCTGTACCGCACCGGCGACCTCGGTCGCTGGATGAGCGACGGGCAGCTCGAACACCTGGGGCGCCGCGATCACCAGGTGAAGCTGCGGGGTTATCGCATCGAACCCGGTGAGATCGAACATTGCCTGCGGGACCTGCCGGACGTGGCAGACGCGCTCGTTACGGTTCAGACAGTGAGTTCCGGCGAGCCTGCCCTGGTGGCCTACATCGTTGCACGTGGTGCGGACACGCCCAGCCCCACGGCATTGCGCGCGGCACTTCGGCAGAAGTTGCCCGCTTACCTGATTCCCCAGCACATCGTTCCGCTGACGGCCCTGCCGCGCCTTCCGAACGGCAAGGTCGACCGGGGCTCGCTACCGGTTCCAGAGCATGCGGCCATGCGTGTTTGCACACCGTCATTCACCGATCCGCGCGAGCAA
The DNA here is from genome assembly GCF_025398735.1 of Tahibacter amnicola. NCBI lineage: Bacteria > Pseudomonadati > Pseudomonadota > Gammaproteobacteria > Lysobacterales > Rhodanobacteraceae > Tahibacter > Tahibacter amnicola. The sequence goes on from NZ_CP104694.1 coordinate 4,251,202, forward strand.
CGACTGGTCGCACTCTGCCGCGAGCTGATCGGCCAGGACACGATCACCGGCGAAGACAACTTCTTCGATGCTGGCGGACATTCGCTGCTGGCGCTGCGGCTGCTGACGCGCCTGGAGGCCGAAACCGGCGTACGGCTGAACCTGTTGCGCCTGGCCAACAGCTCCCTGCGCGCAATTGCCGAAGAATTGCCGGACGGTATCACGCCTGACACACCGGAAACACCGGCGCGATCCGGATTCCGCCAGAAGCTCGGTCGCTGGCTCGGCTTGCCGGGAGGTGCTCCGTGATGCGGCTGGAACCGGAATTCGTCAACGCCGGCGGTCACCGCATCTTCGCCGTCACGCACTATCCGGACACACCGGCGCGTCTGGCGCTGCTGTTCTGCCCGCCGCTGTTGCACGAGCATGTCCGCAGCTACCGGCTGTTCGCAATGCTCGGCGCGGCGCTGGCCCAGCACGGCATCGCCACGACGCGCTTTGATTACGTGGGCAGCGGCGATGCCGAAGGCGACGGCAGCGTGCTGGACCTGGATAGTGCCGAGACCGACACGCACTATCTGCTGGCCCACCTGCGCACCCGACTGCCTGACACACCGGTCGCGGTCATGGGTATCCGCGCCGGTGCGCTGGTGGCGCATGCGCTCGCGACCCGGCATGCCTTGCCGCTGTGGCTATGGCAACCGGCCCAGAGCGGCCGCGAATGGCTCGCCGAAACCCGGCAACGCGAGCAGGAAGAACGCATCAATACGCGGCGCTTTCCCTTCCTGCGCAATGGTCGGAGCGTGCCGGTGGATACCGACAGCCTGATGGGATTCCGGGTCGGACCGCGGCTGGTCAGCACACTGGATGCGCGCACCCTGCCCGCATCGCTCGATGATTTCGTACTACTGGATACGGCCGAGCGCCGTGCGCGCCACGGTGGCCGGGGCCTGACCCTGCCGCCGGCGCTGTCCGACTGGCTGCAGCAGATCGACCTGCGCGCTCCGACCTGCGCAGCCACGCTCGCCGGGGTCGCCGCCGATATGGCGAGCCTGGCAGGAGCGCGTGCATGACCGAGCACGTCCTCCCGCTCGACGATGGCCAGTTCGGCATCGTCACGCTGCCGACGCAGACACCGCGCCGGTGCGGCGTGGTGTTGCTCAATGCGGGAATGATCCATCGCATCGGCCCGTTCCGGCTGCACGTGGAGCTGGCGCGCCAACTGGCGCTGGCCGGCTATCCGACCCTACGGTTTGATGCACCGGGTATCGGCGATGCCCTTGTGCGTTCGGACAGCGCTGCAACAACGGCCGTAGCACGTGCGCTCGACCGCTTCGCCGAACGCACCGGAACGCCCCGCTTCGTCGTGGGCGGTATCTGCAGCGCGGCAGACCTGGCCTGGAAACTGGCGCTGACCGACGCCCGCGTCAACGGCGTGCTGATGCTCGACGGGCTCGCGCGAACCGGCCCGTGGTTCCGCCTGGGGCAATTGCTGCTCGCGCTGCAACGTCCGCCGTCGCGGTGGTGGGCGATGCTGCGCAACCGGATGCAGCGGCAAGGTGTTCCCGCCGCCACCGTCGCAGACTACCGCCATTGGCCAGCGCCCGGTGCGGAGCAGGCCCAGCTCGCGGCACTGCTCGATCGCGGCGTGCGTCTGTTGGCGTTGTACACCGGCGGAGCCGCGAATTATTTCCTGCACCAGCGCCAGTTTCGCCACACCTTCGGCGATGCCGCGCGCAATCCCCTGGTGACCCTGGCGCACTGGCGTGAATGCGACCACCTCTTTTTCGATCCGGCGCAGCGCCAGCGACTGGCACGGACCGTCCTCGAATGGCTGACACCGATCGATGCGAGGCCTGCCCATGGCTGACGGTGCGCATCGGCTGAAGCGTTCGCGTCTGCACCGGGAACCGGTTGGTCCGGCGCTTCGCGTCGTGGTGCTCCTGGGTGCGCGGCGTGGTCCACGCTGGCTCGCCGAATCCCTGGCGGCATTGCAGGAGTGCCCGTTCCTGGATGTCACCGTGCTGCGCACGGGCGAATCCGTCGCACAACTGAGGCATCGCACGTTCGATACCTACCTGGCGCTCGACGCGCGCCTGGCCGGCCCGATGCGCACGATCCTGGAAGAAACCCCCCTGCTGGGCGAGTGCGTCGACGCTCCTGCGCTGGACGGCGTCGCTGGTGCGACCGGCTGCTGCGTGGCATCTGATGACGCCCGGGCAGCGATCCGGCAGCACCAACCCGACGTGTTGCTGATCATCGGCCATGCACCGCCGCACCCGGACCTGGCCGCACTGGCAACCACGACCTGGACGCTCGATGCGGACGCCACCTCGTCCCTGCGCTGCGGCGCGTGGATGCTGCCGGCATTCCGCGCCGGCCACGTGAGCGCCACGGTCGGACTGCGCGTCCACGATGCGGGCCGCGACGCGTGGATCCTGCTCGAACCGGGCGTCATCAGCGTGGCGCAGATCAGTTTCACGCGCCACCGCGCCTACCAGCTGCAGAAGGCGCCGGCGCAACTGACCCGCGCGCTGCGGCGACTGGCATGCGGACAGCCACCGCGCGCGGCCGTCGCCGAGCCCGGGGCTGCGCTGCCCGGTCCGTTGCAGACCGGCTGGCTCGGCATGTGTCTGCTTGCGCGCGGGTTGCGCCGGCACTTCTACCGTCCGCTGCGTCGCGAATCCTGGAGTATCGCGCTGCGACGCAGCCAGACCGGAATTGATCCGGCAGATCCCCACTTCTCGCCCGACCGGGTGCTCCACCCGCCGCGAGGCTGGTTCTGGGCAGATCCGGCTCCCGTGCATCACGAAGGCCGGTTCTACATCCTGGTCGAGGCCTACCACCACCGCACGCGCCGCGGCGAAATCCATACGCTGGAACTGGACGATGCGCTCAATGTCGTGCGCATCGAGCGGACGCTGCAACGCCCGTATCACCTTTCCTATCCGCACCTGCTGGAATGGCAGGGCCGCTCCTGCCTGGTGATGGAATCGGCACTGGCCGAGCGCGTGGAATTGCTCGGAGCCGTCACCTTCCCCAGCCAGTGGCAATCGCTCGGCCAACTGCTCAACGGATGGCGCGTCGTCGACGCCACCCTGATTGCGCACGACGGCCGCTGGTGGATGTTTGCCTGCGTGGCCGAAACCGTCTTCAACGACGATGGCCGCGAATGGAACGAGCTGTTCCTGTTCCATGCGCCATCGCCGGAAGGCCCATGGACCCCGCATGCACAAAATCCCGTCTGCAGCGATGTCCACCGGGCACGCCCCGCCGGGCCCCTGTTCGTGCGCGACGGCCGCCTGATCCGGCCCGGCCAGGACTGCGCCGCCGAATACGGCCGCGCCATCGTCTTTCACGAGATCCGCGTCCTCGATCCCGAACGCTACGAAGAGTGCGTGCTCGGAACACTGGAGCCCACCTGGGCTGGCGGATTGCGCGGCTGCCACACCTATGCCCGCCACGGCGATATCGACGTGGTCGACGTCAAGCACCTGACGGCACGCGTCCCGGTCGGCGCGGCGCCTTTCCCTGCGGAGACCAAGCCATGAGCAAAGCAAAGATCCTGGTCACCGGCGGTGCCGGCTACATCGGCAGCCATGTGGTCGCCCAGCTGCTGGAGGCCGGCGAAGAAGTCGTCGTGCTGGACAACCTGAGCACCGGCTTTCGCGAAGCCGTGCTGGGCGGCGAACTGATCATCGGTGATGTCGGCGATACGGAACTGGTATCCAACCTGCTGCGCCAGTACCCGATTGACACGGTGATGCATTTCGCGGCCCGCACCATCGTGCCCGAATCGGTCAGCGATCCACTGCGCTACTACGCGACCAATACCGGCGCGACGCGCAACCTGCTCGCCTGTTGTGCGCGGGCGGACATCCGGCACATCGTGTTTTCCTCGACCGCAGCAGTGTACGGCGTTCCCCAGGGCGGCCATGCCTGCGAGGAGACGCCGACCAATCCGATCAACCCCTACGGCACGTCCAAACTCATGAGCGAGTGGATGCTGCGCGATCTGGCGGCCAGCTGCGCCATGCGCTATGTCGCGCTGCGCTACTTCAACGTCGCCGGCTGCGACGGCCGCGGACGCATCGGCCAATCCACGGCGAAGGCGACCCTGCTGATGAAGGTCGCTGCGGAAGCCGCGATCGGCGTGCGGCCGCATGTGGCGATCTACGGCACGGACTACCCCACCGCCGACGGCACCGGCGTGCGCGACTACATCCACGTTGACGACCTCGCCGCCGCACACCTGGCCGCCCTGGCTTATCTGCGCGACGGCGGCGCCTCGGCGGTGCTCAACGCCGGCTACGGGCACGGCTACAGCGTGCGCGAAGTGCTCTCGGCCATGAGCCGGGCCCACGGCCAGTCCATCCCGGTGCTTGAGCAGGATCGCCGCGCCGGTGACCCACCCGAGCTGATCGCCCGCTGCGCCCGGATCCGCGATACGCTCGGCTGGATTCCGCGCCTGGACGACCTGGACCTGATCGCCCGCAGCGCGCTGGCCTGGGAAAAGCGGCTTGCCGCACGACGCGCCTCGTGACGCTTTGCCATACTGCGGCAGCGGGCCGCCCCCGGACCGCCGCATCGCACGCTTTGGAAAGCCCGTCCGTGAAATCGCTGTTCCTCAGGTTGTCTGCCGTTCGTATCCGCCCGTGGGTAATGGCCGCGGTTGTCTCGCTGGCGGGCCTGGCCTCCCTGCTGGTGCCACTCGGCGAGCATCCCGAATGGCAGCCGGTGTTCAATTTCCTGCATGTGCCCCTGTTCGCAGGTATGGCCTGGCTGTGGACGGGCCTGCTGCGACGGCAGGGCAGCTCGCGCATCAGCGCATCCCTGCGTGTCGCCGCCGCGGGGATTGCCATCGGGATCGCGACAGAGCTGGTGCAGTTCGTCATTCCGGGCCGCTACGGCGATCTGGATGACCTCGTGCGCGACATCGCCGGTCTCCTCATCGGCATCCTGCTGGGCTGGATGACGCCGGTCACCGCAACGGATCCGGCACCCACCACCTGAGGAGGGATCCGGATACGCGGACAGCCGGGCCGGCGGTCTTCACAGCGGCAACCCCGTTGCCCTTCAGTCCTGCTGATCCTGCGGCGGGTCCAGGCTGTAGTCGAAATCGTAGTAATGCTTGCCGTCAGCGATCCGGATACCCATCCTGCCGCGCAGCCCGACCAGCTCGTCCGTCCCCGAATCCGGGATCACGATGATCTGCAGCGCGTGGTCGCCGCGCGACATCGTGCCGCTGTGCTGCAGATAGAACGAACCGCGCCGGCCGCCGAGAGTTCCGGTCACTTTTTCGATCGCGACATAGCCGGCCGATCCGGTCTGCGGCGAACCGGCACTGAGCATCTCGCCGCGGCTGGTAGCATCCAGCTCGCCGTGATAACGCTTATCGATACTGCGCCGACCGAGGATAGCGCCACTGGCGTCCTCTGCGGTTGGCTGGGCAACCAGGGAAACGTCGAACAGACCTTGGATAGTGTGATTCATGGCGGAGGATGTAAGCGCCTGTGTCGATAAAGACGATGGATCAGTGCCGTGTCCGGAAGAAGGTCCGGCCACAGCGGCCGTAATCACTGCAAGCCGCAGGAAACTAACGTAGTGCATGTCGCCATTCCGTGGGGAAAATCTGCGCCGGTGCGCAGGCCGCCAGTTGACCGCAATCCCGGCGGATCAGATTGGAAAAACGCGACGGCAGCCCCGCCCACACACAACCGGAGCGCGCGGTGACCGGCGTTGGCAAAGCCCGCGGCATCCTGCGCCGGCAGCTGCCGCCCGAACAGATGATGCATTGGCGCGTGGCGCCCGACCCGGCACTGGCATTTTTCGTGGAACATTTCTGGATGGTGCGCTGGGACTTGCCGGACCATCCGCCACAGCTGCAGGAAACCTTGCCGCATCCCAACGTGCACCTGGTGGTCGAAGCGGGCCAGTCCGGGATCTACGGCGTCCACACCCGACGCTACTCACGCCTGTTGGAGGGACGCGGCCGTGCCTTCGGCGTGAAGTTCCGACCCGCTGGATTCCAGTCGTTCCTGCGTAAACCGCTCAGCAACCTGGCCAATTGCCACGTCGCGATTGACGCCGTGTTCGGCGACGCTGGCCGCGCCATCGAGCGCGCCCTGCTCGACAGCGAGGACACCGCGCTCGTGCCACTTGCCGAGGCGTTCTTCCAGGCGCGCCGCCCCACGCCCGATACGGTGGCCGAATCGATCAACGACCTGGTCGCGCGGATCGCCCGGACCCCGTCAATGACAACCGTGGCGTCCGTGCTCGGTCACACCATGTTCCCGCTCCGGCAATTGCAGCGTCACTTCCGCCACTATGTCGGCGTAAGCCCGAAATGGGTCATCAACCGCTACCGGCTGCATGAAGCCGTGGAAAGACTGGCCAACGCATCAGCGGCCGACTGGACGCGCCTGGCACACGACCTGGGCTATTTCGATCAGGCCCACTTCATTCGCGACTTCAAGCGCTTGACCGGGCGCACTCCCGGCGCATTCGTCCGCGCGGAAGGCAAGCGTCGCTAGCCAGGCCAGTCAGGCGTCGTTGGCACTGCTGGTATCGCCGGAGGCGACCGGCGAGGTGACACCCGGCGCCGCTTCCGCCAGTCGCTGTTCGATCGCCCGGATCAGATGCTTGAGCGACTCATTGCCCGGATCGCTCGCCAGCTCGGCCTTGGCAATCGCGATGAATTCGGTGACCCGCGATCGAGTCCAGCCGGCAAGGTGCGCCGGCGTCAGTTCTGCTTGCATATCGGCCCCCGTCACCGATGAAACACCGCCACCCCGCGCCACGTTTCCGGCACCGGAGCACGCACACTCGGAAGTCATGCCACGAGCGTGCCACCGGCGAGCAATCCTATTCAGGGTATGTGACGCGCCAGCGGCAACACGAGACTGATCTGGGGCCGGCAAGCCCACCCCCTGGGCGGCAATTTCCCGAAAGTGAAAAACGCCGCATTGCGCGACGGAAGGGCTTACGGACGGCGCGGGCTCTGGCTGAACCCGATGCGAAAAAAGCAGAGGCGACGATGAATCGTCGCCTCCGTGGGTTGCCGGGCTGTTGGCAAGGTCGATCGCCGCCGGTCAACCGTATTGCGTAACGGCGATACTCAGCCGTTGACTTCTTTCTTGAGCGCAGCGCCCGGCTTGAACGCCGGCACCTTGCTGGCGGCGATTTCGATCGTGGCACCGGTCTGCGGATTGCGGCCGCTGCGGGCAGCGCGCGAACGCACTTCGAACGTGCCAAAACCGGCCAGAACCACCGATTCGTTGTTCTTGAGGGTCTTCGAGACCTGGGCGATGAAGCTGTTCAGGGCGGCTTCGGCGGCAGCCTTGGTGGTGCCGGTGTCCTCGGCGATGGCGTTGACCAGTTCTTGCTTGTTCATCCGGTGCTCCTTTCTGTTTTAGCTTGCGCGTCTGGGATGACGCGAAGGGGGCGTACGGTAGCGATACGCGAGCGCAGATTCCATAGACCAAGCCACATCAGTCGCGTACTCGTACTTGTCAAGAGGGGCGCGATGACCGCCGGCGACACTTGGTCGACTGCAGGAACACCCCTATATTCACGGTGTTATGTCATCTTTACGGTGGTACCAGGCAGGTCCGGCGCCGCACGGAGTGGCAAACCCGCCACGGCCGTTGCAACCGGTGAAACCCGGGATTTTCCCCCATGACGCCGCGAATACAACGTGACGATGCGCGTCCGCGCGCCGTCAGCCGGGGCCGCGCCTACGTGTACGTGGCGCCCTGCCGTTTCGAGGACATCCTCAAGCTGGGGTTCTCCCGCGACCCGCTGGACCGTTTCCAGACACTGCACCGCCGATACTACGAGTTCTTCGACCTCGATCGCGCCCTGCTCATCGAACTGGATTCGGTCAAGGAAGCCCGGGGTATCGAACAGCGCCTGGGATCCGGGATTATCGCCCATAGTGCGCCGGCACCGCTAATCATCCCACCCGGAGCCGCGGGCCATACCGAATGGTACCGGGGCGCCTATGACGTGCTGGCAGGTGGTGGCGTCGCAGACTGCCTGCGGGAGGGCCATACGGTTCACGTTCCGGTGGCGCCGTGGCTGCGTCACCGTCTCCTGCAGCAGGGCGACCGTCTGTACGGCTGGTGCGATCAGATGCTCGACGCCATCGGCCAGCACGGCGGGGACAACTCACCCGCCGTACCACTGGCCCCCTTGGAGAGGACGTTGGTCGACGCGCTGGATGCCTACGCGGCCCTCGACATCCCGCTGGCCCCGCTGGTGACGCCGCGGATCCTCAACTGGCATGCGACGGCGCGACGACGATCACGTGCTTAGGGAACTGGTCGCCGTCATCGAGTCCACTTCGTCGCGAATCAGCATGTAGTCGGCCGGAGTGAGCAGTCCGTCCCGCCACAGGGCGTTCGCGCGTTTGAAGATCTCGTTTCCGACGCGGTACTTCGCGCCTTGTTCCAGTTCCTTGGTCAGCTGGCGTCGCAGCATCATCAATTCCGACATTGTCTGAGCAGTTGCACGTGGCGATTGCATGGCGGCTTCTTCGATTGGATGAAAATTGGTTTCCCGTTATATACAACTACTTTTTTATCACTACTCCAACGTAAACAGCCCCAACACAACTGCAAGATCAATCAGGCCGGCAGTTGGCCGGAGCCAAACGCCGGCTTTCCGGTACCCGGGGAATGCTCGGACTGCAGCAGCAGATAGTCGATCCGGCGCACCATCGCGGCGGCAAACACGTCACCCCGGCTGAGGGCGAGCATCCGATGCAGCCGTGGCAGCATCTCTTCCAGGCCTGCGCGGGTCGTGCAACGGTCAAGCTTCAAGGTGAAGAAGAAGGCGCGCAGCCCCAGTGCCGCGTGGGCGATGCAGCCCATGAACTGCCGCGCCATCTGCAATGGCGTCGCAGTCGGTCCGATCACCTCCGCCACGCCCGCCATGGCGACGCAGGCCGTATCGAATCCGTCGACAAGGCGGACAAGGCCGCGTTTCTCGAGATTTCGCAACGCCTGCTCCACATCGCCCAGAGCCTGGAACTGTTCACGGACATCCTGCACGGTGAGACTGCCCTGCAACGAGAGCAACAGCGCGCGACTGGCCGGACGCAGGCGCTGGCGCCGGTTCATTGCTTCGCGCTGGCCTTCCACGGTGCGGATGGGAATCCACTGGCTGTTCATGGCGTCCTCCTGGCAGATGTCGCGTCGTCGTTCAGTCGGTCGGGAGGGTTTTCCGGCGCCGCCGTGCCGGTTTCCCGTCACCGTCACCCGTCCACCCGCCGAAATAGCCCGTCGTTTCAGCGGTTTAGAACCATCAACCCGACCGGGTCGGAAGGGATAGAGCATCAACAATGCCAACGGCCCAGCCCGCCCCTGGAGGTCCTTGTGGCCCCGCCCTGGGGTGGAGCGCTTCTTGCTCTGGCGGAGGAAGAGGTTCACTCTCGGGCCCGTGTGCGCCGAGTGTTTCGTTTTCCCGTTGTCTCGAATATGCAGGTAGACGATCCCGGAAAATAGCCACGATATGGAACGCCGACTGGTCCGTTTCGCCGCGCGACTGACGCCCGCGAGTGTCCTCGGGATTTCCGTGCCGGTCGCCCTGCTGGTTTTCATTCTGTCCTGGCTGCGTGCCATGACTGCACAGGACGCCATCGAGGATGCGTTGCTGCGCCATCAGCGCCTGATCCAGATCTGCCAGGAAACGGAACTGCAGCTGGTCCGCGCCCATTTACAGGACGCAAGGCCCTGGAATAGCACCACGGATGCCATCGAGCCACCCTCCGAGCGGCGCGCCGCGTCCTTCGCGATCGCGCCGCTGCGAGACGGACTACGGCACGAAGGCGAGTTCGCCACGCTACTGGAGCGACTGGAATCGCAACTGGCCGGTTACGAATCGAGCACGGCCAAGTCTGCTGAACTGTTGGCCCGACTGGGCGGCCGCGAGACGGGCATTGCCCAGGAACTGCGCCTGGCCTACGAGGCGCTGGAGTTGGCACTGCGCAGCGCACGTCACGATCGTCTGCTGCTGGATGCGTATCGTCTGCGCCGGGCCGAGCGCGATTTCGCGACACTGGGCGGCGATGCGTACGTGGAAGTTTTCCAGCAGATGCGGGCACAGTTGCTGGCCGACACCCAGGCCCCGGAGGTGCGCGACCTGGTACCGTCTGGTACGCAGCAGCTGCTGCAAACCTACTCGGATGCATTCGACCGCTATGTCGCTGTTTCTCTGCAACTGGCTGCCACTCGAACGGAGCGTGACGCACACGTCCGGGCTGCGGACGAGACGCTGCAGTCACTGGCTGGCTCACTGCGCGAGCGCGCAGGTGAACTCACCAGCACGCTGGCTCACGAGCGGGCCAATCTCCTGCCGGGTGCAGGGTTCGCCGGTCTGGCCACGCTCTGGGTTGGACTCGCACTGACCGGCCTGTGCGCCTGGGCGCGGCAGCGGGCACCGGCGCGGCGGATCATCGCCAGTGGCGAAGTGGCCGCACTGGGTCCACCACAGCTTGCCCCCCGCCAGGATCGGGACGAACCTCCCGGCAGCGCCAGCCGGGCGATGCAGCTGCTCTCGGAATGCAGCCACGCCCTCGTGCATTCGGTATCCGAGCAGGAGCTCATCACGGCGACGCTGCATCGTATCGTGCATATCGGCGGCTACGTCGCAGCGTGGTCCGGCGAGTGGTCCGGCGAGGGTGGCGCGTTCCGCGCGGTCAGCTACGTTTCTGCAAGCAATGACGCGCTGGCGGCCGATTACACGATCGACGTCCAGGATGACTACAGCACGAGTCCGACGGCCAACGCCATCCGCCGCGGGCAGTTCGTCGTCACCAGTGGCGTCGCGGCAGCAGTCGATACCGAGTCGTGGTTCGAGCGGGCGGCGCAGCACGGCATCCGCGCCGCGATCTCGCTGCCGCTGCGCCAGGCCGGCGCGATCTCCGGCGTGCTGGTGATCTATTCGCGCGACGCCGACGTCTTCACCACGACCGAGATCGAACTGCTCGCGGAACTGGCCGATGACCTGGCGTTCGGCACCCGCACCTTCCGGGAGCGCGAAGACCGCCAGCGTGTCGAGGCACAACTGGACTACCAGTCCCACTACGACGAACTGACCGGCCTGCCAAACCGCAACTCCTATGCCGACCGCATGCGCGAGCTGCTGCGCACCGCGAAAGCGGAAAACCGGCTGGTTGCCCTGCTCAACATGGGCCTGGAGAAGCTCCGCTCCGTCAATGACAACATCGGCGCCGAATCGGGCAACTCGCTCCTTCGCCAGGTCACCGAACGGCTCCGTTCCACGCTCGACCCGGACGCCTTCCTCGCGCGCATCGGGGGCGACCGCTTTGCCGTCGTACTCGACAACGTGCGCGACGAACAACAGGCCGCCGATATCGCGCGTCGCCTGCTGGCCGCCGTCATGGCGCCGATGCACCTGGGCGGTCGCGAGTACTATCCCAACGCCTGTGTCGGTGTCAGCCTGTTCCCGCGCGACGGCGAGGACGCGCAGATCCTGATCCGCAATGCCGCCAGCGCGATGCTCGCGGCACGCGAGATCGGCGGCGGCAGTGTAAGCTTCTACGATCCGCTCAGTGGTGACCGCGAATCCGCCGGTTTCGCGCTGGAAACGGCGCTGCGCGGCGCGATGGAACGGCATGAGTTCGTGCTGCACTTCCAGGCCAAGGCCGATCTTGCGACCGGCCGCATCTGCGGCGCCGAAGCGCTGGTTCGCTGGCAACACCCGACCTGGGGCATCCTGCTGCCCGGCAAGTTTATCGGACTGGCTGAAGAAACCGGCCTGATTGGGCCGCTTGGCGCCTGGATCATCAACGATGTGTGCCGTCAGATTGCCACCTGGCGCCGCATGGGACTGCCGGATTGTCCCATCTCGGTCAACCTCTCACCGCGACAGTTCCGCCAGGATGATCTGGTCCGGACCGTGCGTGAAGCGCTGGCGCTGCATCAGGTCGATGCACACCTGCTGGAACTGGAGCTCACCGAAAGCGCGGTGATGCACGACCTGGGCACGGCCATCGCGACGCTACGCGCGCTCAAAGCCGTCGGCGTGCGCTGTTCGCTCGACGATTTCGGCACCGGCCATTCTTCGCTCAACTACCTCAAGCATTTCCCGATCGATCGGGTAAAGATCGACCAGTCCTTCGTGCGCGACATCACCAGTGAGCCCGGTAGCGCCGCCATCTGCGGTGCCGTCATCGGCATCGCGCACAATCTGAATCTGAAGGTCGTCGCCGAGGGCGTCGAGACCGAGGCGCAGGCGAGCTATCTGCGCCGCTGCCGCTGCGACGAAATCCAGGGTCATTTCTTCAGTCCGGCTGTTCCGCCGGACGATTTCATCCAGCAGATGCGGCGCCGCACCTCGCTCAGCCTCCCGGTCTACAAGCCCGGTCCGCGCACCCTGCTGATCGTTGACGACGAGACCAACATCCTCACCTCCCTGCAGCGCGTTCTGCGCGACGAGGGCTATGACATCCTGATCGCCGACGGGGCTGCCAAGGGACTGGACATCCTGGCAACACGGGAAGTGCACGTCGTACTGACTGACCAGCGCATGCCCGAAATGAGCGGGACGGAATTTCTCTCACGTGTTCGCACGCTGTACCCCGGCACGGTACGACTGGTGCTGTCCGGCTATGCCGACCTCGACACGGTCATCGCCTCCGTCAACCGCGGCACCGTGTTCCGCTTCCTCACCAAGCCCTGTCGTGAGGATGTTCTTCTCAATCACCTGCGTGACGCCTTCCGCCACTACGAGCTGGAAGCGGCACAACGCGCCGTGTGAGCTGGCAACCTCGACAGGTACGGAAACTGCATATCGTCGAGGCCGCTGTCGCCGTATCGCGACCGATGGCCGAACGCCCTTCGATTCGTATAGATTTTGATCCACTGTGTCCTGGCCCTGCTGTCACCGGGTGTCATCGGCGACTGCAGGGGGCGGCGGCCCGCTGCCGAAGTATTCCCGTATCTGCTGTTGAGCACGAACGAACCCTAACCGAGGTCGTTGCATGCATATCTCAGCCTGGCGTGCCCGTCAATTTTCCGCCGCTTTCTGGCTCTTCCTGTTGGCAATACTGATTTTCGGTCCATCCGGTACCGCTTACGCCACGCTCACCGCGTCACCACTCACCTGGAACATCATCGGCCTCGACAGCAACTCGCCAACGAGCGGGCCGCGCCACTTTCCGGTTGGCGCTCGCGTCTGCAGCAATGTCGCAACCACCAATGTCTCGGTGAACTTCGTCTGGGATTCAGCCAACGCCAACGTCAACCTGCGCCCCGGCAGCCTGTCGACGATCAACCTGCCCTCCATCGCTGCCGGCGGCTGCGCTGACGCGTATTTTGAAGTCGAGGTCAACACCGTCGCCGCGGCGTACGACACGACGCGGCGCTACCACATCACCGCAACGGATGGATCCGGCACGGCGTCCACGCCAACGCCGCGCGAGCTGTATGTCGAGCACCTGATCTCTCAGAACCGCAACGCCATCACCGACGTGAAATATGGGCCGAACCCGCTGAGCCTCACCTCGGTGGCAGCGGGTGGCACGATGACATTGCTCGTTGGCAACACCTACACCATCGAGCTCGTCGGTGGCACCGCGACCCAGGGCTACGAACAGTTCGAAGCCTTCATCAATTTCCCGAACACGGTGTTCCAGGTTCTCGCTGTCACCACGACCTACGCCGCCAATTCATCGGTCTATGTCGCGAACCCGAACGACAAGCTGTACGCCGATGCCTGCCTGTGGGAGAACGATCCGAACAGCCCGAACTACCGGGCCTGTGTCGGTGTCGCCGGTAAGACGGGCGGAAGCCCGGTTACGACGCGCTACACCGTGCGTATCATCAGCGGCGGCGGTACCACGCAGACGCTCAATACGCTGCTCTACGATTTCTCGGGTAGCAGCTTCCACTACAACGCCGACTACACCACTGGCGCACGCATCGCTGCCATCGTCGACCCCGCCGCTTCGACGATCAGCAAGAGCTTCAGTCCCAATCCCGCCAATATCAACGGCGTGTCCGTCCTGACGGTCACGCTGACCAATCCCAACGGCGCACCGCTGGGCGGCTACAACTTCGTCGACAACCTGCCCGCCGGGCTGACCATCGCCAATCCTCCCTCGCCAAGCACGGCCGGCTGCGGGACGCCGACGTTCACGCCCGTCGCGGGCGCCTCCAGCTTCAGTTTTGCCAACGGCACGCTCGCCGCGAACAGCAGCTGCGTCATCAAGCTCAACGTCACGCCGTCGATGACCGGCACACTCACGAACACCACGAGCAACCTCTTCATCGGCTCGCTCGATACCGGGCACTCAGCGACAGCGAACCTGACCGTCAACACGGCACCCCCCAATGGTTCCGGCCTGTGCGGTGCATTGATGGCGCGCTGGAATTTCCCGACGGGAATGAGCACTACCGCCCCCGTTGCGACAACAGCCAATGTCACCGCTGCGGCATTTGCGGGCGCCGGAATCGCCCCTGTGTTCAGTTCCAACGACAACACCGTGACGCCAGCCGGAACGGGCTCGTGGGGTTCCAATGGTGCCATCGATACCAATCCCACGTTATCGACCAGCACGAACGACTATTTCGAATTCGCCCTGGACACGACCGGATTCACCTCGGTAAACCTGCAGTTCGACGCCTTGTACAAGACAGCGAATGGCCCGAAGGGACTGGCGGTGTACTACGGCACCTCCCCCACACCACCAGGCGCATCCGTCTTCAGCAACGCCACGGCGCTGTCGACGGCAAACGCCTGGTCGACCTTCGGCGCGGGCGGGACCATCGCCTTCAATTCCGGGCTCAACCCTACCGGCAACACGTACTTCCGGATCTATGCCTTCAATGCCGGCAACTCCAATTCCGGCTCTGATATCAATATCGACAATGTGATCTTCACCGGTTGTGGACCGGCCGTGAAACCCACGCTCAGCAAGGCGTTCTCGCCCAATCCGATCGCGGTCAATGCCGCCACCACGCTCACCTTTACGCTGACGAACACCAACACGACCGCCCTGACCGGCGCCAGCTTCTCCGACACCCTGCCGGCCGGCCTGCAAGTGGCCGCCACACCGGTAGCTTCGACAACCTGCGGCGGATCACCAACCTGGGCGCCGGCCGCCGGCGCAACCACATTGACCTTCGGCCAGCCGACGGGCGCCACTATTCCAGCCGGCAGCTCGTGCACGGTGTCGGTGAATGTCACTGCAACAACCGCCGGTCCCAAGAACAACGTCAGCGGCTTCCTGACCAGCACCGAGAGCGGTACCAACACCACCAGCGTCGCATCAGCCACACTCGGCGTCCTGCTGCCGCCCGTGCTGAGCAAACGGTTCAGCGCCTCGCCGATTCTCGCGGGAACCAGCTCGGTGCTGGTGTTCCACATCGACAATCCCAATCAGGACAGCGCGCTCAGTGGCATTGCCTTCAGTGACAGCTACCCGGCCGGGCTGACCAATGCCGCACTGCCAGCCGTCAGCAACACCTGCGGCGGCAGCGTCGTGGCAAATCCGGGTGGCAACAGCATCGCGCTGTCATCCGCCGGGCCCTTGGCCGGCGGCGCACGCTGCAGCGTGAGCGTGACGGTCACCGCCGCATCACCCGGCACGCTCAACAACACCAGCGGCAATGTCTCGCATGTGATCAACGCCACCACGGTCAACGGCAATACCGCCGCCGACACGCTGGTCGTCACGGCACCGGATCCGTCGATCAGCCTGATCAAGCAGGTGGGCAGCAGCGCTTCGGGCCCGTGGCTGACGTTCCTTCCGGTCACGGCGGGCGCGCCCGTGTACTACCGTTTCACGCTGGAGAACACGGGCGATGTGCCGCTGAGCCCCATCAGTGTCACCGACGACACGCTGGACGTTTCCAGCTGCAATGCGACGTGGGCCGCCGCTACGCTGCCCGTGGCCGTGGCGGCCAACGAAAACCATATCGTCAGCTGCGTCGTGGGGCCGGTGACGAGTACGGCGGGAAGTCACACCAATATCGCCACGGGTTCGGGCACCTACAGCGGCACGCCCTACGCCTCTGCACCCGATTCCGCCACTTACGGCACCACCGGGCTCACCCTCGCCAAGAGCGCGACCCAGACCGACTTCAGCGGCGTGGGCGACGTGCTCAGTTACACCTATCTTGTGACCAATTCGGGTTTTGCCCCGCTGGCGCAGCCGGTCACCATTACCGACGACAAGACCACTGCCACCTGTCCGGCCGTCACCACCGTCGGAGACCTGGATGCGTTCCTGGATCCCGGGGAATCAATCACCTGTACCGCGAGCTACACCGTGATCGCGGCCGACGTGACCGCCAAACAGGTGACCAATATCGCCACGGCCACGGCAGGCGGCGTCACCTCGCCCAGCAGCACCGTCACGGTGCCCCTGCGCCCGGACCTCACCGTCGCCAAGACGAACAACACCAGCGGAACCGGCAGCGTGGGAACGCCGTTCACCTGGGTGGTCACGGTCACCAACGCCGCCAGCGCCGGTGGCGTCACGATTCCAGCCACCACCACGCTTCTGGTCGATGACCTCCCGACCACCGGCGCGACCTATGGCGTCTCACCCACGGCGACGAACGCCGGTGGTACGACGGGAACCATCAGCTGCAGCGGCACGACGACGGTCACCTGCACCGCCAGCACCAGCGTCACGCTGCCCGCCGGCGGCTCCTTCGCCGTCACGATTACCGTCACCCCTTCGGCCACCGGTTCACTGGATAATCCGCGAAGCGGTGGCACCTGCCGGGCCGATTCGGGCTTGGCCGTGACCGAGATCAGCGACGCCAACAACGACTGCCCGCCCAACACCGTCACTATCGCGGCGCTGCCGCAGCTGTCGATCAACAAAGTCGCCAATGCAGCCAATTTCGTGGCCGGAACGCAGGGCAGCTACACGCTAACAGTGCATAACGGAGGACTGGCGGCGAGCAGCGGCACGATCACGGTCGCCGATGCACTGCCAACGGGCCTGAGCGTGCCGGACGGCGCCGTCGCCACCAGCGGCGCCCAGGGCGCAGACTGGACCTGCACCGCCAGCAGCAACGTGATCACCTGCACCAGCACCACGCCACTCGCTGCCAGCGCTGACAGTATCTTTGCATTCACCGTCGACGTGGCACCGGATGCGCCGGCAAACGTCACCAATCCGGTCACCGTCGCCGGCGGCGGCGATCCGGGCTGCCCGCTCGCCACACCGTGTCCGGACCCCACGCCCCCGACCACGCCGGTCACGCGCACCACGGCGTTGAGCGTGACCAAGTCCGACGGCTCGGCCACATATACGCCCGGCGCCGGAGCCACCTATGTCATCACCGTGACCAACCTGGGGCCGTCGAGCGCCGCCAGTCTCTCGGTGAGCGACACCCTTCCCGCAGGTGTCACGCTGTCGGGATCCCCCACTTGCGTGGTCACCGGAACGGCGGCCTGCGGCACGCTTGCCGGTTCCACGGGCAGCGGCACCTTCACGGTCAGCGGCGCCATCCTGGCACCGGGAGCCGGCAACAGCCTGAGCTATTCCGTGCCGGTGAGTTTCGCCGCGGGCCTGACGACAAATCCCCTTGTGAACACCGTGACCGTCAGCGATCCGGGCGACAGCACCCCCGATTCGGCCTCCGACTCGGACGCCCTCGACGCGGTGACAGGCCTGGCCGTGAACAAGACCAACGGCCAGGTGATCTACACGCCAGGCACCACGGCCACCTTTACCGTGACGGTCACCAATGCCGGTCCCAGCGACGCGACCGGCGTGACCGTGAGCGATCCGCTGCCGGCCGGCATCACGCTGACGGCAGCACCCACCTGCGTCGCTGCCGGCTCCGCCAGCTGCGGGACGCTCAGCGGAACCACGGGCGGATCGACGTTCGGCGCAACCGGCGCCAGCATCGCCGCCGGGGCCGGCAACAGCCTGACCTATTCGGCACCGGTGCAGTACGCCTCGGGCATGACGACCAATCCGCTGGTCAACACCGTCACCGTCACCGGCCCTGACAATCCGTCGGCCGTCACCGCCACCGACTCGGACACGCTGCTGGGTGTCAGCGGCCTGACCATCGCCAAGAGCGACGGCAGCGAAACCTACACGCCCGGCGGAACCGCGACGTACACCCTGGTTGTCGCCAACGCCGGACCGTCGGATGCCACGGCAATCAGCATCACCGACACGCTGCCCGGCGGTGTGACGCTCTCGGGCACGCCTTCGTGCTCCGCAACCGGTAGCGCCTTCTGCGGCACCATTACGGCCACCGTCGGCTCGCCGAACTTCGCGGTCGCCAATGCCATCGTCGTGGCGGGTGCCGGCAACAGCCTGAGCTATTCCCTGCCCGTGCAGTTCGCCCCGGACCTCACCACTAACCCGCTGGTCAACAGCGCCACGGTCAGCGATCCGGGCGATCCCACCCCGGACACGGGCACCGACAGCAATACGCCTGACCCGCTCACGGCACTGCAGTTGACCAAATCCGACGGCGCCACGCAGTACACGCCGGGCGCCACGGCAACCTACACGCTGGTGCTGACCAATGCCGGTCCCAGTACAGCCACCGCCGCAACAATTGCCGACAACCTGCCCGCGGGCGTGACCCTGACGGCGCCGCCCACGTGCAGCGCATCGGGCAACGCCACCTGCGGGACGATGAGCGGCACCGTCGGCGGCAGCGTCGTCGGCATGAGCAACGGCAGTGTCGGCACCGACGTGGGCGACCAGTTGACGATCACCGTCCCCGTGGCGTTTGCCGGCAATCTCACCGTCAATCCCCTGGTCAACACGGCGACCGCGACGGACCCGAACGATCCGGACGGCAGCTCCGCCATCGACAGCAATACCTTGCTGGGCCAGTCTGGACTGAGCATCACCAAGGACGACGCCAGCGCGACCTACACGCCGGGCGGCACCGCCACCTACGTGATCGTGGTGGGTAACGCAGGGCCGTCCAACGCCGGTAGTGTCAGCGTCACCGACACACTGCCGGCGGGTGTCGTCCTCACCGGCGCACCGGTATGCACGCCCAGCGGCGCGGCCACCTGCGGAACCGTCACAGGCACCGCTGGCAACACGAGCTTCAGCGTCGCGGGCGCGACGATTCCGGCAGGCGCCGGCAATACGCTGTCGCTCAGCGTGCCGGTCAGTTTTGCCTCGGACCTGACGACCGATCCGCTCGCCAATACCGCCACCGCCAGCGACCCGTTCGATCCGACGCCCGTTACCGCGACGGATTCGGACACCCGCGATGCGTCCGCCGCGCTCACCGTGACCAAGACCGACGGCAGCCTCAGCTATGTACCAGGCGCGACGGCGACCTATACCGTGGTGGTTGGCAATAACGGCCCCACCGACGCCGCGAATACGAGCATGACTGACACCCTGCCGGCTGGCGTCACGCTCACCGGCTCGCCCACGTGTGTCGCCGCGGGTGCCGCGACCTGCGGAACCATTACCGGTTCGGCGGGCGGCAGCCTGGTGGCAATGAACGCCGCGTCTATTCCCGCGGGCGCTGCCAATACGTTGACGCTGACTTTCCCGGTCGCGTTCGACCCGGCCATGACGACCGATCCGCTCGTGAACACAGTCGAGGTGACCGATCCGGCCGATGCCGACGGTGCGCAGGCGAGCGACAGCAACGTGCTCCAGGCGACGGTCGGCTTGACCGTCACCAAGGACGACGGCGTTCCGAGCTATTCGCCCGGCGGCAATTCGACCTACGCCGTCGTGGTGACCAACGCCGGCCCATCCGCGGCCGGCGCCGTCAGCCTTACCGACAATCTGCCGGGCGGCGTGACCCTGACCGGAACACCCACCTGCTCCGCATCGGGTAGCGCCACCTGCGGCACGATCAATGGCAGTGCGGGCGGATCGACGTTTACCGTTACCGGCGCCACCCTGCCACCCGGCGCACCGCACCAGCTGAGCTACAGCGTGCCAGTCGTGTTCAGCAGCAACCTGGCCGCCGATCCCCTGGTCAACTCGGTGACAGCCACCGATCCGTCCGATCCGATTCCCGCGGTGGGCAGCGACAGCAACGGGCGCACGGCGGCAGCGGCGCTGGCCGTCACCAAGTCCGACGGCAGCACCACCTATACACCGGGAGCCGGCGCGACCTATACGATTTCCGTCGTGAACAACGGCGTCAGCGATGCCCTGAACGTCAGCGTGAATGACACGCTGCCCGGTGGCGTCACCTTGTCCGCGCCCGCCACCTGTACGCCCATTGGCACGGCCTCCTGCGGCACACTGACGGGCGCCACGGGTGCGTCGAGCATCAGCATCAGCGGCGCCGGCATTGCGTCCGGTGCGGGCAACCGCATCGACATCACGGTTCCGGTCGCCTTCGACGCGAACATGACCACCAATCCATTGGTGAACACCGTGACCGTGGCCGATCCGGACGATCCCGACGGCGCCACCGACAGCGACAGCAACGGGCTGGATCCCCAGGCAGACCTGGCCATCGTCAAGAGCGGCCTCCCCACCGTGACAGGCGGCGGACCGATCAGCTACACACTGGTGATCACCAACAACGGCGTCAGCCCGGCACACGGCGCCACGTACAACGACCCTCTGCCGCTCGGCATAACGGGTGTGACCGCCAGCTGTGGTTCCGCCTCGGGTGGCGCGGTCTGCGCGTCACCGGGCGTTGCCGGCTCTGATGTCAGCGGCTATACCGTGTCTGGCACAGTTCCCACGTTGCCGCCGTCCGGCTCGGTCACGATCACGATCCAGGGCACCGCACCGGCAGGCCCCACGCAGATGCTCGTGAATACGGCCACGGTCAGCCCGCCGACCGGCACCACGGACCCGGTGCAGCCCAACAACACCTCGACTGTCACCACGTCCACGCCAGTCTCGTTGCTCCACTTCGAGATCCAATAGCCGAGCCCGTCAGCGACGGGACCCGTGGCGTGCAGTCCCTTGACGTTCGGGGATTGCACGCCATAGTGGACGGATCGGCCGGCCTGGCCGATCCGATGAGTTCCGCATGCACGCCGCTTCCCTCGACGCCTTCCATCCTGCCGTTTCCGCCTGGTTCCGCAGCACCTTTCCCGCGCCCACGCCGGCGCAATGCGAAGCCTGGGAGGCCATCGCCGGCGGCCAGCACACCCTGGTAGCCGCCCCCACCGGCTCGGGCAAGACCTTGGCGGCATTTCTGGCCGCCATCGACGAGCTGGTCCGCCAGGGCGTGGAGAACCCGCTGCCGGACGAGACCGTCGTCGTCTACGTTTCGCCGCTCAAGGCACTGTCCAATGACATCCGGGTGAATCTCGAGGCGCCGCTTGCCGGCATCCGCGAGGAGCTGGCACGTCGAGGCGATCCCGACGTGGAAATCCGCACCGCGGTGCGGACCGGTGATACACCCGACAGCGAACGCGAGCGCATGCGGCGCAAGCCGCCGCATATCCTTGTCACCACGCCCGAGTCGCTGTATGTGCTGCTGGGCTCCGAGTCGGGGCGCAGGGTGCTGGCCAGTACGCGCAGCGTCATCGTCGACGAAATCCATGCGCTCGCGCCGAACAAGCGCGGCAGTCACCTGGCGCTGTCGCTGGCGCGCCTGGAGTCGCTCGCCGGACGTCCGCTGCTGCGGATCGGTCTCTCCGCCACCCAGCAGCCCATCCAGGAAGTGGCCCGCTTTCTCGTCGGTAGCAAAGCGATCGATGCGGAAGGAAACGCCACGTGCCGCATTGTCGACCGCGGCTACTCGCGCGAGCGCGACCTCGCCATCGAGTTGCCGGATGCGCCACTGGAAGCGGTCATGTCTGGCGATGCGTGGAGCCAGGTGTACGCCCGCCTTGCGGCCCTCGTCCGCGCCCATCGCACGACCCTCGTGTTCGTCAATACACGACGCATGGCCGAACGTGCCGCCCGCCACCTGAGTGAGGAACTCGGGCATGAGCGCGTCGCCGCGCACCATGGCAGCCTGTCGCGCGATCACCGGCTGGAAGTGGAACAGCGCCTCAAACGCGGTGATCTTGCCGTGCTGGTGGCCACCGCGTCGCTGGAGCTGGGTATCGATATCGGCGACGTCGAACTTGTCTGCCAGCTGGGTTCACCGCGCGCGATATCCACCTTCCTGCAGCGCGTCGGGCGATCCGGTCATGCCGTGGGCGGGACACCGAAAGGTCGCCTGTTTCCGCAGTCGCGCGACGATCTCATGGAATGCACGGCGCTGCTGGATGCAGTCCGCCGCGGCGAGCTCGACACGCTGCAGATTCCGCCGCAACCGATCGATGTGCTGGCCCAGCAGATCGTGGCCGAAGTGGCCTGCGGCGACTGCCAGGAAGACACCCTGTACGCATTGACGTGCTCGGCGTATCCGTATCGCAGCCTGTCGCGTGATGAATTCGACGCCGTCGTGCGCATGCTGGCCGAAGGGTTTGCCAACCGTCGCGGCGCCCGCGAAGCGCTGCTGCACCGTGACGCCGTCAATGGCGAGCTGCATGCCCGTCGCGCATCCCGGCTGACGGCCATCACGTCCGGCGGGGCCATTCCCGATACAGCCGACTACGACGTGGTGCTCGAACCGGCCTCCGTCCGCATCGGCAGCGTGCACGAGGACTTCGCCGTGGAAAGCCTGGCGGGCGATGTGTTCCAGCTGGGCAATGCGTCCTACCGCATCCTGCGTGTGGAACGGGGACGCTTGCGCGTGGAGGACGCCCAGGGACAGCCGCCATCAATTCCGTTCTGGCTAGGCGAGGCGCCCGGCCGCACCGATGCACTCTCGACAGCGGTGTCTCGCCTGCGCGAGACGCTCAATCACCTGCTCACCGATGACGCCACGGCGGCCGGGCGGCACCTGGTCGAAGCCATTGGCCTGGACGAAGCCGCCGCCCTGCAGCTGGCCGATTACCTGGGCCGGTCACGCGAAGCGCTGGGCACCCTGCCGACGATGCGCGAGATCGTGATGGAGCGCTTCTTCGATGAATCCGGCGGTACCCAGCTGGTGATTCATTCCCCCCTGGGCAGCCGCATCAATCGCGCCTGGGGCCTGGCGCTGCGCAAGCGCTTCTGTCGCAAGTTCAATTTCGAGCTGCAAGCGGCCGCGACGGAAGACGCGATTGTGCTGTCATTGTCGACCAGCCACAGCTTTCCCCTGGAAGACGTCGCGCGCTACCTGCATTCCGCCAGCGTGCGCGATGTGCTGACTCAGGCCGTGCTGGATGCGCCCCTGTTCGGCGTGCGCTGGCGCTGGGTGGCCACCACCTCGCTGGCGCTGCCGCGTTTTCTCGGCGGATCGCGCGTCGCACCGCAACTGCAGCGGATGAAGTCCGAAGACCTGCTCGCCACGGTCTTTCCGGACCAGGTCGCCTGCGCGGAAAACCTCGTCGGCGAGCGCGAAATCCCCGACCACCCACTCGTCGCCCAGACCTTGTACGACTGTCTGCACGAGGCCATGGACCTGGACGGCCTGGTCACGCTGCTACGCCAGCTGGAGCGCGGCGAAGCCCGCGTCATCGCGCGCGACCTGCCCGCACCATCGCCACTGGCGGCGGAGATCCTGAGTGCCCGCCCCTATGCGTTCCTGGATGATGCTCCCCTGGAGGAACGCCGTACCCAGGCCGTGCAGGCAAGACGCTGGCGCAATCCCGAATCGGCCGAGGAGATCGGCCAGCTCGACGCCGAAGCGATCCGCGGCGTGGTCACCGAAGCCTGGCCAGATGCACGCGATGCCGAGGAACTGCATCACGCGCTGCAGATGCTTACCTTCCTGACGGCAGAGGAGGTACGCGCACAGGCCGGATGGCCCGCGTTCGCCGAGGCGCTGATACAGCGGCACCGCGCCGCGTGGCTGGAACGGCCGGGCGTGCCCTCGCCCCTGCTCGTCCCCAGCGAGCGCATTCCGTTGCTGCGCGGCGTCTTCGGCAACTGGGAGCCGCCGCACAGCCGCCACCTTCCTGCCGAATTCTCCGGAGCCGCCCCGGAGGACGAGGCACTGACAGAGATCATTCGCGGACGCCTTTCCGGTCTGGGCCCGGTCACTGCCGCCTCGCTCGGATATCCACTTGGACTGCCCGCCGAGATGGTCCTGACAGGGCTTCTGCGCCTGGAAAACGAGGGCTATGTCATTCGCGGCCGCTTCAGTGCCGATCACGAGCAATGGTGCGAGCGCCACCTCCTGGCCCGAATCCATCGCTACACGGTCGCACGCCTGCGCCGTGAGATCGAGCCGGTGGAGCCGCGCGACTTCCTGCGTTTCCTGTTCGACTGGCAGCATGTATCGCCGCAGTCCCGCCTGGAAGGACCCGACGCCGTCGCCGCCGTCCTGGCACAACTGGAAGGTTTCGAAGCCGGCGCCGGCCAATGGGAAGGCGAATTGCTGCCCGCACGCATCAATGGATACGAGATCGCGTGGCTTGACGACCTGTGCCGGGCTGGCCGCGTAGTCTGGGCGCGCCTGCGCGCCATGGCCGACAAGAGTCACGGCCGCGGCGGCCCCTTGCGCACCACGCCGATCAGCCTGCTGCAACGCCGCCAATTGCCCTTGTGGAAACTGCTCGCCCCACCGCCGGACGAATCAGCGCCACTCAGTTCGCGGGCCGAAGCAGTGCTGTCGCATCTGACGTCACACGGCGCTTCGTTTTTCGAAGAGATACAGGACGCCACGCGCCTGCTGCGCACGGAAGTGGAAGACGCCCTGGGTGAACTGGTCGCAACCGGCCGGATCAACGCCGACAGCTTTGCCGGGCTGCGCGCCCTGCTGGCACCGGCGGCAAAGAAGGCGTCGCCGCTGCGCCGACGGCAGCGTCCATCCTGGATGGGCGTGGAGGACGCGGGCCGCTGGGCGCTGGTGCGGTCCGCGCCGGCCGCTGACAACTCGCAAGCCCGGACGGAGGCAATTGAACATGCCGCGCGCACCCTGCTGCGCCGCTACGGCGTCGTCTTCTGGCGCCTGACCGAGCGCGAGGCCGATTGGCTGCCGCCCTGGCGCGAGCTGCTGCGCGTCTACCACCGCCTGGAAGCCCGCGGCGAAATCCGCGGCGGACGCTTCGTCTCCGGTTTCACCGGCGAGCAATTCGCCCTGCCCGAAGCAGTCGCCGCGCTGCGGGCGGTACGCAAGCGCCCGCACGACGGCACTACAGTCGTTGTCGCAGGAGCTGATCCGCTCAATCTGGTGGGGGCTGTGACGCCCGGAGAACGTGTCCCGGCCGTCGCCGGGTCACGCGTGCTCTATCGCGATGGCATTCCGATTGCCATCCATGCAGGTGGGAGTCTGCGGGTGCTGGCTGCCTCGCCCGGCGAGTCGGAAACCGAACTCAAGCGGCAGCTGCTGCGTGATCCGCGGCAGCCGCCCGCGACCGTCGGCGCGCTTCCATCCACCAGGCGGACCAGCGCCAGACCACCGGCCAGCCCGGACGCGCAGCTCGGCGCGGGACGAGTGGTCAAATAGACCGTCCATCCCAAAAATCGTACCGCCTGTCTGCAGAATACTACCACCTGTCGACATTTTTCCTCCTTGCTGGCACGGCGAGGGACAGTACACGGCAATCGATACCGACGCTCCGTAAAAGGGCAAGGCTTCCGGGCCGCGCAAAACCCATGGGCTGGTGCGACCAGCAGCCGGGTCGCCGCGACGTCGCAATCGGGAGGTGGAGGGAGCTCCATCGGCCGGTTGATTGACGGGGGAATTCCAGGGTTTTCCGCAGAGAGCGGCATCCCGTCGCTCGTCTCCGCAAACGATCGAAACCGTTGAGGCACAACCCTTCGAGGGCTCTCGTCAAGGGCACACCCGGTGCAAGCCGGCGTCGCAAAGCTTCGGATCCCACAGGGGGGATGGCCGAGCCGCCGAGTGCGACTGTCATGGGTCCGCGAGCTTGCAGTTCGCAAGACACGGACTCCATCCAGAGGGGACGGTCATGCGCACTCATCGTTCTGCAGGAGCACTATGCCCAGGATGGCTGTTGGCGCTGCCACTGCTTTCCATCAGCGGACTCGCCTACGCCGTTGATCCCGTATTTGTTCCGGGAAATCCGACCTGTGCCAACATCAGCGCCGGTAGCGTCGGGTTCTCCATTCCGGGACCGGACACCGCCGGTGTCCACACCAATCCGGTCGACGGCGCCACCATCACCATCACCAACAACGGCGACCCACGCAACATCAGCTGGAGCGCGGCCATCGGCAGCGAGCCGCTGGGCCTTGACGCGATCATCGTCAAGGCCGGCAATGGCGCCAATGTGTATTTCTACAATCCGGAAGCCACATCAGGCGCGAACCTCGTGACACCTTCCATCTGCGGGCAGAACAACAACTGGTGTGCCTTGAGCCACCTGGTGATCTGCTACGACTACGAGGTCTACGCGTCCAAGACGGCGCAAACCACCTACGACCGTCGCTTCGAATGGAGCATCGACAAATCCGCAACACCGAGTTCCCTCAACTTCTTCGTCGGCGACACTGGCGAAGTGGGCTATTCGGTATCCGTCCAGAAGAGCGCGCCGATCGACTTTGGTTTTACCGTCAGCGGCGATGTCACTGTCTACAACCCGTGGCCGGTCAGCGCCACGATCAGCAACATCAACGATGCCATGGACGGGGACTTCGTCGCGCTGGAATGCGGCGTTTCGTTCCCGTACGCCCTGGGCGCAGGCAGCAGCCTGACCTGCACCTACTCCACCACCGTGGAGGACAAGTCACAGCGCACCAATATTGCCACCGTCATCGCCAGCGGACAGGTCGGTGGCGCAGAAGCGACTGCGGACGTCATCTTTGGCGAACCGGCGAATGTTGAACTGGACTCGGTAAACGTCAGCGACACGAACGGCATGAGCTGGTTCTTCGGCAACAGCGGACAAGTGCAATACACACGGCTGTTTGATTGCGCCGATGTCCCTGGTCACGACAACACCGCCACCATCACCGAGACCGGAGCCAGCGACAGCGCCGGCGTCGGCATCGCGTGCTACACGCTGAGTGTCGGGAAATCGGCAACGACGGGCTGGCGCCGCACCTGGAACTGGGATCTGGCCAAGGCCTACATCTCGCCGGCACTGAACGCCGACACCAACAATGACCAGATACCCGACGCATTGCTGGTGGCGAGCGGGCAGACGGTCATGCTGGGTTACACCGTCACAGCCAATGCCACCTCCAGCGGCAGCGACTATGAGGTCAGCGGCATCATCACCGTGAGCAACAACAACCCGGTGCGCCAGGCCGATCTGATCAACGTCACCGATACGCTCAGTGGTGCCGGATCCCTCGCAGTAAATTGCCCGTCGCTGGTGGTACCGGCCGGAGGATCCCTGGTGTGCACGTACTCGGGCTTTGCGCCGGATGCATCCGAACGCACGAATGTCGGCCAGGCGTTGCAGCAGAACGTCCACTTTGCTGCTAATGGCGCGGGAACGGCGGAAGGATCGACCGCCTACTCCGGTACGGCAGCAGTGAGTTTCTCGGCCAACCCCAGCACCGAAACCGACGAATGTGTAAGTGTCTCCGACGGCTTCAACGGGCAGCTGCCCGTGACACTGGGCCAGGCCTGCGCCGGCCAGCTGCCCAGGACATTCACCTTCAGCGGAGCCTTCACGTATGAGGTGAGCATGCCGCTATGCACCACCTTTGGCGTGCGCAACGATGCCTTCGGTGCAGCGAACGACAGCGGGCGCACTGCGGGTGCGGATGCAACCGTCGTCATCACCAACCGGGATTGCACATCCGGTTGCACGTTGACGCCCGGCTACTGGAAGACGCATTCGAACTACGGGCCGGCACCGTATGACCCGGCCTGGGCGCTCGTTCTTCCCGGCGGCGCCAACACGACGTTCTTCCTCAGCGGCAAGAGCTGGTACCAGACACTGTGGACGGCGCCTGCGGGCAATGTGTACTGGACGCTGTCGCGTGCCTACATCGCTGCGGCGCTCAACCAGCACAATGGCGCCACTGTTCCCACCGGGGTGCAAGCGGCGCTTGACCAGGCCTCCGCCATCTTTGCGGCCAACACGCCCGCACAGATCGGCACGCTCAAGGGCAACGCCCCCTTGCGCAGCACCATCATCAACCTCGCGGCGACCCTGGACATGTACAACAACGGGCTGAACCCGGATGGTCCGGCCCACTGTACGGAGGACTCAACGTCCGGGAACTGAGCCCGGACGGTGACGGCACGGCACACGGACGTGCCGTGCCCGATTGGCGCCAGTGCCTGCCTACCCCTCGCACGCAGATACTGGTGCGCTGCAGCAGCGTTCGCGCCGCTTCACGGCGGCGCGACGTTGTTGAACGGCTCGCTAACAATCGCACGATGGTTGCCTTTTTCCCTCCGCCGGGCCATACACTTGGCACGGAGGCGAAAGGATGCCATGACCGATACGCTGACTCCGGAAATCGCGCGACGCGACGCTCCCGCCCGCTTGGCCGATCGGCGCGATCTCCCCACGCGCGTGGCCGTCAATCTCCAGCACCTGCTCGGATTGAGCACAACCGCACTGGAGCGTTCCGTGCGCGGCATGCTCGATGAGTTCGAGCGCCAGATCGTGCGACTGGCGGACAAGGCGCTCAACAACGAACAGGAAAATGCGTATTTTGACACTTTGTATATTGTCAAGCGTGGCCGTGAGGAATTCCTGTCGCGATTCATGGGTGTGATCGAAAGCGCCATCGCACGCTTTGACCTGCCGGTTCCGTTCAAGATCACCGCGTCTGCATCGCCATCCATCTCACGCAACACCTTGCGACTCATTGATGCCGACGACCTCGAAGGCGCCGTGGTGCTGGACGACGTCGCCACAAAGGCCGCCGTACGCTTCAGCGGCGAGCTCTACGAGCTGGGCCACCGCATGGGCGTTCTTGCCGGCTCGCCACGCATCTATGCCGAGCGCCTGCCGCTGGGCCCGGCATGCCTGGTGGAAGGGCTGCGCCACGCGGCCGAGCCACTGGCCCTGAGTGTCGAACACCGCAGCCTGCTCTACCGGGCCTTCGAACGCCTGGTCATGAGTGATCTCGGCGCGCTCTACCAGGTCCTCAATCGCAGCCTGATTGAACAGGGCGTGCTGCCGCGGCTGCATGGGCTCGTCGCGGCGGCGGCTGGTGACGGCGTGGAGTCGCCCAAACGTCCGGCCTCGCTCTCGCCCGTTCCGAGGCCCCGACCGGCCGACGCGCCGACGGTACCGCAGCCGGCGCCGGCCGCCGAGTCCGCACGCTCGCGCCCGATGGACGATTCGCGTTTGCAGGAGAGCCTGCAGACCCTGCGCAAGCTCCTCAAACAGCGACGCCAGGCGACTGTCCATTGGGTCGATCGCGTCGAGCTCGACCAGGCCCTGGCGGACCTGCAGCAGTCGCCCAATACGAGCAGCGACATCCGGCGCCTGGGTCACGCCAGGCTCAAGCGCATTGTGACCGAACAGCTGCGCGCGCGCGGCTGGGACAGCGGTATGCGCCTGCGCGGCGAAGACAGCGACCTGATTGAACTGTCGAGCATGCTGTTCGAGTACCTGTCGCGGGATGCGATCGAGGACGGCGTGACACGGCCGGTACTGATCAAGCTGCACGTTCCCTATACGCGACTGGCCCTCCATGATCCCCAGCTCTTTCTGCGCCGCGCGCAACCGGCCCGCCTGCTTCTGAACGGCATCATCGAGGCGTGTCGTTTCGGCATCGACGAGGTGGAAGGCGAAGTGGATTTTACCCTTAGTGGTCAAATCCACATGCTGGTTGATCGCATCGCCCGCGAGTACACCGGCAATCCCCATCTGGTGGACGAGCTGCTCGAAACCCTGTCGATGTACATGGCCAACCAGACCAAGCGCACCGATGCCGCGGAGCGTCGCCACGTCGCCGCCGCTACCGGCCGTGCCAAGCTCACTATCGCCACCACCCAGGCGCGGGAGGCAGTCACCGAACGATTGGCCGGGCGCCGCCCGACAAAACTCTTGCGCACGCTGATCGACAAGGCCTGGATCGATGCGCTCGCCCTGGTGCTCCTGCGCCAGGGCGACGCCAGCGAAGCGTACCGACGGCGTCTGGCCGTCGTGGACGAACTGCTCGCACTGACCGACGCGACGCAGCCGGCTCCGGGGCTCCTTTCCCCTGCCGACCTGCGCCAGGAAATCGAGGAAGGCCTCTCGCAGATCGGCTATCACGCCGACGACATCCCGCTGGTGGTGCAGAAGTTCCTTTCGCCGGAGGC
The DNA here is from genome assembly GCF_025398735.1 of Tahibacter amnicola. NCBI lineage: Bacteria > Pseudomonadati > Pseudomonadota > Gammaproteobacteria > Lysobacterales > Rhodanobacteraceae > Tahibacter > Tahibacter amnicola. The sequence continues at coordinate 4,281,306 of NZ_CP104694.1, forward strand.
GGCCGCCCAGGAAGAAAACCCCAGCTCGCAGGTGGAGCTGGCCATCAAGCTCAAGAACCGGGCACGCCTGGGCGCGGAGGCCAGCCCCGCCGAGGCCCCCATCATCACCGTGCAGGCGGACGATTCCCCCCTCAATGCCGCGGAGGAAGCCGCGCTGGAAAAGCTCAAGTTGGTCGCCCATGGCACCTGGTTTGAGTTCCTGCATGGCGCGCACGGGGTAAAGGCGCGGCGAAAGATGCTCTGGTCGTCCGTGGCCACGGGCACCTGCATCTTTACCAATCTGCGCGGTGCCGTCGTCGCCGAACAGTCGCTCAAGCAGGTGGCTCGCGCCATGAGCCGCGGCGAGGCGCGCATCCTAGACCTGGACAACGAGGCACCGGTCGAACGGGCCTGGGCACAGATTCTGCGCGAGCTGAAAGCCGACACGCCACGCCCATAGCGACGTACCACCGGATGGCGGGGCGACTAGCCGTCCAGGGCGAATGCCACGCAGGCATTGGCGTGCAGCGACGTCGTGTCAAACAGCGGCAACGGCGCCTGCACATCGCGTAGCAGCATCATGATCTCGGTACACGCCAGCAACGCCGCCTGGGCACCGCGCCGGGCCAGTGCGTCGAGGATGTGCAGGTAGGCGTCACGGGAGGAGGCCATGATCTTCCCCGCGCAGAGCTCTTCGTAGATCACGCGATGGATTTCCTGGCGCTCGGCCAGTTCCGGCGTGACAGTCGCGATGCCGAAGGTCCGCTGCAGGCGCGCGGCGTAAAAGTCCTGTTCCATGGTGAAACGCGTGCCCAGCAGGCCCACGGTCGTCACGCCGGCCGCCTGAAGAGCGGCACCGGCGGCATCCGCGATATGCAGGAATGGGCGTGCAGTCGCCTCTTCGATGGCGCCGGCGACCCGGTGCATGGTGTTCGTGCACAAGGCGATCGCCTGCGCACCCGCGGCGTCCAGGCGCTGTGCCGATGCCGCGAGCAGCCTTCCCGCCTCGTCCCAGCGCCCTTCCCGCTGCAGGCGTTCCACGGGCTCGAAATCCACGCTGTGCAGCAGCAGGTCTGCTGAACAGAGCGGACCGCGCAGCGCCCGCACGCGTTCGTTGATCAGCCGGTAGTACCAGGCCGTCGATTCCCAGCTCATTCCGCCAATGAGTCCGATGGTGCGCATCGTTTTCCGCCTTCATGGATGACCCGGCCAGTTTCCCTGGGCATACTGGCCTTCGCTATCACGAAATTTCCGTTTGCGCGTGCCTGCCATGATCCGCACCGTCGACCTCGGCCCGTTCCGCCTGTCGCTGCTGCCATCCGCGCCGTACTGCGTGCACGGCGCCAGCCCGACGGACACCGTCGGCATCGCGCTCGAACGACAGCGCGGCGTCCATGCCATCGCCAGCGACCGGCGCGTCGATTTCGATACCCTTCCCTACACGCTGGCCGTCACGCCGGCGGGAATGGCGGTGTATTCCGAGTCCGACGTCGGCGGTGAATACCTCTTGCTCAGCCTGCCGACGGATGCCCGCGACAAGGCAGCCGTCACGTCGACCCGTTGCATCACAACGGGTAGCAAGCCGGTGGTCGCCGCGGCCCGCCAGGCCCGCCGGGCGATGCTCGCCGGCAGCGACGCGACCGGCCTGGCACTGGTCATCGAACAGCTCGCGCTTCTGGCGCAGCCGGCTCCCACCGCTGCGCAGCGCCGGGCGCTGCAAATAGCACCGCAGATCCTTGATCTCATCGAAGACCACCTGGCGCTGCCGTCGCTGACGCTCGCCTTTCTGGCGTCCCAGTCGCAGCTCAGACCGCTCGACTTCCTTCGCGCCTTTGTCGCCCGGTTCGGTATCACGCCGCACCAATATGTGCTGGAGCGCCGTATCCAGCGCGCACGACGGCTTCTCCAACACACACGCCTGCCCATCGCCCAGATTGCAGCCGACTGCGGATTCGCGCAGCAGTCGCACCTCGGCATGCACTTCCGCCGCGCCTTCGGCCTCACCCCTGACCGGTACCGTCAATTCTGGCGCTGACGTCCCACCGTGTGAGCCGGTCCCCTGCTCCATTCCGAGTTAATCCCCGTGGCGCGAAGGGAACTTTCTTGCAGGCCTGGCCTGCTGACGGATCTGGCGCCGCAACCCGTGCGGTAAGGGCAACGCCCGATGCGATTCCAGCCTGCATCGGTGTCATCAGGAGTGCCTGTGTGCAGGCGCCGCGCCCCGAGATCCGACGTGCTCATACTTTCCGTGCGTACCGGGCCAACCCGGAACGTGCCGACCGGCAGAGGGCTTGAATGGTGCGGACAGCCGTGACAATGGCAGCCATGGGCCTGATGGCATCCGCGTGGGCGTACACGGGCCGCGAGGGCGACAGCCTCTCGCCACCCCACGTATGCAGCACCTGCGATGGCGCCGACTGGACGCCCCCAATCCCCTCAACAACGCCGGTGACCAGCTCCGTCCCGGGACTGGCCGCGAATGCCGCCACCGCACTGACGCCACGTCCCACACCGCAGTCGCCGGGCCGTGTTGCCGACGACTGGCACCTCGCGCCCGGCCGCTACCAGTCGGCCAATCCATTGGCCGGCAGCGGGAGTGCGCCATGAATACCGTCAGGGCCTTATTCCCTGTGAAGAGATCAACGCGCGCGCCGGCAAACAGCACTCGAACAGCGCCTGCAAGCACGGCGTGCCTGCGCGCGCAACGACGACTCCACCGTCCCGTGCTACGCGAATAGAGGCACTCCCGCCCAGCCGCCCCCGCAGCACGCGCATCGGATTCACGCCAAAGCCCCGCCCAAAGACGGCGGCTGACTTCTCGCGCGCGAACATCCAGCCAATGCGACATCACTATTTTTCCACATCGCCCATCCGTGCATAGTAAACGTCCCGCACAACGTCGAATTGACGACGCTACGCGCTTTGTGCACGTTGTTATATCGTTATACTCGGATCTTTGTTTGTCCCGGTCGTCGCGCGACCGGGGAAGGTGTCGCGGTGCTCGCGCCGCGACGAAGTGGGCAATGTTGTTTCGTAGAAGGGAGAACGTTGTGCGAAAACACGTATTCGCCAGTTTGGCACTGGCAATTGCCTGGGGTGCGGTCTGGGGTGGTGCAACAGCGGCGGGCCTGTCCGCCGACAAAAACAAGCTCACGTTTGATGAGCTGGATATGCAGAGGGTCGCTCAGGAAGACGCGATCACCGATAACAAAGGCGTGGCCGCTTATCGTTTCGCGGTGGGTCACGAGGTGAAGATCAATCCGGCCGCCCATGGTGTCTGGGAAACCAGATCCAACGGCGAGCTGGCCTGGCGCTTTGAAGTTGAAACACCGGACGCCGCACACCTGAACTTCGGCTTCCGGCCGTTCCACCTGCCGCCGGGCGCGTCACTGGTGATCCGCGCCAAGGACGGCACCAGCAAACTGGCGCCGCTGACGTCGGCCAACAACCTCAGCAGCGGCCAGTGGTGGACGGAAGTCCTGCTGTCCAACTCCGCGGTGCTGGAACTCACCGTGCCTGCCAATGTGCGCGACCAGGTGCAACTGGAGCTGGTCAAGGTCGGCCAGGGGTACCGCGGTTTCGGCGCTACCGCCAAGCACTGCAAGTCCGGCGCGTGCAACATGGACGTGGCTTGCCTTGCCAACGGCGATCCGTGGCAGAACCCACGTCGCTCGGTCGGCGCGTATACCGTCAACGGCACGGATACCTGCACCGGCTCGCTGCTCAACAACACGGCCAACGACCGTCGCATGATCTTCGCCACGGCCGGTCACTGTGGCGTGAGCAGCGATTCGGTTGCCGCCACCGTCGTGAGCTACTGGAACTACGAGTCGGCCACCTGCCGCGCACCGGGTTCGCCCGAGAGCGGTACCCCGGTGGCGCGCCCGACCACCACCTCCAACGGTGCCCGCTTCCTGGCACGCACCGGTTCCACCAGCACGGCCGACTTCACCCTGATCGAGTTCCTGCAGGCGGCCAATCCGGCGCACAACCTGTACTGGGCCGGCTGGGACCGTCGCGACCAGGGCCAGACCTGCGCCGCCACCGGCGGCACCACCTCGACAGCGGGCCTGTGCGCCTCGATCCACCATCCGGGTGTGGATGAAAAGCGCATCACCTTCGTCGAAGTGAACATGCCCATCACGGGCTACAACACACAGACGGGCACCACCCACCTGCATGCCAACTGGGATCCGACACCGCCGATCCTGCCGGGTATCCAGCCGGCGCCGGGTGCGGTCGTGCCGGGCGTCACCGAGCCGGGCTCGTCGGGTTCACCGTTGTATGAGTCGAACCAGCGCCTGGTCGGCGTGCTCAGCGGCGGCCCGTCCGCCTGCGGTTCGACGGGCGCCAACCTGTCTGACTACTACGGCCGCCTGGCCGTGGCCTGGGAAGGCGGCGGCACGACCACCACCGGCATGAAGACCCACCTCGACCCCGTGGGCGGTGGCACCGCCAATACGGTCGACGGCCTGGCCCAGTGCACGCAGCCAGCCGCACCGACCGATATCCAGGTGGCCGCGGGTGGCGACAACACCATCAACGTTTCCTGGACCGGTGTTGCCAGCATCACCAAGTACCGCATCCTGCGTTCGATGGGCGCGTGCCCGGGCACCGGCTACACGCAGATCGCCGAAGTGGACAATGCCACGTCCTACAGCGACACCACCGTCTCGGGTGGTTCGACCTACAGCTACAAGGTCGTCTCGGTCGACACCGCCCAGCCGTGCGAATCGGTGCAGAGCAGCTGCTCCAGCGCAACCGCAAGCGGTGCGTGCACCCTGGCTCCCACCTTCACCGGTGCGATGACGGCCAACAGCGCCGGCACAGCCGCCTGTGGCGTGAACGTGAACTGGTCCGCGGCCTCGGCCAACTGCGGTGCGGGCGGTCAGATCCGCTACAACGTGTTCCGCTCGACCACGCCGGGATTCACGCCGTCGGCAGACAATGCCGTCGCCACCTGCGTCAGCGGCACCAGCTTCGCTGACACGGGTCTAGCGCCGGCGACGCAGTACCACTACATCGTCCGTTCCGAAGACTCCACCGGAACCGGCGGCGGTCTGTGCGGCAGCGGCCTGCAGGACACCAACACCATCGAGCGCGCCGTGACCCCCGCAGGTCCGGATACGAACGCGTTCGCCGATGATGGTGAAGCCGGCCCGGCACCCTGGACGGTCGCAGGTACCGGCTCGGTCGGTGCGAACTTCTCGCAGGTGACCACCCAGGCGAACTCGGGCACGTATTCCTGGTTCGTTCCGGATCCGGCCAATGTCAGCGAGCGGACGCTCACCACCACGGCGCCGATCGCGGTTCCGAGTGCACCGGGCACCACGCTGGAGTTCTACATCCGCTACGCCACGGAAGCGCGCTACGACGGCACCCTGCTGGAGTACTCGCTCGACGGCGGCACGACCTGGACCGACATCCTCGGTGCCCAGGGCAGCGTTCCGGCCAACGCCAACCGCTTCCTGAGCGGCGGCTACAACGCGGCGATGCAGTCCGGTGGCGTGTTCGGCGCGCGTACGGCCTGGCACGGCGATTTCAACACCGCATGGATCCGCTCGCGCGTGGATCTGTCGGCCTTCGCCAATACGAACGCGCTGTTCCGCTTCCGCTTCGCCAGCGACACCTCGGTAGCTTCTACCGGCTTCTGGGTGGATGACGTCCGTGTGTTCTACGGCAGCACCTGCACCTCGACGCTGCCGGAAGTGATCTTCGCGAACGGCTTTGAACCCTGAGCCGCCCGCTGACCACACGCCGTTTGTGTGGTTGACGCGATGATCCGAGGGACGCCCCGCCCGGGGCGTCCCTTTTTGTTGGAAACGTCCGCACCGCCGGGTGAGAAGAATAGTCGCGCGCTACGGCGACCGTAGTACGCAGTTCAACGCAGCAATGCCACGCTCTTGATCTGGGCCCAGAGCCGTTGCCCGGGCGCCACGGCAAGATGATCACGCGACCGGGCGGAAATCCGCGCAATCAGCGTGGTTTGCCCGAGGTCGAGTTTGACCAGCACCTGCCCCGGGACGGGACTGTCAGCCAGCTCGACCACCTGGGCGGGCAACACGTTCAGAATGCTGGTGCCCTGCGGCTGCTGCAGCGAAAGACTCACGTCGCTGGCGTGTACGCGCACGCGCACGCGGTGCCCGATGGCTTCCGGTCGCCGGCTGACATACAGGCACGCCGCGCCGACGCTCAGCTGCGTCAGATGATCAGCGTCATCGTGCTGCGCGATTGCCGCTTCGATCACGACACCGACATCGTTGGCGAAGGTGCCTGCCAGATCCAGCCGCGCCAACGTCTCGCGCAGATCCCCCTGGGCAACAACCTGTCCCTCCGAGAGCACCACGATGTGGTCGGCGAGCCGCGCGATTTCGTCCGGCGCATGGCTGACGTACAGCACCGGAATATCGAGGTCGTCGTGCAGGCGTTCCAGGTACGGCAGGATTTCCTGCTTGCGCGCGAAGTCGAGGGACGCCAGCGGCTCATCCATCAACAGCCAGCGCGGACTCACCGCCAGCGCACGGGCGATCGCCACCCGTTGACGCTCACCCCCGGAGAGCCCTTCCGGGCGCCGGTCGAGCAGCGGACCGATGCCGAGCAGTTCCACCGCGGTATCCAGCGCAACGCGGCGTTGCGCGGCCGGCACGCGGCTCTGCCCGTAGGTGAGGTTTTCCCGCACCGACAGGTGCGCGAACAAGCTGGCCTCCTGGAAGACGTAACCGAGCGGCCGGCGGTGTGTCGGCCGCACCATGGCACCCTTCTGCCATACATCGCCCGCCACCCTGAGATATCCGCCGGGTACGGCCACCAGACCCGCCAGGCAGCGCAACAGCGTCGTCTTGCCCGACCCCGAATGGCCGAACAGCGCCGTCACACCGCGACTGGGGATTTGCATATCCACGTCGAGCGCAAACGTGCCCAGACGCAGGGCGAAGCGGGCATGGATAGCGTCGGCGGAATTGGCGGTCATGTCGTCACCTTCGGCGGCGACGGCGAAAACGTGTACAACGCCAGCAAAACCAGAAAGGAAAATATCACCATGCTGCCGGCCAGCCAGTGCGCCTGGGCGTATTCCAGGGCTTCCACATGGTCGTAGATCTGCACCGATACCACGCGCGTCTTGTCGGGAATATTGCCGCCGATCATCAGCACCACCCCAAACTCGCCGACGGTATGCGCAAAACCCAGAATCGCGGCGGTGATGAACCCCGGCCTGGCCAGGGGCAGCATCACGCTGAAAAAGCGGTCAATGGGCCCCGCACGCAGCGTGGCGGCGACTTCCCACGGCCGCTGGCCAATCGCCTCGAACGCATTCTGGATCGGCTGCACCACGAAGGGCATCGAGTAAAACACCGAAGCCACCACCAGGCCCCAGAAGGTGAATGGCAGAAGCCCCAGGCCCAACCACTGCGTCAGATGGCCCACGACGCCTTGTGGCCCCATGGCCAGCAGCAAATAGAAGCCGATCACCGTAGGCGGCAGGACGAGTGGCAACGCCACCACGGCACCGACCGGGCCTTTCCACCGTGACCGGGTACGTGCCAGCCACCACGCGACAGGCGTGCCGATCAGCAGCAACAGCAAGGTTACCGTCGTGGCCAGCCGCAGCGTCAGCCAGATTGCGCGAAGGTCGGTGTCGCTCAATCCCATCGTCAGCCCGGTGCTTCAGAAGGTGTAGCCGAAGCGGCGGATGAGGGCTTTGGCCTTGTCAGTCCTCAGATAAGCCAGCAGGGCGGCCGCCGCAACGTTGTCCTTGCCGGTATTGAGCAGCACCGCATCCTGCCGGATCGGCGCGTGCAGCTCGGCAGGAACAATCCAGGCGGAGCCTTCCGTCACCTTGCCCTCTTTCATCACCTGCGATAGCGCCACGAAGCCCAGTTCGGCGTTGCCGGTCTGCACGAACTGGAAGGTCTGGGCGATGCTTTCGCCCTGTACGAACGTTGGCTCGACCGCGGCCAATGCGCCAAGCGTTGTCAGAGTCTCGATGGCAGCGCGTCCATAGGGCGCCGTTTTGGGATTGGCGATGGCCAGCCTGGTGAAGGCGCCCGTCTTGAGCACCGCTCCCCGGGCGTCCACCACATCGGCCTTGGCCGACCACAGCACCAGGCTCCCGATCGCATAGGTAAAGCGGCTCGAAGCGTCAGCCAGGCCGTCCTCGATCAGTTTCGCCGGCAGCTCCGCATCCGCGGACAGAAAGACCTGGAACGGCGCGCCGTTCGTGATCTGTGCGTAGAACTTGCCGGAGGCGCCGAAGACCAACTTGGCCGTGTGGCCGGTTTCCGCGTGGAAGGCCTCGGCGATTGCGTTCATCGGCGCCGTGAAGTTGGCGGCAACGGCCACGGCGACGTCGTCCGCCAACGCCGGTGACAGAGCGGCGACATACAGCGCGAGTACGCGAAGCGGTCCAATCCAGCGCATGCACGACACTCGGGAGCGTTAGGAACGACAGAATATAACGGGTACCCCTGTGGCACCACCCGACAAGCCTCGCCGGCAGAAGCAGTCGGGCAATCTGGCCGCACCAGGACACCCCGGTGTTGCGCCATCATGGCGCGCAGCTTGCGCCGGGCGCGACGCTAGGCCGCGGCATGACCCAGTCTGGATCCGGCGCGGAACAACACGGCGCGGAACTAGCGCGGTTGGCGTGCGTGCGGCGCCTCGCAGTCACCGGGCGCTGGTTAGAATCACCGGGACGCGGCAAGCGGAAACCCATCACCATGCAATCGATCACAATGACCGAAGCAGAAACCCGCCTGTACACCACAGGCGCACCACACGATCGCTTCAGCATCGAAACGCGCCTGCGGCGGCGTGCGCAGTCGCTGGCTGACGAATCCGGCGAGCCGGCAACGATCTACACCTGCAAGGGTGAGCACGTCGTCGCTGTCTGCCGTCCCGGCGAAGCCGAACCCCGGCAGGAAGCCGGTGCACCCGGCCCGGACGATGATGGGCCGGGGCTCTAGTGCCACAACCGTTCAACCCGGCTTTCTCACACCGACATCCCTTCAAGACGACGCAGCCCCATGCAACAGACTGTCATTCCGCAACTTCGCATGACCGACGCCACGCGCAGCCTGCCGTTCTATATCGACGGGCTCGGTTTCAAGGTGGACTGGGAACATCGCTTCGAACCCGGATTCCCGCTTTTTGCCCAGCTGACACGCCGCGGGCAGACGATCTTCCTCACCGAACACACGGGCGACTGCGCGGTCGGCGGAGCCGTCTATTTCATCGTCCCGGATACGGACGAGTTGGTCCGGGATGTACGGCAGCGCGGTGTCCTGGCCATTGGCGATCCCGAGGACATGCCCTGGGGTACGCGCGAAGTGCTCATCACAGACCCCGACGGCAACCGTCTTCGCTTCGCCAGCGACAAGGCCGACGAAGACGAGACAGGCGCACCCGGCGCATGAACGCCCGATTCCGGATACCGCCTGCCCTTCCTGACGACGCCTATTACAGCGTCTTCGGCGACCCGGTCATCCGTTGCAGCCGCGTCGCGGAGCCCACCGCGGCAATACGGGCGCATCAGGCCAATCCCACAGCGACCATCGGTATCGAAGACGAATCCGTGGCTGACCTGCGCGCGCTCCAGGCGCTGCCCACATCCCTCCAGGGCCTGATTCTCGGACCGACGACGAAACCCAAGACGCACCTGGACGCCCTCGCCCACTTCGACCAGCTGGATCGTTTGCTCATCAGTGGAAAAGTAAAGACGGTCGACCCCGTCGGCAACCTGGTAACGCTCAGGCACCTGCGTTTCCACCGCATCCGCCTCCATTCGCTCACCTTTCTCGACCGCCTGCACCACCTGGAGACCCTGGTGCTGGATCTGTGCAAGCTCGACGAAATCGGTTCGCTGGAAGGTCTGGGTGGGCTGAAGCAACTGGTCATCCATTCGGAAGTTGCGCAGCCGGAATCACTGCTTGCACTGGCACGACTGCCTGGCCTGGAGCGGCTCAGCCTTTGTTGCGACACGCCGGTGCACCTGCCCCCAATGGAACACTTTCCCGCGCTTCGCGCTTTGCGGCTGACGGCGCCGGCGATATCGCCCGGTATTGAAGCCATCATCGAGGCGCCGGCGCTGGAAGTGCTGTGGATGGATGTATCCGATCGCAGGGGCGACACGGCCTATCGCCAGTGGTTACGCTCGCTGCTCGCCGCGGCGAAAGGCACAGCGCGTCCACCGCCGCCGCACCTCAAGCGCGCGTGGCTGGGCTGGATGGACGGCGCAGAACGCCAGGCACTGGCCAATTGGCTGCAGATCGCCATCGTCGAGCAAGGCGGCCATCTGACAATGGCAAACGCGAAGATGGCGGTCCCTGGAACGCATCCCGTCGCTCTTCCAACGCACGCGCCCGTCGAGGAGGCTGACCCACACGAAGCCATCCAGGCGCGCGTCGAAAAGGCGATTCGCGGTGAATGCCTGGTTCGCTACGCGGCGTATACGGAAAGTGACACCGGCGAGCCCATCGACAATCTCGATGAGATCGCCTGGCGCGGAACCTGCCGTTTCGTCAGTCCACCGGACACGGTTCATGGCCTTGGTTCCGCCTACCGGAGCCCGCCCGTCACCGACCCGACCTGGCTGGACGTTGCCCGTATGGCCAACCAGATGCTGAAGAAGACGCAGGACGAAGACCACTGCTTTCTCGAAGGCGTCACGCTGCTTGAGCACGACGGCGATGTCGCCATCCTGGGGTTTACGATGGGTTCGTGACGCGTTTGCGGCTACGGCTGGACGCGGTCTTTTTCGCCGCGGGGGCATTGCGCGCCCGCGCAGGCACCGACAGCTCCACCCACACCGGCGCGTGATCGCTCGCGCCGGGCTCGCCGCGCACCCACGTATCCACGCCAGCGCGTTTCAGGCGGCGCTTCAGCGACGGATTGAGCAACACATGGTCGATGCGCAGCCCCGCGTTTCGTTGCCAGTGCTGGCGGAAATAGTCCCAGAACGTGTACACCCGCGCATCCGGATGACAGTGACGCAACGAATCGCGCCATCCCTGCGATAGCAAGCGTTCATAGCACGCACGACTCTGCGGCTGCAGCAAGGCGTCGCGCCGCCATGACTTGGGATCATAGATATCGAAGTCCGTCGGCACGACGTTGAAATCACCGACCAGTGCCGCCGGATGACCGCTGCTGTAGAGCCCCTTGGCGTGCCGGATCAGGCGTTCGAACCAGGCCAACTTGTAATCAAACTTTGGTCCCGGCTGCGGGTTGCCGTTGGGCAGGTACAGGCAGGCGACGATGAGCCCCTGCACTGCCGCTTCCAGATAGCGTGCCTGCGCGTCGTCCGGCGCCCCGGGCAGCTGTCGGCGAATCTCGACCGGCTCGATGCCCTTGGACAAGATCGCTACACCGTTCCACGACACCTGCCCCACCCACACTGCGGCGTAGCCGGCCTCGGCGATTGCCTGCCGCGGAAAGGCGGCGTCGGTCGCCTTCAGCTCCTGCAGGCACACGATGTCCGGCGATTCGCGCTGCAGCCAGGCCAGCAGGTTCGGCAGCCGTGCACGGATGCCATTGATGTTGAATGTCGCCAACCGCACCGTCTTGGCAGATGTCGCTGGACGCATGCCGGAGATCCTCCATGACCAGGCTGGACAGGCCGCTACGCCGGGAGCTCTTGATCAGCAAGACCCTTTATACGCTGACGATCGATCAAACAGGTTTGAAATTGGTGGAGAAAGGCCACCGCAAGGGCATCACATTGCGGTGGCAGGATCTGCTCGACGGCGATGCGGCGATTGCCGCCGCGCTGCAGGCGTCATTGCAACCGTAGCGCTACAACGTGGGCAACTGTTTCTGATAAGTCCCCATCAGTTCCGCTTCGCCCAGCAGGTGGCCTGCCATCGCAGAAACAACGTCAGCCATGGTGGGTCGTCCGAGGTCACCCAGGAGCGTGTCGAGCGCGTAGAGCCGGTGGTAATAGCGGTGGCGCCCGATCGGCGGGCACGGCCCGCCGTAGCCGGTCCGCTGCCAGTCATTGATGCCTTCCCGCGTACCCGCCGGCAGTGCCGTGCTGGCAACACCTTCCGGCAATCCGGTGCAATCAGCAGGCAGGTCGTATAGCACCCAGTGGACCCAGGTCATCTTCGGAGCCGCCGGATCCGGTGCATCCGGATCGGAAACCAGCAGCACGAGGCTACGCGTTCCCGCCGGCACGCCCGTCCAGGCCAGCGGCGGCGAGCGGTCGTCGCCCTCACAGGTATAGCGGACGGGAATGGCGCCATTGTGTTCGAAAGCGCTCGAGGTCAGTTCAAGTGGCATGGCATCGCTCCTTGCGGTGTGGGGTCCCGTCGATAAAGGCCTGCGGCCTCGACCGGTCAATGGACTTCCGGGATGGTCGTTGCTAGAACTTCCGCCCGCCACACCGGGTGGCTCGAGGAGAAATCCATGCATTCAACAGGAACCGCATTCTGGCACACGCGTGCGCTGCGATGGGTCGCCTTTCTGATAGTCGGGCTCGGCCTGACGGGCTGCCAGTCATCGATGATGGTCAAGGCCAATCGCGAGCCAGAACCGTCCGCCGACAAAGCCCTGGTGGTCTTCATGCGTCCATCGTCATTCGGCGGCGCGATCCAGTCGTCCGTGTACGACACCGGCGAGGCCAAGGACACCTTCATCGGAATCGTCTCCACCGGCACCAAGGTGGCTTACCTCGCCGAGCCGGGGCAGCACCGCTTCATGGTGGTCGCCGAGAACGCCGATTTCCTGGAAGCCACGCTGAACGCCGGCAAGACCTACTACGTGCTCGTCAGCCCCCGCATGGGCGTATGGAAGGCGCGATTCTCGCTACTGCCCATCCGCAACAACGCCTCGGCCGAGCACAACGTGAAGTCCGGCGACTTCGCGAAGTGGCAATCCAAGACACACTGGGTCGGCGTTTCACCGGAAGCCGAGGCCTGGTATCGCGAGCACGAGTCCGCTATTCGCGAGAAGAAAAACGACTATCTGAAGAAATGGAAGGTCATGGCGCCGGCCGACAAAGCCGAACTGACCTTGCATGCTGAAGACGGCATCTAGGGTGCGCATCTGACGCTGTCGCCGCCCGCGGGGCCGACGACTCCGCGGGCCGGTTCCACCCGACGACACAGTACACTTTCCGCGCCGACGCCATCGTGGGGGAACGATGAGGCCCATGTACAAACTGATCATCGGCCTGTTCGGAGTCCCCGGCCTGATCATGCTCTTCGCCAGCCTTTCGCTGACGTACGCCACGCTGAGCTTCCGCGTGAATGCGACGCGCACACCCGGGGTCGTGGTCGACCTGGAGCCCCGCAGCGGAAGCAAAGGCCGCTCCACCTACGCACACGTCTTTGAATTCACCGATGCCGGTGGCACCGTGCGTCGGGTTACGTCGTCTTCGTCCTCGCGACCACCCGCGCACGAGGTCGGCGCACCCGTCGTCGTCTACTACGATCCGGCCAACCCCAACCGGGCACACACCGCCGGCTTCATGGCCAACTGGTTCCTGCCCTGCCTGATGGGCCTGTTCGGAATCGTCTTCGGCGGTATTGGCGCCGCCTTTCTCGTCAGCGAAATCCGACGCCTGCGTCGCCGCGCACTGATGCGCCGGATCGGTCGCCGCGTCCGCGGTGAAGTGAGCCGCACTGTGATGAATAAGAACCTCAAGATCGGCGGCAAGCATCCGTGGCGTCTTCACGTCCGCTGGCACGACCCGATCACCGGCAAAAACCACACTTTCGTCTCCGAAGATCTTTTCGTCGACGTCAATGGCCTGGCCGGCGAAGCCATTGACGTCCTAATCGACTCCGATGATCCCACGCGATACTGGGTGGATGTTTCGGCGCTGGAAAAGAGCGCCCGTCTCAATCGGAAGGCTGGATAGAACGCGGCGAATCCCCGCCACGGGTGCTATGGGTCTTCGCTGCGCGCGGATACGGCGACCCGCCCGCTGCGACGCGGCTGCGAGGACAGTGGCGCAAGGTCGACCAGCACGTCGAGCATCACCTTGGCCAGCCGGTCACGCGAGTAATGGGCGGCGCTCGCGGCGGATGCCGCGGCCATCGTGCGATGACGCGCCGGATCGTCGGCCAGTTGCTCGATTGCTTCGGCCATGCGCGATGCGTCACCGGGAGGCACGCAGACACCGCAGCCCGCCGACCGTACGATGGCGGTTGCCTCTCCCTCCGGGAGACTCATGAGCACAGGAACGCCCATCCCCATCGCCTCGAACAGCTTCGACGGGATGACGGTCGCGAACACGGGCGAGTCGCGTAGCGGGATGAGCGCAAGGTCGCACAGGCTCCACAGGGCCGGCATGGCGGACTTAGGTTGCCGCGGAATCATCGTCACGTTGGTAAGCTGCAGCGCCTCGACCTGGTGCGCGACCCGGTCGCGCTCGGCACCCGCGCCCGCGAAGAAGAAGCGAATGTCGTCGCGGTGTTTCAGCGCACTCGCCGCTTCCAGCACACGATCCAGACCATGCGCCATGCCATGGGTGCCCATATAGCCGACCACGAAGCAGCCATTGAATCCGTAGCGCGATGCCAGTTCCGCATCGCGCGGCGCCGGACGGTACGCTTCCTGGTCCACGCCATTCAGTACCACGCGGATCTTGTCACCGGGAATGCCCCGCGCGACCAGGTCGGCGCGGAAGGAATGCGTCACCGTGACGATGCGCCGCGCACGCCGGTAAAGAAACAGCTCGATGCATTCCAGCCAGCGGATCACCGGGCTTTTCGCCATCGCGCCAACAGCGACGATGGAAGCCGGCCACAGGTCGCGCAGCTCGAAGACAAATGGACGCCAGCGCGCCACCGACAGCGCCCAGCCCGCCATCGCGCAGAAAAACTGCGGCGACGTCGCAACGACGACGTCGGGTCGCGGCTCGCGCAACCCGCCGATGAACCCCGTCACCATGAAACTGAGATAGTCCAGGCTGCGCTTGATCAGCCCTTCATTGGCTGTGATGAAGGTTTTCACCCGCACGACGCGTATACCGTCGCGGGTCTCCACCTGGCGCCACCGATTGACATAGCCCGGGTATACCTTCCCTTCCGGAAAATTCGGCGCACCCGTAATGACGGTGACGTGGTGGCCATCGCGCACCCATCGCACGGCATGCTCATAGACGCGCGTCGCCGGCGCGTTGCTTTCCGGCGGAAAATTGTCGGAGAGAAACAGTATGCGCATCGTCCTGTCCGTCAGCTCCAGCTCAGGTCGGTGATCGCGGTGGCGGCCGCCAGGTCCAGCGCCAGCACGCTGCAGCGCTCACTTTGCCCGAAACCCGCATGCCAGGTGCTGTCTTCGATACGGCATTCGCGGACCCCGTGCCAGCGTACATGGACGTTCGCAGCGCGTATGGCTACGCCCTGCTCCTCGCTCGCCGCGTGAAGCGTCGGTGCCAGGCGCAGTCGGGCTGTCGCCGTGTGCCAGCTGCCCTCGAGCTGGTCGCAGATCGTCAGCCCGTTCGATGTCAGCCGCCAGATCCGTTCGTGCAGCACGCGGCCCGGCAACCGGTGATATCCGTCGTGTGTCGCACGCAGCCACGTCGTCTCACGATCATTGCCCCAGCCGCGGTCGAACACGCGCGCCCGCCGCGCCACGCGAAAACTGCTCCAGACCTCGGACGAATCCGCACCGTCGACCTGCACGGTATTGTGCGCGGCCGTGCTGCGTTCCCACTCCCGTTGCCGCCCGGTGGCGTAACAGGAGGTTCCCGCATTGACGAACAGGCGGTGGCCGCGCAGAGAGAGTTCGAAACTCAGGGTTTCCGCGTGCGCGTGACCAGGCAGGTAGTCGGGGCCGATGTCGCCGATGTCCGTCAGCACCACGGCATCGCCGCGCGTCATGCGGGCATAACCGGAAGACTCGAGCACCTGCAGCGGCGCCTCGGCCAGCGGATGCCATTGCACGCCGATTGCAGCCGCCGACGCCTGCAGATCGTCCAGTCGCGGCGCACCGTCCAGGGCGGCATCGTTGAACTGCGCGACCGCGCCGTCGGGATGAGTCATCACCGCCAGCCAGGCAAACATCGCGCGCGCAGTGTCCTGCCATTCGCGGATGTCGGTATCGGGCAGGCGTCCCGGATAGGCCCTTGCCAGCGCCAACAGATCCAGCAGGTCCGCCAGCACGACGGCGTGATACATCGGACTGCGTTCGAAATGTCCGCCGTCCGGCAGAATCTGCTCGCGGCGTTCTGCGCGAAGGATACTCAGGCCCTGCTCCAGCCACCGGTCCGCTTCAGCGCCGTCGAAGTAGACGCCGGCAAACGCCAGGGCTTTTCCGTTGGCCCACAGGTGGTTCCCCAGCAGATGCCGTTCCAGGTGATGCTGCAGATAGCGTAGCTGCATGGCCAGGCTCGACTGCAGCAGGGGATCCAGCTGACCACCGGCCAGCGCCCAGATGATCCAGTTCACGCTGCGCAGGGAGATGGGATACGGTTCCCAGCCGTTGCCATGACCGATGGCGTTCTCGTCCACCCACCGGTGCATCAGCTGCAGGTGCCAGTCACGGCGGTCCTCTGCCTGCAACGCGGTCACGTCATCGAAATAGTGCAAGCCGTAGAGCCGCAGCTTGTCCTGGTCCACATCGTTCCACTGGGACGGTGAAATGATCTCGCATCGTTTGGCGTGAATGCGCAGCGTCGTCGCATCGATCATCAAGGGCTTGCGCCACGCCGGCAACAGCCAGCTTCCCGCCGCCGCGCGCACGCGTGGCGCCGGCGCGATCGGAATCGACGGGTGATACACGGCCTGCCAGACTCGCCCGGCGATCTGCACCGGCCTGAGCCAACGCACCGTGTGATAGAGACGCAACGCCGGACCAATCATGACGATGGCTCCGCCAGGCGCAGGCACCAACGCGCCACTTCCAGAACCTCATCCTGCGGAATTGGCGCTGCCTCGCCCTGCCGGAGCGCTGCGACCACAGCGGCCGCGCAGGCGCGTTGTCCCTTGTCCTGGCGCCATCCAAAACCGCGTAGTCCGGCCGTGTCGCCCCACGCCCGCAGTTGGCGGAAGTTGTCGAGCTGGTAGACACGTCCGCCAGTGAAGACCTCGATCCGCTCCTTCGGAAACCGGTGATGCCCACTGGAAAGGTAGTGGATGGTCCCGATCGAACCATCCGCCAGGGAAAGCGTGATTGACGCGTTGTCCGCACGCGACTGCGCGGCGGCAGGACGCACCGCGATTACCGAAAGATCGACGATTGGCGCGCCGCAGAGAAAACGCAGAAGGTCGACGAAATGACAGGCTTCGCCCAATAGACGGCCGCCGCCGCGCTGCGGATCCTGCGTCCAGTGATCTGCCGGCAACATACCGGCATTGATCGTGACGACCACGCTCTTGGGCGCAGAGATGGCGGCCAGTGCCTGGCGCAGCTGCACCAGAAGCGGCGCGAACCGGCGATTGAATCCCACCATCAACCAGGGCGACGCGACGCCTGCAAGCGTGGCTTCTATCCGCGCCAGCTCTTCCACTGTAAGGCAAAGCGGTTTTTCCACAAAAACCTTCTTGCCATAGGAAAGCGCCTTGCACACGAGATCCGCATGCGAATCGTGCGGCGTTCCGATGATTACGGCATCAATGGCCGGATCGGCCATCAGCCCCTCGGCGTCAGTCGTGGCGACCGAAAAGCCATACCGTCGGCCGTAGTGCGCGGCGGAAACACCGTTGCGCGAAGCGATGCCGTGGAATCGCACGCCTGTGCGGGCGAACGCCGGCAACAGCACGCGTCCCACATAGTTCCCCGCACCGATGACTCCCACCGTGGGACGATCTATCCGCGCCGATGGCGCGAGTCGTACCGTGCGTCGCAGCGCTGCCATGTCATTGGCAGCCGGCGTCGGATACGTCAGCAGCAGGCCCAGCACGTCGTTGCGACCGGCGAGTTGTTCGTAGGCGGCCGGCGCATCCGCAACCGCGAAGCGGTGACTGACGAGTGGACGTACATCCAGCTGCCCGGCCGCCATCAGGTCCAGCACGGCTTCGAAATTGCGCTGTTGCGTGAAGCGGACGTAGGCCAGCGGATAATCCTGGCCCCGCTCCTCATAGTTCGGATCGTAGCGGCCGGGCCCGTAGGAACAAGCCACCTGGAAACGCAGTTCCTTGGAGTAGAACAGATCGCGCGACAACGCCAGCCCTGCCACGCCGACCAGCACGATCCTTCCGCGCTTCCGGCACATCTGCGCGGCATGCAGAACCGGTTCATTGCTGGCTGTCGACGCA
This sequence comes from Tahibacter amnicola, assembly GCF_025398735.1. Classification (NCBI taxonomy): domain Bacteria; kingdom Pseudomonadati; phylum Pseudomonadota; class Gammaproteobacteria; order Lysobacterales; family Rhodanobacteraceae; genus Tahibacter; species Tahibacter amnicola. The sequence goes on from NZ_CP104694.1 coordinate 4,299,485, forward strand.
GTGATCAAGACGGCGTCCATGCCCCGTCCCCGGGAGAATCGCTCCGCGGCGACAACGACGTCATCCGCCCCCGCCTGCACGGCCTCCACGCCCATCGACCGCGCCAACGCGACGCGTTGCGGATTCACGTCGATACCCAGCACGCGACACCCGTTCGCGCGAAGAATCTGCACCGCCAGCAGGCCGATCAATCCCAGCCCCGTCACGGCAACCGCCTCGCCCAGCACCACGTCCGCCAGCCGGATTCCATTGAGCGCTATGGCACCGACTACCGTGAATGCCGCCGTCTCGTCATCCACTGCATCGGGAATCCGCGCGCACAGCATTGCCGGCACGGCCACCACTTCCGCATGCGGCCCATTCGAAACGATGCGATCGCCGGCCGCGATCCCCGAAACGTCCGAACCCACCGAAACGACGCGTCCCACATTGCAGTAGCCCAGCGCTACCGGCTGGTCCAGCTTGCTGCGCACCGCTTCGATCGTGGCCCACAGACCATCCGTCCTCAGCTTCCCGAGCACCTGGCGCACCTTGTCCGGTTGCTGCCGCAGTTTGCCGAGCCACCCCCCGCGACCAAACTCCACCAACATGCGTTCCGTGCCAGCGGAGATCAACGAACAGTGGCTCTGCACGAGCACACGCCCGGTAGAGGCAATGGGTGCGGGAACGTCGGCCACGTCGGTGCGGCCATTGCCGAGGTGTTGGAGGACCTGTTTCATGGGGTGCTTCCCGCGCCATACCGTGCCAGTCGCTCGCGCGGTATGGCAACCGTATCCCAGGTCGCACGTACCAACGCCTCGTCGGAACGCCAGGGATAGTGCGTTCCACCGAACAGCACGTAATCGTGATGATGCAGATGCCGGGTCACCTCGTCGGCGGCTGATTCCGTTACCTCGCAGAAGATCGCCGGGCGCACAGACCTCAGCAACAACTGCGCGCCGCGCAACACCAGGGCCTCGGCTCCCTCCACGTCGATCTTCACCACGTTCGGCGGCGTGAAGAAACCCAGGAGATCGTCGATATCGAACGCCGGTATGCGACGAACTTCCGAGTAGCCGCCCGTCTGCGTGGAACCGAAACCCGCCAGCGCATTTGCCGAACGTGCCCGGCGCGCGATCTGGAATTCAACGAATCCGATACGGTCGGCCACCGCGATCGGAACGACGGTCATCGGCGCATCACTGGGCCGCTGCAACCGTTGCGTCTTGCGCAGAAGGCTCACCGCGTCCGCATCTGCCTCGAATGCGAACACCGCACCGGCAGCGCCGCACAGATGAGCCGCCGCCACGCTGAACAAGCCCACGTTGGCGCCCACGTCCCACACGACGTCGCCCCGGCCGACAAGATATTCGGCGACCTTGCACAAGGTCGGGTCGAGTGCGTCAGAACGGCGGAACAGATAGCGCAGTCCACCAACGCCCGCCGAGGCAAACAATGCCCCGCCGCCCACCGCCTGGGGCGCGTGGCGAAGCACGCGTACATCCGCCAGCACCGCCTCGGCAATCCGTCGGATCATGCCGCCTCCCGCAGTCCCGTCGGCGGTGCGTCGAGGAACAGACGGCACCACCATTCGATGCACATCAGGCTCAGCAGGACGTAAGCCGGGTCACCCCGGCCCTGGTCCAGGTCACGCAGGTGGCGCGCCACCGCCGCCGGCGAAAAGATGCCACGCTGCCGAAGCGATGCGGCACCCAGCAATTCGTGCATCATCTCGCGCAAAGGACCGCGCAGCCAGTGTCTCACCGGTGCGCCAAATCCGGTCTTGCTGCGCCGGATGACCAGGTCGGGCACTAGTCCGCGAGCAGCCTGCCGGAGCATCCACTTCGTGGTCAGGCCACGCACCCGGCAACGATCAGGCAGCAATGCGGCAACGACCATCAGATCCGGGTCGAGAAACGGCACGCGGACCTCCACGCCGCACGCCATGCTCATCTTGTCGGTGTAATTGAGGTTGTGTTCGGTCAGGAAATACCGCTGGTCCAGCAGCAGCATGCGTTCCAGGTCGCTCAGGTGGGCAGGCATGTGATCGAGCGCTTCCACCAGCGCAGAAGGCCGGACTGTGATGCCACTGGCCGGCTCGAACAGGTCTGCCAGGTCGTTCTCGGATTCGCACCAGTCGAAGTACGCAGCTACGCGGGCATTGCCTTCCAGCTCCGCAGTGCGTAGCACTTTGCCAATCCGCCGTGCCGGTGACGGGTTTGCGGGCATGGCACGTCCTGCCCTCGCCAACCAGCGCCGAAGTCCGGGCGGCGTGCGTGCCCACACACCATCCAGCCGCATTGCCAGGTGCCGGCGGTAGCCGCCAAAGATGTCATCGCCGCCCGTTCCCGACAGCAGCACGGGAATACCCTGGCGCCGCGCCTGCTGGCAGATGAAAAACGTGTTCAACGCGGCCGGATCCGCCTGGGGCTCGTCCAGGTGCCAGACCATCTTGGGCAACTCCTCCAGCATCTCCGGCCCTATCCGGGTGACATGCAACTCAAGGTCGAGCTGCTGGGCAACCAGGCGGGCATAGGGAAGATCTGCCTCAAATCCATCATGCGACTTTCCGTCACCTGCTGCCGTATCGATGGCGATCGTGAAGCACGGCATTCGACCAGACAGCTGGCGGCGCGCCAAAGCAACGATCACGCTCGAGTCAATTCCGCCGGAAAGAAAGGCGCCCACCGGAACATCGGCAACCAGTTGGCGCTGCACGGCCCGCTCCAGCGCCTCGCGAACATCGTTCACCGTGGGCGGCACCTGTGTGCCAGCCGCATCACGGGAAGGGATAGGCAGGCCCGCAAAACGCCAGCGCCGCCTGATGCGTCCGTCACTGATCCACAGTGCCTCACCCGGTTCCATCTTGTATACGCCGCGAAGCGGGCTACGCGGTCCCGGGCACCACAGCCACCGCACGTAGCAGCTGATCGCCTGCAGATCCGGTTCGCGCGCTACGAACGGAAAGAGCCGAAGCGTCTTCAGCTCGCTGGCGAATGCCACTCCTTTGGCGTGTTCGACGTAGTACAACGGTTTCACGCCAACGCTGTCGCGGGCCAGCAGCAGACGCCGGGACCGTACGTCCCACAATCCCAGGGCGAAGATGCCGTTCAGCTGCGACAGGAACGCTTCGCCATGCCGCCGATAGAGCGCAAGAATCACTTCCGTGTCCGAGTGCGAGCGGAACACGTCTCCTTCGGCCATGCACTGCTGCCGCAGCTCTCGGAAATTATATATTTCTCCATTGAACACAATGACGACGCTACCGGACGCGTCGGTCATCGGCTGTGCGCCAAGCACGGATGTGTCCAGGATGGCCAGGCGCGTGTGGAACAACGCTATTCCCGCATCGGAATCGACGTGTCGGCCGGAACCGTCCGGCCCGCGATGCGCCAGCTGCGCCAGGATCGCATCGCCCAGTGAATCGATTCGTTCGGATCCCTGGTAGCCGGCAATGCCGCACATGGTGCGCAGGCACCCGGCTAGTACTGCGCGACGCGGGGATCGGCGTCGCCGACGCCATGGGCGCATTGCACCGGCAAGCGGCCACGCAGAAAGATCTCCCGGACTTTGTACTCGGTCATTCGGTACACCTCGCAGCGTAGTCGCGACCAGGCCAAACCGACCCGCCCTGCGCGCCAGGCGCCAAGGGCCAGGTAATGATACAAAAACAGCAGCCAGTAGCGGCAAGGCACCCGATAGAAGTACTTCTTGAGCCACATCCTCCGCTGAAGAGGCGTTCCGCGCCAGCGCGCTTGTTCCGCCAACGGTGACGCGCTGGCCATGGCGATAGCCTCTGCCGAGGAATAGCGATTCTGCTTGTCCAGCCAGTGCGCAAGATCCGGACTGTCGTAGTGCTCCAGCTCGCCAGTCACTGGCGAGATGCGGCCACTGACGATGGGATGTTCGTTCACGGTAACGTCACTGAAGCGACAAGTCCCAGTCCGCCACAAACGCAGCAGGCGTTGTCGCACCGGCAGTGGTCTGCCCATGAACCACAGACGTCGCGTCACTTCCAATCCGTCGCACGTACCGCTCCCGATCGCCTTCGCGATGGCGATCTTCAACGCATCGTCCAGGCGCTCGTCCGGGTCCAGTTTCATCGTCCACGGCGCTGTGATCGGCAGTTGTTCCAGCGCGAAGTTCCATTGGTCGCCGAATCCACGAAACGGACGCTGCACGACGTGCACGCCATGACGCAGCGCGATATCTACCGTGTCGTCGGCGCTGCGGCTGTCGACGAGAAACACTTCCTGTGCCCAGCCCGCGACATTGCAGCAGACAGCATCCATGTTGTGTGCCTCGTTGAGCGAAAGCATCACGACAGCGACAGGCACTTTCGCGCTGTGGTTATCAGTAGGCATCATGCGAGCGCTACCCACTCCGGCGCCGTCCCGCCATCACGAATCCAGCGGTAGCTTTCCACGAGGCGTGCGGCGACGATAGGCCAGCTGAAGTCTTCCGCCATCCAGGCACGTCCGGCGCTCCCCATCTGCCGCAGCGTGCCGGGCGAACACCGCATTGCCTCATCCAGCGCCGTGGTGATGCCGTCCGCAGAAACCCACCATCCACAGCCGCGCTCAGCGAGCCCGGACCAGGGCGCACCGTGCGTCGTCACCACGGGAACACCACTGGCAAGACTCTCGGCCACGACCATGCCGAAGTTCTCGCTGGCAGAGGGCAATACCAGCAAATCGCTGCCCGCCAACATTCTGTTCTTCGCCGGACCGATCACCGGACCGGAGAAGTGGCACCGCAAGAGTCCACATCGAAAGGCCTGGCGCTTCAGTCCCTCGATGTAGGCCGGTGCGCCCTTTCCGGCGATCACCAGTTCCCAGTCCGGGTGCGCAAACTGCAGCTGCCTCCAGCTTTCCAGCAGGCGATCCAGCCGCTTGATCGGGTGGATGCGCCCTAGGAAGAGCAGACGGCGCATGGCCGCATCCTCCTTCGCGACCGAAAGCGCGGGGATGTCGATCCCATTGGGAACCACCGCCACGGGCCGGCGCCATCCCGCCCGCCGGATGTCCTCGTACTCCATCGGACTGGTGGCATGCAGGAGGTCGGCGCGGGCCAGCGTCGGCCGCTGAAGGGGGCCGGCCAGCAGCTTCTTGAACCGTGACCTGGCCAGCGCGGCCGGCGCGAGTGTACCCCGCGGCGAAACCACCAATGCAGCCCGGCCAAGCCGCGGCCTGCGCCATCCGCAGACCATGTTCGGAAATGCCCACAGACTGTGATTGTGCACAATATCGCATTCTGCATAAGCACGCCCGAGGGCCGGCCACCAGCGCGGCGTGAAACCGAAGGTGCCCAGCGCGCGCCACTGCGTCATCAGCGATAAGGTCACGTTCCGCAGCGGCTCGTCCACGGCAAGGCACAGCAGGCTCGTCGCCACGGATTCGTCCGCCATGGATTCGCACAGGCGCCGTACCGAAAGCGACGGCCCGGATACGGGGTCGTCCATGTGGGGAATGACGTGAGCTACCCGCACGGGGAAACGCTCCGGTCGTAGGATGCAGCAACCCACCTCGCCCAACCGCGCAGGCCACCGCCCGATGCGCGGGCATTGGCGTCCATGGCGCCCAGCCATTGCTCGACGGGAATGCAAAAGCCGGTCTTTCGACGTCGCCACACACACGACGGTAGCGGCCGCACCGGCGTTTGTGCGAGATAGCGCTTGCCGCGCGATCCGCTGAATGCAGCGAGGAGCGGCTGCAGTTCGCGCAGCAGAACGGCATCGACAAATGGCGTGCGCAGCTCAACGCCGTGGCTCATGCTCGCCCAGTCGCTGTCGCGCAGCAGTTGGTTACGCAGATAGGCCATCGATTCCAGCTGGCCTACGGCCAAGCGCGGGCAGGCAGCCAGCGGACCCGCGAGCGCAGCCACCCACCCGATGGGATCCACGCAGTGATCCGCATCGGCGAGGTGACGCGGCAACAGCTGGGCCAGCTCGCCGGGCGCAAAGACGCTGCGGCGCACGAACCACGCGCCCCGAAGGTCATGCGCGACGCGCGGCAGCAGAGCCCAGCGGGGATTGCCGCTGCGACGGCTTTGCCGCTTTCCCAACCATTCCGCCAGCGCCGCAGCCCCCGGAATCCGCTCCACTGCACGCCAGGCGCTGACAAGGCCGGGAACTTCGCGAAAAAGCGAGTACCCCTGGAACAGCTCGTCCGCGCCAACGCCGGACAAAACCACCTTGAGCCCATTTTCCGCCGCCGCTTTGGTGGCGTACCAGGTGTTGACCCCATCGATCGAGGGTTGGTCCATCGCGACCAGCAGTGCCGGGAGATCCCGCTCAAATTCGGCCCGATCCACGCGACGGATGACGTGGCGAATACCATAGACACCGGCGACCTCCGCTGCGCGGGCCGACTCGTCTTCGGGGCGTCCGAGGAACTCCGCAAACTGCAGAGTGATGCCACACGCCGCCGTTCCGACCTGCTGCATCACGGCGGCGAGGCAACTGGAGTCGACACCACCGGAAAGCAGGATGCCAACCGGAACATCCGCGACCATGTGCGCGCTGACACTGCGCGTCACGGCCTGCCTGACGCTCCGCGCTGCACAGAGCGGCGTCGCAGATGCGCTGTCAGGTAGCTGGTTCCAGCTGCCGCCAATATTCCAGAACGACTGGACGGCGAGACCACCACGCGCCGTCGCGTAGCCGAAATGCCCGGCCGGCAGCGCTCTGACAGCGCGAAACCACGTATAGGGTTCAGCCACGCTGCCGAGCATCCAGAAACTGGCCTGCCCCTGCGGACACCCTTCACGATCGACCTTTCCGCTGGCAATGATCGCCCTCACCTGCGAAGCAACGAGGAGACCATCTTCCGTTGATGCGTAGTAAAGCGGCTTGATGCCGTAGGGATCCCGTGCCAGGAACAGGCGCCGACGCCCGGCATCCCAGATGGCGATGGCAAACATGCCACGCAGGCGCGACAGCATGGCCTCACCGTCGCGAACGAACAGCTCCAATAGCACTTCCGTGTCACTGTTTGTCCGCAGCCGGACGCCACGCCGGATCAATTCCTGTCGCAGCGTCTCGTAGTTGTACAACTCTCCGTTATACACAATGGCGAACTGACCACAGCCCGATACCATCGGCTGGGACGCGCGCGCATCAAGATCAATGATCGAAAGGCGGCGGTGCCCCAGACAGACGCCGCTAAGCGGATCCTGCCAGAAGCCCTCGCCGTCCGGACCGCGCGGACGCAGCGATTCGCACATGCGACGCACCACCGATGTCATGGCATCCGAATCCCTTCGCCCAGGCCATGTCAACAGGACCGCCAATCCGCACATTGCAGAGGCCTCAGTCGCGATGAAAGTGCCGGCTGCTGTTCGGTGACCGGAACAGGACGAAACGCATGACCAACAACAAGGGTACGTAGCGCGCGATCGCGATGAAGAACGCGTAGAACACACTGTCGACGTGCCCCAGCGCCCCTGTCAATCCGACAATCAGGAAGGACGCGGCTCCACCGGACAGCAACAGTGCCCGGAAGATGGCTGACTGGAAGAGCCCGACGACCAGGAATCCCAGCGCGACGGCCCATGCGCCTCCAGCGAAGTTCAGGTAGGTCACAGGAGACATCCCTGTCGACGACAGGGAATTCATTCCCAGTACCACCTGGGTATACCACACGCCAAGGTCGTTGATCGGCTTGCCTTGCCAGATGGCGCGCGGAACAAAGCTGTACAGCGGCGAGTAGAAAATGTCTGCCAGAAACTGCGGGGATCCGGCGGGAAGGATATCGGTCTTTGCCGCATATTCGATGCCGGCAGCAGCTGTGGTGACGTCCTGCACCCGGTTGAGGAAATTTGTCGCGGTCTGGGTCAGGTTGTTGTCGAGGTTCGACGACTTTCCGCCGGCCGAAAACGCGTTGACGATGGCGGTGACACTGGTGCCTTCGAAACTGGATTCGCGGTTGCGGTACTCGCGGAACGGCTCAATCACCATGTACGCCAGCAGCAAGGCGGTCAGCGATACGGGCAGCAGCCACAGCGGCAGCCGGTTGCGCTGGACATAGTAGGCCATGCCGACGACAACCACGGGCGCCACTACCGCACTCTTGAATCCCGACATGAAACCGAACAGTTCTTCGGTTGCCCACACAGCAATCAGCAACCATACGGAGCATCGGCCGCTGAAGTACGTTAACGACACCGCGACCAGGACAATGATGCCCAGATCGTCAGCCAATGCCAGGTACTGGTTGTACGCCGATGCTGCGATAGCTTGCTCATAGCTGGATGAGTAACCATATAGCCCGAGGCTGATGGCCAGCAGCCGCGCGCCCACCACGAGAGCCAACACGGCAGCCAGGCCACTGCGCCGGAGCTGCGGAACGGTTTGCGATGCTCGCGCCAGGACAGGCGTTCGTGCCAGTACCTCTGCCAGCCAACGTGACGTGCCGGACCAATGCCCGGTCCACAGCGCGCTGGCGCCGATGAGATTGAGCCATTCGTACTGGATCCGGTAGATGTCCGGTGTCGGATCAAAGCGGACCTGCCGCTGCAGATCATCGGGCCACATCGACAGGAGGATGAAGGCGGTAGCGGGAAGTAGGTTTCCCAGGAGCGCGAACTGCACGGAAGGATTGAGCGCCCAGTGCGTCAATCCACTGGCGCGGACCAGGACAATCTGAGCAAGTCCGTACGCGATGAGGAGACCGACAAGTCCGTACAAGCGAAACCCGACGGCGCTGTTCTCGCTACTCCAGCCAAACGCTAGAAAGGTACCGACACTGATGACCGGTAGCGTAAGCAGGACGTGAACCACGCCCGGGTGCTGTGACCGGAAATGCAGGTGCTCGCGGGGATAGCCGGAAACGGCCGCACTAAGCATGGGGATCCCCGCTTGGCCATCGCCGCAGTGGCGTCGTGTCGGCTAGCCCTGTTGCATTCCCTTTGACACGTCCGGTGCGTCGTTTGCGCAGGATCGTGCTCATCCTTCGCAGAACGACAGCCCGCTCCGCGTCGCTGAACAAGACGAAGAAGAGGAGCCCGCCCAGTATTACCTCAAGGACAAGCGCGCTGATTGCCACCGCAGCAGCACCTGACGGAAACCACAGCGGTGAGGTCGCCAACAGTGCGGTCAGGACGATGCAGGCCGCCAGCGCCGACCGACGCCCCTTGTACCGGGCTCGTTGTTCAACAAGGACAGCAACTAGCACGCATCCATGAGCCGCGAGCTCGGCGATCGCGTAGCCGAACAGGAGATTTTCCGGAATCAGCGCAACTCCGAGAAGCAGAAACACGATGGCATGAACGACGGCCATCTTGAGCACGATGCCAAAGCGTCTTGCGGCCACCGAATCCTGTATGCCGACCTGCCCCACCGACGCGAAAACCGCCGCGACGCACGCCACACGGGCTGGCCCTGTCGCCGGCAGGTAGGGCGCGCCGAATAACAGACCGATCAACCACGGCATTGCGGCAATGACAGCGATCGCCACGATCACCGTAGCCAGCCAGATCAGCTTCAAGGTGATCGCGGCCTGACGGTCGATGGTATCTGTCGGCTGTCCATGACCGCGCGCAGCCGCCAACGAGGACACGACCACGCCCGCTATGCTGTGCGGCAAAAAGCCCACGACACTGCACATGGCGATCAGAATGCGTTGATAACCCACCGCCTCAATGCCGCCGGCCTGCCCCAGCATGCCCTGGAGTCCATAAGTCACCGGAATCAGGACGAAGCCCGACGCGTAGTACGGAAGACCGGTCCTCAGCAACGTCCGCGCAGCGGCGAACACCACCGACACCGACAGCGACGGAATACCTGCCTTCCAGTCAATCAGCACCGTCAGTACGCGCAGCAGCACCACCGCATTGATCATCTGCGTTACGACCATGACCATAAGCACGAGCTGCAGGTTGCCCCACCATGCCGCAGCACCCGAGGTGATCAGTCCAATCGTGGAAACCGCCATGGTCCATCGGGCATAGATGTCAAACCGGTTGGCTCCAGCCAGCACGGCGTAGACGAACTGGCATAGGCACTGGGCGAAAACCAGAGGTCCTGCAAACTGGAGCATTGGCGCTATCGGCGCGCTGCCGTAGACGCTACCAGCGACCCATTTAGCACTCATCAGAACGGCCATCCACGCCAATGCACCGGCGATGCCCAGCAACACCATCCCGGCGAATACATAGGGCAAAGTCTGCTGCACACGATCCGGCCGGCTGGCAACCTCGACCTGGAGCGATGCGTCGACGCTGAGACGGAATAGCCCGTAGGCGCTACTTGTCGTGGTATTGACAATCGTCAGGACACCAAAGTCCGTTGCCCCCAGAGTCCTGGCAAACAGCGCGCTGCCCAGCGTACCGATCACGCGTTGGTAGATCGCCAGCCCGCCCATCCAGCCGATGTTTGCCAGGTCGCTCATGGACGCCCAGCCGGAACGCCCGCGCAATGCACGCACACTGTCCCCGTCGGCGGGTACGCGTTCATGCTGCGGATCTCGCGTCAACGGCAGACAGCTGTCCGTTACGCGCCAGCAGATCTAACAGAAACTCCGCAGTGCCCTCTGCTCCCAACGGACGTGCGATCGCCCGGTTCAGATGCGCATGCTGCGCGATCAGCGCTGGCGATCGCAGATAGCGCTCGATGCGGTCGACGAATGCTTCGACAGTAGGTTCGCACCGGAAGCCATTGACCCCCTCTTCGATAAGGTTTCCGATACCAAGGATGCGATCGCTGATGACGATACCAAGACCCGACGCCATCGACTCGATGATGGTGAAGTTGCCGTTGCTGAATGTAGCAGGCAGGATCATCACGTGAGCGCGCGCGTACACATCGGGCAGTTCATTCCACTGCCGGATATCTGCGAGAAATTCCACGGCCGTTTCCAGGGTCAGTTCGGCCACCCGGCGCCGGCACGCGGGACCGAGCTCGCCGGCAGCGTTCATCAGCAGCCGGGCATTCGGATATCGGCGGCGAAGCACGGCGAAAATGTCCAGCGCCAACAGTGGCGCATAGATGGGCGTCATCCGGTTCGGATACAGCAATACTGGACTATCCCCCGGCTTCCTCGCGGGATGCCCTAGATAGCCGTCGATATCTGCCGCATAGCGACCTGCGACAACTTTCTGCCCAAAGCCGAGTACGTCACGGAACTGCGCGACCGCATCGTCGGCGCTTACGATCACCAGATCGACATGCCGATACAAATTTCGTAGCAGCCACCACGCGGGGCTCGCTCCGCGCAGGTTTCCGTGCCGGTCGCGCGAACGTTCGGTGAACACGACCACACGCTTTCCGTTGCGACGCGCCCAGCGATACGCCAGATAGTTTCCGGGGATCGAGAACCCGCCCAGAATGACGATATCGGGATCGAAGGTATCTAGCTGGCGGGTCAGCTCAAGGGAAAGATAGCGGCCGTTCAAAAGCCACGTATCCGGAAGAATGCGGCAGGAATCGCCGCCATCGATTCGCCAGAACGTCCCGCGCGTCCGCTCCGGCCCTTCGTAAAACCAGAATTGCGCATCGACGTGACGCCGCCGGAGCGCGACGCACAGCTTGACCTGCGGCGGCACCATGACCGAACTCAGGTAAAGAAGGCGTGTCATGGCGATCGGTAGACGGCGAGATAGTCAACGGCAATCCGGGCAGGCTGAAATCGGCGGACATTATCCAGCCCGTCGCGCACCAACTGGTCGCGAAATGCGGAATCTTCGATGGTACGGCGAATCGCGACGCGGATGGCCTCAATATCGGTAGGGTCGACCACGCAAGCCCCTTTCCCAGCCACTTCAGGCATGGCCGTGACATGGGAGGTCACTACTGGACGCCCCATGGCCTGGGCTTCGATAATCGGCATTCCAAAACCTTCGGAAAGCGATGCAAAGGCGATGACGTCGGCACGCCGATAGAGCTCAGGCACTGCCTCCTCGGCGACCCAACCGTGGCAGTAATAGTCCACTCCCGAGTTTTCGAGCAACTGTCGCGTGACCTCGTCCGGATTACCGAGTATCTCCAGGCGCCAGCCTGTTCCCTTGAGCGCTTCGACGATCCGCGTCAAATTCTTGTGAGGCTGCGCGCCGACCTGGAGCACTGTCGGCACCGACTGGCGCGTACCATCTGCATCCGGCGTGAACCTGTCGGACACGCAATTGTGTACGACAATCGTCTTTCGACGCGTCGCCGGACAGTGCTTCGCCAATTGCTCCTGCGTATGTGTCGAGATCGTCGTCAATCGCCATGCGAGACGATACGGCAGATCCATCCACAACCAGCGATAGACAGCACGACGCCACCCGCGCAACGTGTAGAGGTAGTGGCCGATGTCGTGGACAGTGAGCACCACGCGCAATCCCACCAACAAGGGCAGAATGTGATTGGCAGCGCCGGTCACGTGCACGATATCCGGCCGCAGCCGGCGTATTCGCCAGATGTCACCCAGCAACCGCCAGCCACCGCGAAGGACGTAGGTGCTCACTTCACAGTGAGTCTGCATCGCCGTCGCAATGGAACGGAAAAGCCCCTCGATACTATGCCCGCCGGCGCACGGCGCGCGGAACACATATACCACCCGCAGACGCCCGCCGGCATCGACCGAGGTGACCGCGGGCGCCGGTACACTCATTCCGGTTCCACCACCAGCGACAGATACACTTTCTTCCCGCTGTCCGGATCGCGCACGTAAGCATTCCGGTAACCCATGAACGAAAGGGCACGCAGACGATCATAGAAGTCGCGGAAACTGCCACGCTGGTCGAGATCGATCTCGCACAGACGGTCAAAATCGGACTTGCTGTGCATGTTTCCCTCCTCACTCATTGGCTGCGATTCACCGTCAGCGTGAATCAACGCGTGCAAGTTATGACGCAGATAGCGTTTCTCAGCATCAATGACACGCCGGTACGCCGTATACGATGTGTCGGAGAACAACACCGGCACTTCTTCGCGATACAAAATGTCGCCGTGATCCAGCGCCTCATCCATCCGATGCACTGTCATGCCCAGCTTCAGCCCACGGAGGATGGCAAAGACCTGCGGAAACCAGCCGCGCGTGTCCGGATTGTGGCCCGGGTGGATATTGACGCAGCGGACAGCCCGCACCAGTGCAGACGGAAATCGCTGCTTGGAGTGCAGCGAAACAATCAGCCGATATCGCGCGATCAACGCGTCGCATCCGGTGCGCACATCGACCACGTCGATGTCGGGACGGGCGGCAAGCGGACCCTGCCGGGAACAACCGAACGTCACGTCCGCGATACCCTTTTCCACTACCAGGGCCTGCACGAACTCAAAGAGCTCGACGTTATCGGTCAATACCAAGCTGCGGAACGGATCAGCCATTCGGCCGCGCCCCGTCAATCAGGCAACCGATAATGTCGCACACCATGTGCACGGACGGCAGGTCCGTGCCGGTACCCGTGGGCAGCACCATAACGTGCTGCGCGACGGCTTCCGTGTTTGGCAACAGCAGGCCGGCGTGGGGATACAAATCGCGATAGGGTTGCATGCGATGGCAGCCCGGCCAGAAGTACTTCCGCGCCAGGACATTCTCAGCGTGCAGGCCGCTGACCATTTCGTCGCGCGTCACCGGGCACTCCGGCCCCACTTCCACGACGACATACTGGTAATTGGGCGTATCCCGATCATCGTAGGAAAGCACGCGCAGGCCCGGCAAGACACCGAGACGTTCCCGGTACGCACGGTGGTTACGCCAGTTCACTTCAACCACATAGTCAATGTAGTCAAAGTTCGTCAGCCCGATAGCAGCCGCCACCTCGGTCATCTTTCCATTGGTACCTGGATAGATGACGTTATCGTAGCCGGCGAATCCGAAGTTGCGCATCAGGCGCATCTTCTGCGCCAGCGCGGCGTCGTTGGTGACAACCGCCCCCCTCGCCCGTGTTGAAGAATTTTGTCGCATGGAAACTCAGCACCTCGCAGGCACCGAGCCCTCCCAGACGACGCCCCTTGTAGCCGGCACCAAAAGCGTGGGCGGCGTCGTACATGAGTTTGAGGTGATGTTCGTCGGCGATTGCCTGCAAGGCCTCGTGCGGCGCTGCGCGTCCCCACAGGTGCACGCCGATGATTCCCGTCGTCCGCGGCGTGATCATCCGCTCGACGGCAACGGGATCGAGATTATGTGTCTCCGGATCGATGTCGGCGAATACGGGCGTGATCTCCTGCCAGTGCAGCGCATGTGCCGTCGCGACGAAAGTGAAGGACGGAATGATCACCTCGCCGGACAATCCCAACGCCCGGATCGCGATCTCCAGGGCGACCGTGCCGTTGCACATGGCGACGCAATGGCCGACGTCCAGGTGAGCCGCGATATTCGCCTCAAGCTCCTGCACCATTGGGCCGTTATTGGTGAGCCACTTGTTGTCGAGCATGGTGATCATGCGCTGGATCAGCACATTGCGATCACCAAGATTGGGACGTCCGACGTGGAGCGGCTCGCCAAACGCGGGGGCGGCACCGTGGATGGCCAAGTCCGCCGGCCGGCGTACGGATTTGGTCAGCACGTTGCTGATATTCGGATTCAACAGGGCAACGGTCATGGCGTCGTCCCTTTCGCGGAAACGCTGCGTCGAAAGCCGGACAGTGGGGTCAGCAAAGAATACTGCACGGCCCCGTAGCCGGCAGGGGTGGCTGACGTCCAGACACGTTCACGGCGACGTCGAAAACCGCCTAGCGCTGTCCGCCGACACGACAACTGCCGGAGCGCCTCCAACGTCGTGAGATCGGTCACCGGGAACCCCCGCCAGCACACAACCACCGCGACAGATCAGCCACGATACGCTCCGCCGCATGGCCGTCCCATTTCTCCGGCACGCGCCCACGCTTCCCGCCGGTTTCCAGAATATCGCGGACACATTGCCGAATCACCCGGGCGTCCGTGCCGGTCAAGGTGTTGGTACCCTGTTCGATCGTGACAGGACGTTCCGTGTTTTCACGCACCGTCAGGCAGGGAACACCCAGCGCGGTGGTCTCTTCCTGGATGCCACCGGAATCGGTAAGCACGAATGTGGCGTCTGCCATGAGCCCGAGCATCTCGAAGTATCCCAGCGGGGCTAGCGCAACGACGTCGGGCTGGTCGAGGAACCCCTGCAGGCCAGCAGCCTGCAACGCCTGGCGCGTGCGCGGATGGACCGGGAATACCAGGGGGATATCGTGCGCAATCTGGTCCAGGACCTGTACCAGCCGCGACAGGGCCCCGCCGTCGTCCACGTTGGACGGTCGATGCAGGGTGACCACGGCGTAGCCGGCTTCCGCCAGCGGGCCTGCACCTGCGGCAGCCAGGGTCTGGGCCGCCGGAACGGCACGGTCACGATGCGTGAGCAGGGTGTCGATCATCACGTTGCCGCTGAACACGACGCGATCGTCGGGAATGCCTTCCCGGCGCAGATTGAGGCAGGCGGCGGGCTCGGTGACGTACAGGCGATCACTCAGCTGGTCGGTCAGCAACCGGTTCAGTTCTTCGGGCATTGCGCGGTCACCCGAACGCAGCCCGGCCTCCACGTGCACGACCTTGATCTGCTTCTTCGCCGCCACCAGGGCGCAGGCAATGGTGGAATTCACGTCACCGACCAGCAGGATGCAGTCCGGCGCCACCTGGTCGAGCACCCGCTCGAATCGCAACATGATGGTAGCGGTCTGCACAGCGTGACTGCCGGAACCGGCCTGCAGGCAGATGTCCGGTTCCGGGATACCCAGTTGCGCGAAGAATTGCGTGTTCATTGCCACGTCGTAGTGTTGACCGGTATGCACCAGCACGACGTCGATGGCTACTGCGGTGGAAGTCGACGACAGCGCGCGCAGCAACGCAGCCATCTTGACGAAATTAGGCCGTGCCCCAACCACGGCGACCAGCTTCACACGCGGCGTCGATTGACCGGCACGCGGCCCGGCCGGGCGGATCATTGCAGGAACATCGGTCGATTCGACTGCACGCATGGGCGCCACCTCGAAAACCCGACGGGACGACAGCTGCCTACCGCATGGTATGCAATTCACCAGAACGCTGGGAAGTATCAGAAGATACTTCCGGATAATGCCGTAGCACACCCGGTGCCGGCGGCGGACGGGTCAGAAGGCCCGCCAGCACGGCGGCGACCATTGCCGCGAGCGGCGCGCGCGCCGGGAAATCCACCAGCCCGTGCAGGAGAAACAGCGCCAACCCCAACGCACAGGGCCACTGCAGGGCACGAAATCCGTCCGACACGTTGCGTCGCCAATAGCGCCACAGCGCATAGCCAACACCTCCTGCGACGGCCAGGTACAACAGTGGACCAAGAATGCCGATCTCGAAGGTCAGTTCAACCAGATCGTTGTGGGCCCGATTGACGTAATAGGGCTTGAGCGATGCCACCGTCTCGAACGTGGCGAAAATGTCCGCGAACGTGCCAGGACCGCTCCCGAACGGGAACATCGCCAGTGCCGCACGCCAGCCTCGTCCGAGCAACGTGAAGCGACCGTCGGCGAACCCGTCTTCGGTAAAACGTTCCAACGCATGCATCCAGGCGTACTGGGACACCACCGCCACCAGCACCAGCAGACTCAACGCAATCGACAACAATCCGCGATGACGTTGCCGCGCCAATGCCAGCCATCCGGCAGTCAGCAGCACGGCGAGGAAACCCAGGCTGATGCCCGCGCGTGAGCGCGAAGCGACGAGCCCCGACAGGCACACCAGCAAGGCAAGCGCATACAGCCACCGCCACGCCAATACGTGGACGTCGGCATCCCCGGCCGTGCCACGCGCCGCCAGGACACAGAGCACGGGCAAGCTCATGACGATCAGCGACGCCAGGTGATTGCGATTGGCGAATGCCCCGGTCGCGCTGTAGAGGTCGGCAGGTCCGAACAGTCGCAGCGGGCCATCAGCACCGCCCTGCAGCTGCGCCAGACCCCACAAGGCCTGCAGCGTCGCCAGCGCAACCAGGCCAATAATCACTGCCGTGCGCTGCTCCCCGGGCAAGCGACACGTCGCCACGAAGACGGCCACCACCGGCACGCACTTTAGCCAGGCACGCCAGGTTTCGTCGGTGGCCAGCGACAGGGGCAGCGCCGGCACCTTGCCAGCCGTGTCCGCCAGGAAGGGTTCGAGCAATACAGCACGTCCCGGCAGCGCAGCGATGAAGTCAATCGGCCATGGAACCAGGTAAAGCCCCGGAACGAGCGCCGCGAAGACGCCCAGGCAGATCCAGGCCGTCGTGCCCCGCCACTCCAGCGCCGGCCGACGCCAGGACGCCAATGCAAGGCACGGCAACGCCGCCAGCGCCAGCACGCTGTCGCGCCACGAAAAGAACGACCAGCCGCCCATCACGGCGGCACACGTCAGCACCACGCCAACAGACACGGCCAATGCGGACGTGCCGTATCTGGTTTCTTCCGGCAGAAATGAAGCGGGGCCCGTCCGGGCCCCGCGGGAATACCGTGCAGCCACGACGGCCATGGCGTGCGCTACTGGCTGATCGGCGGAACGACGACGCCATCGTCGTCGTCATTGTCGTCGTTGCGTCTCTCGAAGTAATAGGCCGTCGGGATCAGGAGGACTGCTGCAACCAGCCATTTCTGGCCATCCGTCAGTGTGGTGGTGGCGTCGCCGGTTGCGGCGTCCGTCTCGCCCAGGGCTTGCCGGAACGAGGTCGGCTTGCCGCCGAACTGCAGGCAATCGGACTTCTCACCGATCGTCACCATCGAATCGCCTGCCAGGGTCTGCTCGCAGCCATCAGCGAACGCGACCAGGGCCTTCGAATCGCTGAGGGTCATGAGGCGGTCGCCAGCAGCGAGAATGGCGCCCTCCTGGGCTGGCGTGAACTCGCTGCCCCTCGACAAGAGTACTTGTCCCTTCACGGCCATGACCGTGGCGACGGCAGGGGCCAGCTGCTGGCCCGTGGCGACCGTGGCGGCCAGCGCCAAGGTCAGTGACAACGCTACTCGATCGAACATGACGTGCTCCCTTTCTGCCTTTGCCATTCGGGGAGTTTTCTGCCGCGAATGGCAGTCTATTGCTGCGTTTCACCTGGCGCAAGCGAACTGACCGAAGCGGGATTTTCCGCCGGAAAACCGGCGTTTTGCCCGGCGTTCCCGAAGTCACCGGCGGTGATGACCCGCAGGTCGTCGAACCATGCGGTGCCGCTGATCTGTCCCTCCGCCGCGATGCGCGCGCGCGTCGCCAACGTCAGTCGCTGTGCCTTGCAGTCGGCGGGAACGTCGACGCCGAACTGGAAAGACTGCCAGCCCGTCGTACCCCGCATCGGTTCGCTGCGTCCCAGGGAGCGCGTCGGCGTTCCGAGGCAGTCGAGTACCCATTCGAGCCCCCGCTCGGATTGCAACGCGTCGAGTCGCACCTGTCCCATCACCGCAAAACGTCCGGGCGGCAGGAGCAGGATCTGGGAAACATGGGTGAACGCCACGCGCTGGTTCGAAAAATGCACCCTTAGCGCGTGACCGGCCCGGTCCCGTTTGTCGGTCACCGTGGCTGACGCACCGGCGAGCGACTGTATCCGCCAGTCAAATCCCGTGTTGGTCGGCGCACGCTCGAAATCGCCGTTGTGAATCGCATTGCCCGGCGCCATCGGTGCAGGCAACGACTGGCGCCACAGGATGTACGCCGGCTCCACCGCCTGGTCGCGTATCAGCCGCTCGACCAACGCAGACAACTCGTCGGACGTCGGTGGAAAAACGGACTTACGCAGCCCTTTCACTACTTCGACCGTAGAAGCGATGACGGACGAATCGCCCTGTGCGCAAGCCAGGAGAAACGCGGTTCGCCAAGGGGGATTGCCCGCCAGCACGTCGACGAAGGCCGCCGGCGCACCCGGTTGCGTCAACCACACCCTCAACGCGGGAAACAACTTCTTCGCCCGCACGGGCGTCAGCCGCAGGATGACGTCGACGTGTTCGAGTGCCGAACGCCACTGGCCGCGCAGCAACGCCGCATCCGCCAACCAGATACGCGCGGGAATATCCGCTGGCAACAAACGGATCGCGCGCTCCAGCTGCGTCTGCGCCACGGCGGTTTCGCCCCGTCGGTGGGCTACTTCGCCAAGGACGCGATACACCCGACCGTCCGCCGGCCTCTGCAGAAGCAGCGCGCGCGCGCGCTGTTCGGCCTGCGGCAGATCCGGCGTGGCGGCGCCCGCGGCCCTCTCGGCCAGACGCAGCTGCGCTCGCGCATTGTCGGGCTGCCACGACAGCGCCAGCGCCGGATCGGCGTGCTCGAACGCGGCGCCCATTCCCATCTGCAGCGATCGCCATCCGATGAGCCCGGCGATGATTGCGACCACGGCCACCCGCAAGACCGCGCGGCCCTGGCGTGCCTCAGCCGCGATGACCACTGACATTGTGCTGCAGCTTGGTTATTCGAAGGTTGCCGCCGGTGCGCCGAAGACCCAGCACGATCGCTCCGGTCACCGGCTTCGCGTTTGCGTCGCGCGCCCCCACGACGGCTTCGTAGCGGCCCCGGCCAATCGCCGAGTCCGCCGCGATTTCCCATTGCATGCCGCTGAGGGTCAGGCGCCGCGGTTCGCTGCGTTCAAACAGGCGGCGATAGTCAGTACGAATGCGCTCGATGCCCCCCTCGTTCGCCTCGACATCTTCGCTGAAGAGAGAAAGGAAATCATCCACATTATCGGATGAGTACAGCTGCTGGAACCGCTCCTGCCAGGCACGCACCTCCGCTTCCGAAAGACGCGACGGAAGCGGGACTTCGCTCGGTAATCCAGCAGGTGGCCCACGATAGCGTGGAGGCCCGGCGCCCGACGACGCGGAACCCGGCATCGCTTGGACTTCAGTGGCACGCGCAAGCGGTTCCGCCACCACCGCCTCGACGGCCGGCCTGGCGGACACCGATTCGTTGCCCGCCCCGACCTGCTGCAGCACTTGCAACGTCGGCGCTCCGGAAAGGGCGATGTCGCTCACCCGGACTGGCAAGGCTTCGACCTCGAGCCCGATGGCCGCGGCAGCCAAGGCGGAGCGCACCGTTGGTACGGCCCGCGGAAGGACCTCGCCAGCAGGTTCTGCGTGTTGCGCAACGGGCACCGAATCCGCCGCAGTGGCAGGCGTCACTCTCGCCTGCCAGCCGTCATCTTTGGCACTCAACCAGATCCACAGTCCAAGGACCGCCACGCAAGTCACCGCACTGGTTCCGATCACTACATTCGGCAGGCGACGCACCCAGCGTCCAGGCAACATCGGCACTGGCCAGCGCTCGGCGTCATGCAGATGCAACGGCGGCAATCCCCCCTGCCAGTGACTGCGTCCTGCAGCAATCCCGGCGACAACGACAGGTCGTAGGCCCTGCGCCGCTGCGGCGTGCGCAGCGAGTTCCAGGCACGTGTCACCCGGTCTGCGAACACGGCATGATCGTTATGCGGGTGCCGATCCGGGTGCAGCCATCGCATCAGCCAGCGGTAGTGTGCTTTGACACACTCGGCGGACGCGTCCGGCGCTACGCCCAGGATCCGGTAACTGTCGGCCTTTTCGTCGAACAGCAATTGCGGCAGGAAAAAGATGGCCGCTTCACGCAGCTGCTGCGCCGGCACGTGCGTGCTGAGCGCGATGGCATTCGCGGTGGCCACATCACCGGCCGCCAGCCGGATCACTTCGATCAGGTTTCCGGGCAGCGCACGATGGCACAGCTGCCGGCCGAGACTCGGCGTG